>NZ_JBIAMM010000004.1:0-201679 GCF_042874095.1 Streptomyces sp. NPDC004266
TTAAGGGCCGGGGGGGGGGTGTGGTCCTGGGGGGGGGGGGGGTTTTGTTGGGGGGGGGGGGGGGGGGGGGTTTTTGGGGGGGGGGGGGGGGGGGGGGGGGGGGGGGGTGCGCGGCGCGGGGGGGGGCCCGGGGGGGGGGGGGGGGGGGGCCCCCCCCCCCCCCCCCCCCGGCGCGGGGGACGGGCACGGCGGACCCGACGAAACTGGGTGCGCTGACCCCCCGGGAGCGGGAGGTGCTCTCCGCGCTGGGGCTCGGCCTGTCGAACGCGGAGATCGCGGTACGCCTCGACATGGCGGAGGCGACGGTGAAGACGCACGTCAGCAAGGTGCTGGGGAAGCTGGAGCTGCGGAGCAGGGTGCAAGCGGCGGTGCTGGCTCAGGAGTTGGGGGTTTAGCAGTTCTTTGCCGACGTTGGTCTGGACCTCTTGACGATTGGTCCAGACCTTCCTACGCTCGCGGGGCGCGCGCACCTTTCGGACCACCCCCACCTTGTCCGTCCGCAACTTGAGGAGCACCGTTGAGCACTCAAGCACCGACGCGCAGAGCAGGGTTCAGACACCGGACCGCCGCCGGACTGACCGCCCTGATCCTGCCCCTGGCCGCCATGGTCGGCCTCGCCTCCCCCGCCGAGGCCGCCACCTCGGCCACCGCGACCTACACCAAGACCCAGGACTGGGGCACCGGCTTCGGCGCCAACTGGACCATCAAGAACACCGGCACCACCACCATCAGCTCCTGGACCGTCGAGTGGGACTACCCCTCCGGCACCGCCGTCACCTCGGCCTGGGACGCCACCGTCACCAGCTCCGGCACCCACTGGACCGCCAAGAACGTCGGCTGGAACGGCACCCTCGCCCCCGGCGCCTCCGTCTCCTTCGGCTACAACGGCGCCGGCCCCGGCGCGCCCAGCGGCTGCAAGATCAACGGCGCTCCCTGCGACGGCACCACCCAGCCGGGCGACAACCCGCCCTCGGCCCCCGGCACCCCGGTCGCCTCCAACATCACCGACACCTCGGCGAAGCTCACCTGGACCGCGGCCACCGACGACAAGGGCGTCAAGAACTACGACGTCCTGCGCGACGGCACCAAGGTGACCACCACCACCGGCCTCACGTTCACCGACAGCGGCCTCACCGCCGGCACCGACTACTCGTACACCGTCGTCGCCCGCGACACGGCCGACCAGACCGGCCCCGCCGCCGGCCCGGTCGCCGTCCGCACCACCGGCGGAGGCGGCGGCCAGCCCCTCCCGAACGCCGTGAAGATGGGCTACTTCGCCAACTGGGGCGTCTACGGGCGCAACTACCACGTGAAGAACATCGTGACCTCCGGCTCCGCGTCGAAGATCACGCACATCAACTACGCCTTCGGCAACGTCCAGAACGGCAAGTGCACCATCGGCGACGCCTACGCCGACTACGACAAGGCCTACACCGCCGACCAGTCCGTCGACGGCGTCGCCGACACCTGGGACCAGCCGCTGCGCGGCAACTTCAACCAGCTCCGCAAGCTGAAGAAGGCCTACCCGAACATCAAGGTCCTGTGGTCCTTCGGCGGCTGGACCTGGTCCGGCGGCTTCGGCCAGGCCGTGCAGAACCCGACCGCCTTCGCCCAGTCCTGCTACGACCTGGTCGAGGACCCGCGCTGGGCCGACGTCTTCGACGGCATCGACCTGGACTGGGAGTACCCCAACGCCTGCGGCCTGTCCTGCGACACCAGCGGCGCGGCCGCCTTCAAGAACATGATGCAGGCCATGCGCGCCAAGTTCGGTGCCAACAACCTGGTCACCGCGGCCGTCACCGCCGACGCCTCCACGGGCGGCAAGATCGACGCCGCCGACTACGCGGGCGCCGCGCAGTACATGAACTGGTTCAACGTCATGACGTACGACTTCTTCGGCGCCTGGGAGGCGAAGGGTCCGACGGCCCCGCACTCCCCGCTCACCTCGTACGCCGGCATCCCGCAGGCGGGCTTCAACTCCGCCGAGGCGATCGCCAAGTTCAAGGCCAAGGGCGTCCCCGCCAACAAGCTCCTCCTCGGCATCGGCTTCTACGGCCGCGGCTGGACCGGCGTCACCCAGTCCGCCCCCGGCGGCACGGCGACCGGCCCGGCGCAGGGCACGTACGAGCAGGGCATCGAGGACTACAAGGTCCTCAAGAACTCCTGCCCGGCCAACGGCACCGTCGCGGGCACGGCGTACGCCCACTGCGGGACCAACTGGTGGAGCTACGACACCCCCGCCACCGTGAACTCGAAGATGAGCTGGGCCAAGAACCAGGGCCTCGGCGGAGCGTTCTTCTGGGAGTTCAGCGGCGACACCAGCAACGGCGAGCTGGTCGGCGCCATCAACAGCGGACTGAGCTAGCACGTACGAAGAAGCGGGGACGGCGCAGCACGCCGTCCCCGCTTCTGCACGTCCTACGCGACGTTCACCCGTTGCCCGGGGGGCGCCGCCTCCAGCCAGGCCATGAAGCCCGTCCGGGCGTCCTCGCTCATCGCGAGCTCCAGACGGACGCCCTCGTACATGCAGGGCTGGATCACGGCGTCGGAGAGCAGCGCGAGCTCCTCCTCGCCCTCCGGCATCCGGCGCTCCAGGGCCACGATGGAGGAGCGCTCCAGGACCCGGCGCGGACGGGGCGCGTACGAGAAGACACGGAACCAGGAGATCTCGTCACCGCTGTAGCGGGCGACGCCGTACACCCAGCCCTTGCCGGTCGGATCCGGCTCGTCGGGGACGTCCCAGCGCAGCGAACAGTCGAAGGTGCCGCCGGCGCGCTGGATGAGTCTGCGGCGCAAGCCGAAGACGAAGAGCCCGATCACCACCAGTGCGACGACCAGGCCGCACACGAGCAGAGCGAGGAACATCTTCACCGACCTCCTCGCTGCGTCCCGTAGCCGGCACCGCCGGCAGAACCGAATACGACCTGCATCTGCATCGCCTCAGCCGCGACACGCTCCGGAGTATTCCGGACCGTGCCGCGGCTGAGGGCACTCCTACTCGGCGCGGACCGTCAGCGGACCGCTACCGCGCGCAGCCGGACCTCGGCGCGCCGCTCGGCGGCGGCGTCGGAGTCCGTCTTCGCACGCTCCAGCGCGCGCTCGGCGCGCTGGGCGTCGATCTCGTCCGCCAGCTCGCAGATCTCCGCGAGCAGAGACAGCTTGTCGTCGGCGAACGAGATGAATCCGCCGTGGACGGCGGCGATGATCGTGCCGCCCTCGCTCGTACGGATGGTCACCGGGCCCGACTCCAGCACACCGAGCAGCGGCTGGTGGCCGGGCATGACGCCGATGTCGCCGGAGGTGGTACGCGCGATGACCAGGGTGGCCTCGCCGGACCAGACACTCCGGTCCGCGGCGACCAGCTCGACGTGCAGCTCAGCAGCCAAGGGTGGCTCCTCGGGTCACCACCCGGCGGTCGTGCCGGGTGTTGGGGTCAATTCTAGGGGGCGTGGAGAGGGGGACGGGACGGATCCCGCCCCCCTCGGGCGAGCACGGGGCTCAGGAGACGCCGAGCTCCTTGGCGTTGTTCTTGAGGTCCTCAAGGCCACCGCACATGAAGAACGCCTGCTCCGGGAAGTGGTCGAACTCACCGTCGCAGATCGCGTTGAACGCGGCGATCGACTCGTCGAGCGGAACGTCCGAACCGTCCACACCGGTGAACTGCTTCGCCGCGTGGGTGTTCTGGGACAGGAAGCGCTCGACACGGCGCGCGCGGTGGACGACGAGCTTGTCCTCCTCGCTCAGCTCGTCGATACCGAGGATCGCGATGATGTCCTGGAGGTCCTTGTACTTCTGCAGGATTCCCTTGACCCGCGAGGCGGTGTCGTAGTGGTCCTGCGCGATGTAACGCGGGTCCAGGATCCGGGACGTGGAGTCCAGCGGGTCCACGGCCGGGTAGATGCCCTTCTCGGAGATCGGACGGGAGAGAACCGTCGTCGCGTCGAGGTGGGCGAAGGTGGTCGCCGGCGCCGGGTCGGTGAGGTCGTCGGCGGGGACGTAGATCGCCTGCATCGAGGTGATCGAGTGACCACGGGTCGAGGTGATGCGCTCCTGGAGGAGACCCATCTCGTCGGCCAGGTTCGGCTGGTAACCCACCGCGGAGGGCATGCGGCCGAGCAGGGTCGACACCTCGGAACCGGCCTGGGTGAAGCGGAAGATGTTGTCGATGAAGAACAGCACGTCCTGCTTCTGCACATCGCGGAAGTACTCCGCCATGGTCAGACCGGCGAGGGCCACACGGAGACGGGTGCCCGGGGGCTCGTCCATCTGGCCGAAGACGAGGGCGGTCTTGTCGAGGACGCCCGAGTCCTCCATCTCCGCGATGAGGTCGTTGCCCTCACGCGTGCGCTCACCGACACCGGCGAACACGGAAACACCCTCGTGCAGCTTCGCCACACGCATGATCATTTCCTGGATCAGAACGGTCTTGCCGACACCGGCACCACCGAACAGACCGATCTTTCCACCCTTGACGTACGGGGTGAGAAGGTCGACGACCTTCAGGCCGGTCTCGAACATCTCGGTCTTCGACTCGAGCTGGTCGAACGCCGGGGCCTTGCGGTGGATGGACCAGCGCTCGCCGACCTCCGACTCCGCCTCGGGCTCGTTCAGGATCTGGCCCAGCGTGTTGAACACGCGACCCTTGGTGACGTCGCCGACGGGCACCGTGATGCCGTCGCCGGTGTCGACCACGGGGGCCTGGCGGACCAGACCGTCGGTGGGCTGCATCGAGATGGTGCGGACGATGCCGTCACCGAGGTGCTGCGCGACCTCGAGGGTCAGCGTCTTCTTGGCGCCGTCCTCGGCCGGGTCGGCGACCTCGACGTGCAGGGCGTTGTAGATCTCCGGCATCGCGTCGACGGGGAACTCCACGTCGACGACCGGGCCGATGACCCGGGCGACGCGGCCCGTGGCGGCGGCCGTCTCAACAGTGGTCGTCATTACTTGTCACTCCCCGCGGTCGCGTCGGCCAGGGCTGCGGTGCCACCGACGATCTCGCTGATTTCCTGGGTGATTTCGGCCTGGCGGGCCGCGTTGGCAAGTCGGGAGAGGTTGTTGATCAAGTCTCCCGCGTTGTCGGTGGCCGACTTCATCGCGCGGCGCGTGGCGGCGTGCTTGGAGGCAGCCGACTGGAGCAGCGCGTTGTAGATCCGGCTCTCGACGTAGCGCGGCAGAAGGGCGTCGAGGACGTCCTCCGCCGACGGCTCGAAGTCGTACAGCGGACGGAGGGTGTCCGGCTCGCCGGCCTCCTTCGCCACCTCGTCGAGGCTGAGGGGCAGCAGCCGGGCCTCGATCGCCGTCTGGGTCATCATCGAGACGAACTCGGTGTAGATGATGTGGAGCTCGTCCACACCGCCCTCGGCCGTGTCCTTCTCGATCGCCTCGATCAGCGGTGCCGCGATCTTCTTGGCGTCCGCGTACGTGGGCTCGTCCGTGAAGCCGGTCCACGTGTCGGTCAGCTTCCGCTCACGGAAGTTGAAGTGCGCGACACCACGGCGACCGACGACGTAGACGTCGACCGTCCGGCCCTCGCTCTCCAGCTTCGCGATGAGCTTCTCCGCCGCCTTGATGGCGTTGGAGTTGAAGGCACCGGCCAGACCGCGGTCGCTCGAGAGGAGCAGGACCGCGGCACGGCTCGGGTTCTCCGCCTCGGTGGTCAGCGGGTGCTTGTCGTTCGCACCCGTGGCCACCGCCGTGACCGCGCGCGTGAGCTCGGTCGCGTACGGAGTCGACGCCTGCACCTTGCGCTGCGCCTTGACGACACGCGAGGCGGCGATCATCTCCATCGCCTTGGTGATCTTCTTCGTCGCGGTGACGGATTTGATGCGACGCTTGTAGACCCGGAGCTGCGCTCCCATGAGTCAGGTCCCTTCCGTCGTCACTTCGAGACGTTGACGGCGGGAGCGTCCGCGCCGAGCAGCTTGCCGTCAGAGGTCTCGAACTGCTTCTTGAACTCCGCGATGGCGTCGGCGACGGACTGCAGCGTGTCGTCCGACATCTTGCCGCCCTCACGGATGGAGGTCATGAGGCCCGAGTGGTTCTGGCGCAGGTACGCCAGCATCTCGGCCTCGAAGCGACGGATGTCGGCGACCGGGACGTCGTCCATCTTGCCGGTGGTGCCGGCCCAGACGGAGACGACCTGGTTCTCGGTCGGCATCGGCTGGTACTGAGCCTGCTTGAGCAGCTCGACCATGCGCTGACCGCGCTCCAGCGACGCCTTCGACGCGGCGTCCAGGTCGGAACCGAAGGCGGCGAACGCCTCGAGCTCACGGAACTGGGCCAGGTCGACACGGAGGCGACCGGAGATCTGCTTCATCGCCTTGTGCTGGGCGGAGCCACCGACTCGGGAGACCGAGATACCGACGTTCAGGGCCGGGCGCTGGCCGGCGTTGAACAGGTCGGACTCCAGGAAGCACTGGCCGTCGGTGATGGAGATGACGTTGGTCGGGATGAACGCGGAGACGTCGTTGGCCTTCGTCTCGACGATCGGCAGACCGGTCATCGAACCGGCACCCAGCTCGTCCGAGAGCTTCGCGCAGCGCTCGAGGAGACGGGAGTGCAGGTAGAAGACGTCACCCGGGTAGGCCTCACGGCCCGGCGGGCGGCGCAGCAGCAGCGACACGGCGCGGTAGGCGTCGGCCTGCTTCGACAGGTCGTCGAAGACGATCAGGACGTGCTTGCCCTGGTACATCCAGTGCTGACCGATGGCGGAGCCGGTGTACGGCGCCAGGTACTTGAAGCCGGCCGGGTCGGACGCCGGGGCGGCGACGATCGTCGTGTACTCGAGCGCGCCGGCCTCTTCCAGGGCGCCGCGAACGGACGCGATGGTCGAGCCCTTCTGGCCGACGGCGACGTAGATGCAGCGGACCTGCTTGTTCACGTCGCCCGAGCGCCAGTTGTCGCGCTGGTTGATGATGGTGTCGACACAGAGCGCGGTCTTGCCGGTCTGACGGTCACCGATGATCAGCTGACGCTGACCACGGCCGACCGGCGTCATGGCGTCGACGGCCTTGTAGCCGGTCTCCATCGGCTCGTGCACCGACTTACGGGCCATAACGCCCGGGGCCTGCAGCTCGAGGGCGCGGCGGCCCTCGGTCGCGATCTCGCCGAGACCGTCGATCGGGTTACCGAGCGGGTCGACGACGCGACCCAGGTAGCCCTCACCGACACCTACGGAGAGGACCTCGCCGGTGCGCTGCACCGACTGACCCTCCTCGATGCCGCTGAACTCGCCGAGGACGATGGCACCGATCTCGCGCTCCTCGAGGTTGAGGGCGAGGCCGAGGGTGCCGTCCTCGAACTTCAGCAGCTCGTTCGCCATGGCCGAGGGAAGACCCTCGACCTTCGCGATACCGTCACCGGCCAGGCTGACCGTGCCGACCTCCTCGCGCGAGGCCGCGTCCGGCTGGTACGACTGGACGAAGTTCTCCAGTGCGTCCCGGATCTCCTCCGGCCGGATCGTGAGCTCCGCCATCTGGGTTCCCTGCTCTCCTTGTTGGGCCCGAAGTTTCTTAAGGGGTCTGGGGGCCGACCCCCAGGAATCTTCTGCAATCTCTGCACGGCCCAACCGGGCCGCTGGTGATGCTGTGTTGCTGTACTGCCTGTGTGCTGCTGTGGTCGCTGTCGTCAGCCGGCCAGTCGACGGGTCGCCTCGCCGAGGCGCTCCGCGATGGAACCGTCGATGACCTCGTCGCCGACGCGCACGGTGATCCCGCCGAGGACCGCCGGGTCCACGTCCAGGTTCAGGTGCATCTCGCGGCCGTACAGCTTCGCCAGTACGGCACCGAGGCGCTGCTTCTGCCGGTCCGACAGCGGCACCGCCGAGGTGACGACGGCGACCATCCGGTCCCGGCGCGCCGCGGCGAGCTTGGACAGGGACTCGAGTCCCGCTTCCAGGCTACGTCCCCGGGGCTGGGTCACCAGACGGACGACCAGACGCTCGGTGGTCGCGTGGGCCTTGCCGCCGAGCAGGCTGCGCAGCAGCGTGCCCTTCGCGGTGGCCGTGGCGGCCTTGTCCGTCAGCGCCGAGCGGAGCTCGTTGCTGGAGGACACGATCCGGCCGAACCGGAACAGCTCGTCCTCGACGTCGTCCAGGGCGCCCGCCTTCTGCGCCGCGGTGAGGTCTGCGGTGTTCGCCAGCTCCTCGGTCGCGTCGACCAGGTCACGCGAGCGCGACCAGCGGGAACGGACCATGCCCGAGACCAGGTCGACGGTCTCGCCGCCCACCTGTCCGCGCAGGAGTCGCTGCGCGAGCTCGGCCTTGGCCTCGCCCGACTGGGCGGGGTCGGTCAGGACCCGGCGCAGCGACACCTCGCGGTCGAGCAGCACGGTGACGGCGGCCAGCTCGTCCGCGAGCTTCTTCGCGTCGACCGGGGTGTTGTCGGTCAGCGCGTCGAGGGACTCACGGGCGGCGGACAGTGCCTCGCGGCTCGCTCCGTTCATCGGACAGCCTCGGCCTTCTCCTCGAGCTCGTCGAGGAAGCGGTCGATGGTGCGGCTCTGGCGGGCGGTGTCCTCGAGGGACTCGCCGACCAGCTTGCCGGCCAGGTCGGTGGCGAGCTTGCCCACGTCCTGGCGCAGCGACGCGGACGCGGCCTTGCGGTCGGCCTCGATCTGGGCGTGGCCGGCCGCGATGATCTCCTCGCGCTGGCGCTGGCCTTCCGCCTTCATCTCCTGGATGATCGCGGTGCCCTGCTCCGTCGCCTCCTGGCGAAGACGCGCGGCCTCGTGGCGGGCCTCGGCGAGCTGGGCCTTGTACTGCTCCAGCACACTCTGAGCCTCGATCTGGGCCGACTCGGCCTTCTCGATGCCACCCTCGATGGCCTCGCGGCGCTCTTCCAGAACCTTGTTGATGTTCGGGAGGAGCTTCTTGGCGAGGAAGCCGAAGACGATGACGAAGGCGATCAGGCCGATGACGAGCTCGTCGAGATGCGGGATCAGAGGAGGCTGAGGCTCCTCCGCTGCCGCAAGAAGCAGAGCGTTCACATCAGTGCCTTCCGTAAAAAGAATCGGGCAGTCGGTCCGGCTTACTGGTAGACGAAGCCCATGACGATGCCGATGAGGGCGAGCGCCTCACAGAAGGCGAAGCCCATGATCTGGTTGGTACGGATGAGACCGGCGGCCTCGGGCTGGCGGGCGAGCGCCTGCGTACCGTTACCGAAGATGATGCCGACGCCGACGCCGGGGCCGATCGCGGCGAGGCCGTAACCGATCGACGCGACGTTGCCGACGACGTTCTCCTTGGCGCCGGCGGCGAGGTTGACCATGTCGAGAGCAGCGGACATGCCGTTACTTCCTTCTCTTTCAATGACCCGGTGGGGGTTGGCCACCGGACGACTGATGGTTTCGGGGGTGGGGCTACGGAACGGGTGCGGCTCAGTGGTGCTCGGAGAGCGCGCCCTGGACGTAGCTGCAGGCCAGGAGGACGAAGACGTACGCCTGGACGGCCTGGATGAAGAGCTCGAAGGCGGTCATCACGAGGACCATCACGAACGAGGCGCCGGCGTAGACGAAGCCCAGGCCGTTCATGAGGTACCAGGTGGCCAGCGAGAACATCACGATCAGCAGGTGACCGGCGAACATGTTCGCGAACAGTCGCACCGCGTGCGTGAAGGGCCGGATCAGCAGGTTCGAGAAGAACTCGAGGACGACGACCATCGGGAGGATGGCACCGAGGGACTTGTCGTAACCGACGATGTTCTTCCAGCCACCCACGAAGCCGTGCTTCTTGAAGGTGAGCGAGATCCACATGAAGTACACGATCAGCGCGAGACCGGCCGGGAAGGCGATCAGCGAGGTGACCGGGAACTGGGCGAGCGGAATGATCGACCAGAGGTTCATGATCCAGACGAAGAAGAACAGCGACACCATGAAGGGGACGTACTTCTCGCCGTCCTTCTTGCCGATGATCTCGTAGACGATGCCGCGGCGCACGAAGTCGTAACCGGCCTCGCCGACCATCTGCATCTTGCCGGGGATCAGCTTGGGCTTGTTGAAGGCGGCCCAGAAGAACCCGACGACCACGATGGAGCCCAGCAGAGCGAGCAGCATCGGCTTGGTGATCTCGATGCCGGCCACCGTGGCGATGGGCTCGTACATGAACGTGTGCAGGCCCGGCGCCGGGAAGCCACATCCACTGAAGATGTGGCAATCCGGGTCGAAGGCAAGCGTCTGGTCAGCACTCACCGCGGGCTCCTTCAGCGTGGCGCATAGGTACGGCAACCTCGTTGTGTCGGCGCGGCACGCAGCCGCGGGTCGGCACTGGACTGGTCTTACGGATAAGGGGGCGGCGGTTCGGCGTCGAGCCTCTCGCTGGGGCAGGCGCCGTTTCGGATGCCCGCGACCGCAGTGCCGCAGTTGGCACCGGACGATAGCAGGAAGCCGAACTCGGCTTTATCCCGGCCCTACCCTTCACGACTTGGACCCCTTGTTTCCGGGGTCGATGTACGTGATCTTGGCCTTCATGTAGGCCCGGGCCTGTGCGGCGACCCACACCACGGTCGTCGCGAGCAGCGTGAAGGCGAAGGCCTTGAAGTCGAACAGGGTCGTGTTCTTCAGCAAGGCCAGGAAGATGAAGAGCACCAGCAGCTGGGCCGTGTAGAGCATGAGCCCCATGGCCTGGAAGAGGTGCGGAAGCGACTTCGCCGTCCGCTGGAGAACCAGCTGCCCGATCCCCATGAAGAGGATGACCACCAGGGTGCCGACGACGGCACCGATCGCACCCTTGCCACCGGCGACCACCCCGCTGACGACCGTGGCGACGGCGCCGACGGCTGCGGAGGGTACGGCGGTGTGCAGAAGGATGCGTGCGTCGTTCGACGGCATGGCGGTGTCTCCGCTTGCTCTGGAGGGGGCGATGGTGTCGTCATGGACGAGCGTAAGCCCGGTCCGAGGTGGGTCTCGGGGCCAACAGACCGTCGCACTACGGTCTTTCGGCACTGTCGCCGGGTCTCGTGAACCGTATCACAAACTATTTGAATAGGTCTTTACCCATAAGGTGTGCCAACGGTCACACATGAGAGTTACCCCGCGCGTGTGTGCGCGACAGCGGGGCACCTTGTCTGCTATTGACCCCGGATGGGGCTTTCGTCAACCGCGCGCCCCGGCCTTACTCCTGTCGGTGAAGCGCGAACGGTGACCGATGGCGGTCGCTCCGTTGACCCCGGCGGGCACGGGCTCCCGTTCCTCCTCGGCGGACTCGGCGGACCCTGCGGAGTCGAGGGGCGCCGTCGACACGGCGGCCGGCTTGCGGCGGCGGTAGCGGGGCGGCACCACGGACTGGGCCCAGCGCGGGGCGCGCGGCGTGAAGCGCGGCAGCAGGAGCAGCACCAGACCGATCGCGCTGAGCGCGACGACCCCCAGGACGATCCACATCGAGGTCGAGTGGACCGAGTAGGCCAGCGTGCCGAAGGCGATGAGCGCCGACCAGAAGTACATGATCAGCACCGCGCGGCTGTGCGAGTGCCCGATCTCCAGGAGCCGGTGGTGCAGGTGGCCGCGGTCGGCCGCGAACGGCGACTGCCCCTTCCAGGTGCGGCGGACGATCGCGAGGACCAGGTCCGCCATCGGGATCGCGATGATGGTCAGCGGCAGCACGAGCGGGATGAAGACCGGCAGGGCGGCGTGGGTGGCCTCACGGGTCGAGCCCTCGAAGAGCCGCAGCACGTCGGGGTCGACCTGACCCGTGATCGAGATCGCGGAGGCCGCCAGGATCAGGCCGATCAGCATCGAGCCCGAGTCGCCCATGAAGATGCGCGCCGAGTGCATGTTGTGCGGCAGGAAGCCCAGGCACATGCCCATGAGGATGGCGGCGAAGAGGGTCGCGGGGGCGGCCGCCTCGATCGTGTAGCCGTACCAGAGGCGGTAGGCGTACAGGAAGAAGGCCGCGGCGGCGATGCAGACCATGCCGGCGGCGAGACCGTCGAGGCCGTCGACGAAGTTCACGGCGTTGATGGTGAGGACCACCAGGGCGACCGTGAGGAGCGTCCCCTGCCAGGGGGTGAGGGCGACCGTGCCGACGCCGGGGATCGGCAGCCACAGGATCGTCAGACCCTGCGCCACCATCACGCCCGCCGAGATCATCTGCGCGCCCAGCTTGATGAGCGCGTCCAGCTCGAACTTGTCGTCGAGGACGCCGATCAGCCAGATCAGGGCGGCGCCGGAGAGCAGCGCGCGGGGCTCGTTGGACTGCTCGAAGACGCTGTTCAGGTTCTGCAGGTGGTCGGCGACGAGCAGTCCCGCGCACAGCCCGAAGAACATGGCGATGCCACCGAGCCGCGGAGTCGGTTCTCGGTGCACGTCGCGGGCGCGGATCTCCGGCATCGCCCCGGTCGCGATGGCGAACTTCCGCACCGGACCGGTGAGCAGATAGGTCACCGCGGCCGTGACACAGAGCGTCAGCAGGTAATCACGCACGGGCTGCCCCACAGGAATCGCTGGCCATCTCAGCCCCACACCCTAGCCGTGCCGTCCATGTGGTTTGAGACACCGGGGGCATCCGAACGGTTGCGCTCGGGCTCCCGTCAGCGCCCATACGGGGGAAATCGGGAGGTCAGCTCCCGTACCTCCGCGCGTACCCGGGCCGTTTCCCCGGCGTCATCCCGCAGCGCCACGGTGAACAGTGCGGCAATTCTTGCCATCTCCGGGGCGCCCATCCCCTGCGTGGTGACGGCCGCGGTGCCGAGCCGGATCCCCCGGCCCTCCCCGTACGGCAGGGCGCAGGTGTCCAGCACCATGCCGGCGGCGGCGAGCCGGGCGCGGGCGGTGCGGCCCTCGACGCCGAGGGGCGCCGGGTCGGCGGTGATGAGGTGGGTGTCGGTGCCGCCCGTGGTCACCGCGAAGCCCTCGGCGGCGAGCGCGGCCGCGAGGACCCGGGCATGTTCGACCACCTGATGGGCGTACGCCGTGAACGCCGGCGTGGACGCCTCGCCGAAGGCCACCGCCTTGGCCGCGATCGTGTGCATCTGGGCGCCGCCCTGCGTGAACGGGAACACCGCCCGGTCGACCCGGCCCGCGAGCTCCTCGCCGCACAGGATCATTCCGCCGCGCGGCCCGCGCAGCACCTTGTGGGTGGTCGCGCAGACCACGTCGGCGTACGGGACGGGGTTGGGGGCCGCTCCCCCGGCGACCAGGCCGATGGGATGGGCGGCGTCGGCGATCAGGTACGCCCCGACCTCGTCGGCGATCTCGCGGAAGAGCGCGTAGTCGAGGTGGCGGGGGTACGAGATGGAGCCGCAGACGATCGCCTTCGGACGGTGGTGGCGGGCGAGCGCGGCGACCTGCTCGTAGTCGACGAGCCCGGTCTCGGCGTCGACGCCGTACGGCACGAAGTCGAACCAGCGGCCGGAGAAGTTCGCGGGCGAACCGTGCGTGAGGTGCCCGCCGTGGCCGAGCCCCATGGCCAGGACCGTGTCACCGGGCCTGAGAAGGGCCGCGTACGCCGCCAGGACGGCCGAGGAGCCGGAGTGGGACTGCACGTTCGCGTGGTCCGCTCCGAAGAGCGCGGTGGCCCGCTCGACGGCGATCCGCTCGATCGCGTCGGCGTACTCGCAGCCGCCGTGGTGCCGGGCGCCCGGATAGCCCTCGGCGTACTTGTTGGCGAGCGGCGAGCCGAGGGCGGCGAGGACGGCGGCCGAGGTGAAGTTCTCGGCCGCGATCAGCTGCAGGCTGTCGGCCTGCCGCCGCACCTCGCCGAGCAGCACGTCGGCGACCTCGGGGTCCTGCCGGCGCAGGACGTCGAGCTCCTCATCGGGCGGCGCGGTGACGGACATGGCTGACTCCGGACGTGGAGGGATGTCAGCACCAATGTAGGCAGCCCCGCCCCGCCCCGCCTGTCGGCTCCTCCCGACGCGCCCCTCGCACCGCTCGGCCCCGAGGGGCCTCCCGGGCATCGGCACGCTGCGGCGGCCTCCGACCGCCGGGCGGGGCCGCGCCCCTCAGCGCTTGGCCGAGACGCCCGTCAGGGCCGTGACCACCGGGTCCAGCGCCTGGTCGAGCCCCTTCTCCGACGCGCCCCTCGCACCGCTCGGCCCCGAGGGGCCTCCCGGGCATCGGCACGCTGCGGCGGCCTCCGACCGCCGGGCGGGGCCGCGCCCCTCAGCGCTTGGCCGAGACGCCCGTCAGGGCCGTGACCACCGGGTCCAGCGCCTGGTTGATCTCGTCGCCGATCGAGCGGAAGAAGGTGATCGGGGCGCCGTACGGGTCGTTGACCTCGTCGGCGTCCACCGACGGGGCCAGGAGCCACCCGCGTAGAGCCGCGGCCGCTCGGACCAGGGCCCGTGCGCGTTCCACCATGCCCTCGTCGCGCGGGTCCGGGAGCGTGGCCGGGTCGATCGCGCGGACCAGCCGGGTGAACTCCTTCAGGGTGAAGGTGCGCAGACCCGCCGAATGGCCCATCGAGATGACCTGCGCCCGGTGGTCGCGGGTCGCGGTCAGGACCAGGTCGGCCCGGATGACGTGCTCGTCGAGGAGCTCACGGCCCACGAAGCCGCTGTAGTCCGCGCCGAAGTCGGCGAGGACCAGTTCCGCGTTGGCCTCCATGGGGGCGCCCTCGTGGCCCCAGGTGCCCGCGCTCTCCACGATCAGACCGCCGCCGAGGGGGTCGCCGAGGCGGTCGCTCAGGGCATGGCGGGTCAGCCGCTCGGTGATCGGCGAGCGGCAGACGTTGCCGGTGCTGACGTGGAGGATGCGGAAGGTTTCGCTGTCTTCGTACCCCGCTATGCCACGCCCCTCAGGGGCGGTCAACTGGCCACCTCGAGGTCGGGTACGACCTTCCGGAGCTCCTCCGGGGAGAGCGCGCCCTCGCGCAGCAGCACCGGCACCTTGCCCGTGACGTCGACGATGGAAGAAGGAACGATTCCGGGCGTGGGACCGCCGTCGAGGTAGACGGAGACGGAGTCGCCGAGCATCTGCTGGGCCGCGTCGCAGTCCTCCGGCGCCGGGTGGCCGGTGCGGTTGGCCGAGGTGACGGCCATCGGGCCGACCTCGGTGAGCAGTTCGATCGCGACGGGGTGCAACGGCATCCGGATGGCGACGGTCCCCCGGCTGTCGCCCAGGTCCCACTGGAGGGACGGCTGGTGCTTGGCGACGAGGGTGAGCGCGCCGGGCCAGAAGGCGTCGACGAGCTCCCAGGCCTGCTCCGAGAAGTCGGTGACCAGGCCGTGGAGGGTGTTCGGGGAGCCGATGAGCACGGGCGTGGGGATGTTGCGGCTGCTGCCCTTGGCGGACAGCAGGTCCCCGACGGCCTCGCTGCTGAAGGCGTCCGCCCCGATCCCGTACACGGTGTCGGTGGGCAGCACGACGAGTTCGCCCCGGCGGACGGCGGACGCGGCCTCGCGCAGGCCGGTCACGCGGTCGGTCGCCTCGTTGCAGTCGTATCGCCGTGCCATCAGTTCCCGTCCTCCTCGTACACGTCGTGCTTGCTCATGGCATCGCCTTGCGGGCGGTCGCGAACCGCGGCCGGTTGTTGAGGTCCGGGTGGTCGGCGGCGTCGGCCCAGCCCGCCTCCTCGTTGAAGATCCACGGCACCTGCCCGCCCTGGGTGTCCGCGTGCTCGATGACGACGAGGCCGCCGGGGCGCAGGAGCCGGTGGGCGGTGCGCTCGATGCCGCGGATGGTGTCGAGGCCGTCCTCGCCGGAGAAGAGGGCCATCTCCGGGTCGTGGTCGCGGGCCTCGGGCGCCACGTACTCCCATTCGGTGAGCGGGATGTACGGCGGGTTGGAGATGACCAGGTCGACCTGGCCGTCCAGCTCGGGGAGCGCGCTGAGCGCGTCGCCCTGGTGGACGGTGACGCGGGAGCCCTGGGCGTTCTTGCGGGTCCACACGAGGGCGTCGTCGGAGAGCTCGACGGCGTGCACGCGCGAGCGCGGCACCTCCTGGGCCATGGCGAGGGCGATGGCCCCGGAGCCGGTGCACAGGTCGACGATGAGCGGCTCGACGACGTCCATGGCGCGCACGGCGTCTATGGCCCAGCCGACGACCGACTCGGTCTCCGGGCGGGGCACGAAGACGCCGGGCCCCACCTGGAGCTCCAGGTAGCGGAAGAACGCCCGCCCGGTGATGTGCTGGAGCGGCTCGCGCGCCTCGCGGCGGGCGACGGCCTCCCAGTAGCGGGCGTCGAAGTCCGCGTCCTTGACGTTGTGCAGCTCCCCCCGCTTGACGCCGTGCACGAACGCGGCGAGCTCCTCGGCGTCGAAACGCGGTGAGGGAACGCCGGCGTCGGCCAGCCGCTGGGTGGCCTGGGCCACCTCGGCAAGCAGCAGGTTCACGCTGGTCCTCCGTGGTGCGGGGGTGGGGCTGGCTTGAGGGGGGCCTTACGCTGCGGCGAGCTTCGCCGCCGAGTCGGCGTCGACGCAGGCCTGGATCATGGCGTCCAGGTCGCCGTCGAGCACCTGGTCCAGGTTGTACGCCTTGAAGCCGACGCGGTGGTCGGAGATCCGGTTCTCCGGGAAGTTGTACGTGCGGATCTTCTCGGAGCGGTCGACGGTGCGGACCTGGCTGCGGCGGGCGTCGGCGGCCTCGGCCTCGGCCTTCTCCTGGGCGGCGGCGAGGAGCCGGGAGCGCAGGATGCGCATGGCCTGCTCCTTGTTCTGGAGCTGGCTCTTCTCGTTCTGGCAGGAGGCGACGATGCCGGTCGGCAGGTGGGTGATGCGGACCGCGGAGTCGGTGGTGTTGACCGACTGGCCGCCGGGGCCGGACGAGCGGTAGACGTCGATGCGCAGGTCGTTGGCGTGGATCTCGACGTCGACCTCCTCGGCCTCGGGCGTGACGAGCACGCCGGCGGCGGAGGTGTGGATGCGGCCGGCGGACTCGGTGGCGGGCACGCGCTGGACGCGGTGCACCCCGCCCTCGTACTTGAGCCGCGCCCAGACGCCCTGGCCGGGCTCGGTGGCGCCGTTGCCGCCCTTGGTCTTCACGGCGACCTGGACGTCCTTGTAGCCGCCGAGCTCGGACTCGGTGGCGTCGATGATCTCGGTCTTCCAGCCGACGCGCTCGGCGTACCGCAGGTACATCCGGAGGAGGTCGCCGGCGAAGAGCGCGGACTCGTCGCCGCCCGCACCCGCCTTGATCTCCAGGATGACGTCCTTGTCGTCGCTCGGGTCGCGCGGGACGAGGAGCAGGCGGAGCTTGTCGGTGAGCTCCTCCCGGTCCTTCTCCAGCTGCTTGACCTCGGCCGCGAAGTCCGGGTCGTCGTGTGCCAGCTCGCGGGCGGTCTCGATGTCGTCACCGGTCTGCTTCCAGGAGCGGTAGGTGGCGACGATCGGGGTCAGCTCGGCGTAGCGCTTGTTGAGCTTGCGCGCGTTCGCCTGGTCGGCATGGACCGACGGGTCCGCGAGCTTCGTCTCGAGGTCGGCGTGCTCGCCGACCAGTTCCTCGACCGCCTCGAACATCGGGGGCTCCTGGGGTTTTCGTCAGTTGCTACGGGACGGCAAAGCGCCGGTCCCGGCCACCCGCACGGGGCGGCCGAGGACCGGCGCAGGGGCTCGCTACTTGGCGGAGCCGGCCTTGCCGAAGCGGGCCTCGAAGCGGGCCACGCGGCCGCCGGTGTCGAGGATCTTCTGCTTGCCCGTGTAGAACGGGTGGCACTCGGAGCAGACCTCGGCACGGATGGTGCCCTCGGTGAGGGTGCTGCGGGTGGTGAACGACGCGCCGCAGGTGCAGCTGACCTGGGTCTCGACGTACTCGGGGTGGATCTCGCGCTTCAAGGTGTCTCCTAGTTTCGGGAGGGCGCCGGGTCGCCGCCGCGGGTTGCGGACAGCGTGAACCGGGGCCGACGTACCAGTCTGCCAGGACCGGCCGCATCTCCCAAAACGGGGGTCGGTCCACAGGTATTCCCGGGCTCTTCCCGGGCTCGTCCCGGGCTACTTCACGAGGCCGTCGGCCTTGCCGGTGGCGGTGTCCTTCGTGGCCGACGCGGGGATCGGCAGGTCCTTCTCCAGCGCCTTCCAGACCTGCCGGGACTGCGCTTCGAGGGGGACGACGCGGTTGGGGTCCCGGGGGTCGTACTCGACGGGCAGGGTGACCATGTGGACGTTTCCCGCGCCGATGCCGGAGAGTCCCTTGGCGAAGCCCATCAGCTTCTGGACCGAGTCGAGTTCGGAGTCGGGCGTGATGGCCTTGGTGGCGGCGTCGGCGAGGCCGTACAGCTTGGCCGGGTTGGTGAGGACGCCGACGCTCCTGACCCGGCCGATGAAGGCCTTCATGAAGGCCTGCTGGAGCTGGATGCGGCCGAGGTCGCTGCCGTCGCCGACGCTCTTGCGGGTGCGGACGAGGCCGAGGGACTGCTCGCCGTCGAGGGTGTGCGTGCCCGGGGCGAGGTCGAGGTGGCTCTTGGAGTCCTTGATGGCCTGCGTGGTGGTGATCTCGACGCCGCCGAGCTCGTCGATGAGCTTCTTGAAGCCGGTGAAGTCGACCTCGATGTAGTGGTCCATGCGGATGCCGGACATCGACTCGACGGTCTTGACGGCGCAGGCGGGGCCGCCGACCTCGTACGCGGTGTTGAACATGGCCCGCCGCTCGCCGGGGACGGTGGTCCCCTGTCCGTCGGCGCAGGAGGGCCGGGTGACGAGGGTGTCGCGGGGTATGGAGACGACGCTCGCCTTCTTGTGACCCTCGTAGACGTGCACGACCATCGCGGTGTCGGAGCGGGCGCCGCCCTCGTCCTTGCCGTACTCGCCGTTGTCGCCGGAGCGGGAGTCGGAGCCGAGGACGAGGACGTCGAGGGAGCCGTTGTCGACGTCGTGGGGGCGCTCGGTGCCGAGCTGGGCGTTGATGTCGACGCCCTGGAGGTTGCCGTCGAGCTTGAGGTACACGTAGCCGAGTCCGGCGCCGCCGAGGACGAGGACCGCCGCGGCCCCCGATATCAGGATCGGTGCCTTGCGCCGTCGGGCGGGCTGTTTGCGACGCCGGCCGCTGCCCGCGCCCCGCGCGCGCCCGCTCTTGCTCTGCTCGGTCATCGTCTTCCCTCAGCCCTAGGATTCACCTTCTGTGACGGCGAAGCACCCGAAAGGGTTGCACGCGGGCCTGTGAGGTTTGAGCGGGCTCCGGCCGGAAACGGCACTGCGCCCACCGTGCGGACACGGTGGGCGCAGTGGTTCACGCAGGTCACGACGGGGTTACGGGATCGGGGCCCGGCTCTCGTCGTGTGACGCAGCTCTCGCGTCAGTCGTTGTTGCCGCCCGGCGTCGTCTTCTGGATCTGGAGCAGGAACTCGCCGTTCGACTTCGTCTGCTTGAGCTTGTCGAGCAGCAGCTCGATCGCCTGCTGCTGGTCGAGCGCGTGGAGCACGCGACGCAGCTTCCAGGTGATGGCGAGCTCGTCGCTGCCGAGCAGGATCTCCTCCTTGCGCGTGCCCGAGGCGTCGACGTCGACGGCCGGGAAGATGCGCTTGTCGGCGAGCTTCCGGTCGAGCTTGAGCTCCATGTTGCCGGTGCCCTTGAACTCCTCGAAGATCACCTCGTCCATGCGCGAGCCGGTGTCGACCAGCGCGGTGGCCAGGATGGTCAGCGAGCCGCCGTCCTCGATGTTGCGCGCGGCACCGAAGAAGCGCTTCGGCGGGTAGAGCGCGGTCGAGTCGACACCACCGGACAGGATGCGGCCGGAGGCGGGCGCCGCGAGGTTGTACGCGCGGCCCAGGCGGGTGATGGAGTCGAGCAGGACGACCACGTCGTGACCCAGCTCCACGAGGCGCTTGGCGCGCTCGATGGCCAGCTCGGCGACGGTGGTGTGGTCCTCGGCCGGACGGTCGAAGGTCGAGGAGATGACCTCGCCCTTGACCGACCGCTGCATGTCGGTGACCTCTTCCGGACGCTCGTCGACCAGGACGACCATCAGGTGGCACTCGGGGTTGTTGTGCGTGATCGCGTTGGCGATCGCCTGCATGATCATGGTCTTGCCGGTCTTCGGCGGGGCCACGATCAGACCGCGCTGGCCCTTGCCGATCGGCGACACGAGGTCGATGATCCGCGTGGTCAGCACGCCCGGGTCGGTCTCCAGACGGAGCCGGTCCTGCGGGTAGAGCGGGGTCAGCTTGTTGAACTCCGGGCGGCCACGGCCGGAGTCGGCGGCCATGCCGTTCGCGGAGTCCAGGCGGACCAGCGCGTTGAACTTCTCGCGGCGCTCGCCCTCCTTCGGCTGACGCACGGCGCCGGTGACGTGGTCACCCTTGCGCAGGCCGTTCTTGCGGACCTGGGCGAGGGAGACGTACACGTCGTTCGGGCCGGGCAGGTAGCCGGAGGTCCGGATGAACGCGTAGTTGTCGAGGATGTCCAGGATGCCCGCGACGGGGATCAGGACGTCGTCGTCGGCGACCTGCGGCTCGCCGGCCTGGAAGTCGTCACGGCCACGACGGCCACGGCGGTCGCGGTAGCGACCGCGACGCCCGCGACGGCCGCCCGCCTCGTCGTCGTAGTCGTCCTGCGGGCCGGCCTGCTGGCCACCCTGCTGGCCCTGGCCGCCCTGGCCCTGACCACCCTGGCGCTGGCGCTGGCCGCCCTGGCCACCGCCCTGCTGCTCGTCGCCCTTGCGGTCCCGCTGACGGTCACGGCGGTCACGGCGGTCGCCGCGCTCCCCGCGCTCGCCGCGGTCACGACGGCCACGGCCCTCGACGCCGTCGACGACGGCCTCGGCCTTGGCGTCGGCCTGCGGCTCGGCCTTGACCTCGCGGGTCTCGGTGCGGGCCTCGGTCTTGACGACCTGGACGGCCTCGGCCTTGGTCTCGCCCTCCGGGGAACCGGCGGGGGCGGTGGCGCGGCGACGACGGCGCTCACCGGCCGGGGCGTCGTCGGCGGCCGGCTGGCCCGGGATGTCGATCTGCTGCTGGGCGACGGCCTTCTCGGCCTTCTCCGCCTTGGGAGCGGCGGCCTCGGCGGCCTCGCCCGTGCGGGCCTTGGAGGTGGCGCGGCGCTTCGGCTTGGCCTCGGCGGCGTCGGCGGCCTTGGCCGGGGCGGCGGAGCCTCCCGCCTGCGCCTCCTTGATGACCTCGATCAGCTGGCTCTTGCGCATCCGCGCGGTGCCCCTGATGCCGAGGCCGGACGCGACCTGCTGCAGCTCGGCCAGGACCATGCCCTCGAGGCCGGTGCCGGAGCGGCGGCGCCGTGCGGTGCCGGTGGCACCTGCGGCGGGCGCGGCGGTGTCGACACTGTTGTCGGCAGTCACGCCCATCAGATCGGTGGTGTCGCTCACGAAGGGTCCTTCCCTGGAGCGGACGTCGGCCATCTGGCTCGGCGACCGGTTGTGCTGTCCGGCAGGGTCCTGGTTCGTGGACCGTGTCCGGGGCGGTGGTCCCGCCGGGTACGGCGGAGAGAGGAAACGTGCTGTGGGTCCGGCCCGAGCGCCCCCTGCTCGGCCCTCATGCAGAAGAGCGAGGGGTGTCGTGCCGGTTCCGGAGCGTGCTCGAAACTGCTCAGGCAGGCTGCTCAGGCAGTTGGGGAGGCTCCCGGAAGAAGGGTGGTCCCTGATGGGGACACTCCGCACCGCTCCACAAAGAGGTCGGGTGCAGACTTGAGGTTAACACTACCGGCTCCAACAAACATTCCCCCTCTCCCTCACCGGCAATCTCCTGTCCGAGGCGCTGCCCGGCGCCCCGGCCGCCTCGCGCCTAGGGCGCCAGCGGCAGGACACTCGCTCCGGACGCGTCGAGGTCGAGCCGGTTCGCGGCCCAGCCCTCGCCCGCGAGGCGGGCGACCTTGTCGGCCGTCCCGTGTTCGGCCAGCGCGAGGACCGTGGGGCCCGCGCCGGAGATGACCGCGGGGACGCCGTCCGCGCGCAGCCGGTTCACGAGGGCGATGCTCTCCGGCATCGCGGGAGCCCGGTACTCCTGGTGCAGCCGGTCCTCGGTGGCCGCGAGCAGCAGCTCGGGGCGGCGGGTCAGGGCCTCGACGAGGAGGGCGGCGCGCCCGGCGTTCGCGGCGGCGTCCACGTGCGGGACGGTGCGCGGCAGGAGTCCGCGGGCGGTCTCGGTCAGTACGGGCTTTCCGGGGACGAAAACCACCGGAACGATGGAATCCGAAGGATCCATCCTGATCGCCCGCGCGGCACCGGCCTCGGTCCAGGCGAGCGTGAATCCGCCGAGCAGACAGGCGGCGACGTTGTCGGGGTGGCCCTCGATCTCGGTGGCCAGCTCCAGGAGGGCGGCCTCGTCGAGCCTGGCGTCCCCGCCTATGGTCACGGCGCGGGCGGCGACGATGCCGGCGCAGATGGCGGCGGAGGAGGAGCCGAGGCCGCGGCCGTGCGGGATGCGGTTGGCGCAGACGACCTCGAGGCCGCGCGGCTGTCCGCCGAGCAGGTCGAAGGCCGTGCGCAGGGAGCGTACGAGCAGGTGGCTCTCGTCGCGCGGGAGCGTCTCGGCGCCCTCGCCGGCGATGTCGACGTGCAGCCCGGAGTCGGCGACCCGGACGACGACGTCGTCGTAGAGCCCCAGCGACAGGCCGAAGGCGTCGAAGCCCGGGCCGAGGTTGGCGCTGGTGGCGGGGACGCGCACCCGTACGGCGGCGGCGCGGAACGCTGGACCGGCCATCGCTCGTTGACTCTCCTTGATCGCGAAAACGGTGTTTCAGACAACGGGTATTCAAGAGAAGTACTCGGGGACCCGGGGGCCGTTTCGGCCGCGGGGGCGACAACGGCAACGACACCGCGCATATGCGTCGGGGCGGGTTCGGTACAGCCTATCGAAGGAAGGTTCTGTGGCGACATAGGGCGCACAGGAGGCGCACGATGCGTGTCGCGAGCCATCCTGTGCCTCTATGTAGGTTCCTGATCGGGTTTCACCCGATCAGGAACCGGTGGGCCCTGGCCGTTTTCAGGCCAGGCCGAGGCGCTCGGCGGCGGCGGCGGCGTCGACCGGGACGGTGACCGGCTGCGGCGCGCCGGCGACGGCCCAGTCGGGGTCCTTGAGGCCGTTGCCGGTGACCGTGCAGACGATCCTCTGGCCGGGGTCGACCTTGCCCTGCGCGGCGGCCTTCAGCAGACCGGCGACCGAGGCGGCCGAGGCGGGCTCGACGAAGACGCCCTCCTGGGCGGCCAACAGGCGGTAGGCCTGCAGGATCTCACGGTCCGTCACCTCGTCGATGAAGCCGCCCGACTCGTCGCGCGCGGCGATCGCGTAGTCCCACGAGGCCGGGTTGCCGATGCGGATCGCGGTGGCGATCGTCGACGGGTCCTTGACGACCTCGCCGCGCACCAGCGGGGCGGAGCCGGAGGCCTGGAAGCCCCACATGCGCGGGCGGTGGGTGGCGAGACCGTCCTCGGCGTACTCGCGGTACCCCTTCCAGTACGCCGTGATGTTGCCCGCGTTGCCGACCGGCAGGACGTGGATGTCGGGGGCGTCGCCCAGCATGTCCACGATCTCGAACGCGGCGGTCTTCTGACCCTCGATGCGGACCGGGTTGACCGAATTGACCAGCGCCACCGGGTAGTTCTCGGAGAGGCTGCGGGCCAGGGTCAGGCAGTCGTCGAAGTTGCCGTCGACCTGGAGGATCTTCGCGCCGTGCACGAGGGCCTGGCCCATTTTGCCGAGCGCGATCTTGCCCTGCGGCACGAGGACGGCCGAGACCATGCCGGCGCGGACCGCGTAGGCCGCCGCCGAGGCGGAGGTGTTGCCGGTGGAGGCGCAGATGACCGCCTTGGCGCCCTCCTCCTTGGCCCGGGTGATAGCCATGGTCATGCCCCGGTCCTTGAAGGAGCCGGTGGGGTTGGCGCCCTCCACCTTGAGGTGCACCTCGCAGCCCGTGCGCTCGGAGAGGACCTGAGCGGGGACGAGCGGCGTGCCGCCCTCACGGAGCGTGACGACCGGCGTCGTGTCCGTGACCGGAAGGCGGTCCCGGTACTCCTCGATGATGCCGCGCCACTGGTGGGTGCCCTTGTGGGTCATGGGTCCTTACTCCCCTTCAACACGCATGATGCTGGCGACACCGCGCACGGTGTCGAGCTTGCGCAGCGCCTCGACGGTCCCGGAGAGGGCGGCGTCGGGCGCGCGGTGGGTGACGACGACGAGGGAGGCCTCGCCGTCCTTGCCCTGCTGGCGCACCGTATCGATGGATACGCCGTGCTCGGCGAAGACCGTCGCGACCTGGGCGAGGACGCCCGGCTTGTCGGCCACGTCGAGGCTGATGTGGTACCGCGTGACGACCTCGCCCATGGAGCTCACGGGCAGCTGGGTGTACGCGGACTCGCCGGGGCCCGTCGCCTCGTTGAGACGGTTGCGGCAGACGGCGACGACGTCGCCGAGCACGGCCGAGGCGGTCGGCGAGCCGCCCGCCCCGGGGCCGTAGAACATGAGCTGCCCGGCGGCCTCCGCCTCGACGAAGACCGCGTTGTACGCCTCGCGGACGGAGGCGAGCGGGTGGCTGAGCGGGATCATCGCGGGGTGCACGCGCGCGGTGACGGACCCGCCGTCGGCGGCCCGCTCGCAGATCGCGAGCAGCTTGATGGTGCAGCCCATCTCCTTGGCGGAGGCGAAGTCCGCGGCGGTGACCTCGGTCATGCCCTCGCGGTAGACGTCGTCGAGGCGCACGCGCGTGTGGAAGGCGATCCCGGCGAGGATGGCGGCCTTGGCGGCGGCGTCGAAGCCCTCGACGTCGGCGGTCGGGTCGGCCTCGGCGTACCCGAGGGCGGTGGCCTCGTCGAGCGCCTCGGAGTACCCGGCGCCCGAGGTGTCCATCTTGTCGAGGATGAAGTTGGTGGTGCCGTTGACGATGCCCATCACCCGGTTGATCTTGTCGCCGGCGAGGGACTCGCGCAGCGGCCGGATGAGCGGGATGGCGCCGGCGACGGCGGCCTCGTAGTACAGGTCCTGCCCGTGCTGCTCGGCGGCGGCGTACAGGCTCGCGCCGTCCTGGGCCAGCAGCGCCTTGTTGGCCGAGACGACGGAGGCGCCGTGCTCGAAGGCGGTGGTGATGAGGGTGCGGGCCGGCTCGATCCCGCCGATGACCTCGACGACGACGTCGATGTCCCCGCGTTTGACCAGGGCGGTCGCGTCGGTGGTGATCAGCTCCGCGGGGACTCCCCCGCGGACCTTGTCGGGCCGGCGGACGGCCACACCGGCGAGCTCGACCGGTGCGCCGATGCGCGCGGCGAGGTCGTCGGCGTGCGTCGTCATGATGCGCGCCACCTCTGAGCCGACGACTCCACAGCCCAGCAGCGCCACCTTCAGCGGACGCGTACGCATCATCCGACCTCGTTTCTCGTACTACTTCGTCGTCGTATTTCTACGGTGGAACCAGTCTCACTCACCGGACGGGGGATTCAGCCCCTCGTCCGGATCCTGAGACATCTATTTCGTCACTCGACTATTTCATCAGCCGACGTCGAGACGCAGGAGATCTTCCTCCGTCTCGCGCCTGACGATGACCCGCGCCGCGCCGTCGCGGACGGCGACGACGGGCGGCCGCAGCGCGTGGTTGTAGTTGCTGGCCATGGAGCGGCAGTACGCCCCGGTGGCCGGCACGGCGATGAGGTCGCCGGGCGCCAGGTCCGAGGGCAGGAAGGCGTCCCGTACGACGATGTCGCCGCTCTCGCAGTGCTTGCCGACGACGCGGGAGAGCATCGGCTCGGCCTCACTGGTCCGCGAGACGAGGCTCACGCTGTACTCGGCGTCGTAGAGCGCGGTGCGGATGTTGTCCGACATGCCGCCGTCGACGCTCACGTACGTCCGCAGCCCTTCGAGCGGCTTGACGGTGCCGACCCGGTAGAGCGTGAAGGCGGTGGGGCCGACGATGGCCCGCCCCGGCTCCACGGAGATACGAGGGGTCCGCAGCCCGGCGGCCTCGCACTCCCGCGTCACGATCTCGCTCAGCGCCTTGGCGATCTCGTGCGGCTCGCGCGGGTCGTCCTCGGACGTGTACGCGATGCCGAGACCGCCCCCGAGGTCGATCTCCGGCAGCTCCACGCCGTGCTCGTCCCGCACCTCGGCGAGCAGCTGGACGACGCGCCGAGCGGACACCTCGAAACCGGCCATGTCGAAGATCTGCGACCCGATGTGGGAGTGGATCCCGATGAGCTCGAGACCGTCGAGCTTGAGGGCCCGCCGCACGGCCTCGGCGGCCTGCCCGCCGGCCAGCGCGATGCCGAACTTCTGGTCCTCGTGGGCGGTGGCGATGAACTCGTGCGTGTGCGCCTCGACGCCGACGGTGACGCGGATCTGCACCCGCTGCCGCTTCCCCAGCTCCTGCGCGACGTGGGCGACCCGCACGATCTCCTGGAAGGAGTCGAGCACGATCCGCCCGACCCCGGCCTCGACGGCCCGGCGGATCTCGTCCTCGCTCTTGTTGTTCCCGTGGAAGGCGATCCGCTCGGCGGGCATCCCGGCGGAGAGAGCGGTGGAGAGCTCGCCCCCGGAACACACGTCGAGATTGAGTCCTTCTTCCTTCAGCCACCGCACGACGGCACGGGAGAGGAAGGCCTTGCCGGCGTAGAACACGTCGGCGTCCTTGCCGAAGGCGTCGGCCCAGGCGCGGCAGCGGGCGCGGAAGTCGGCCTCGTCGAGGAAGTAGGCGGGCGTGCCGAACTCCTCGGCGAGGGCGTCGACCGCGATGCCGCCGACGGTGGCGACCCCGCGCTCGTCCCGGCCCACGGTCCGGGCCCAGACCTTGGGATCGAGGTGGTTGAGGTCGGTGGGCGGCGCGGAGTAGTGCCCCTCGGGCAGGACATCGGCGTGACGGGGCCCGGCGGGGTGGGCGGAACGGCTCATGACGACTGGCTCTTTCAGATCTGGTCGGGTGCGCTGATGCCGAGCAGGGACAGGCCACCGGCGAGCACCGTCCCGGCGGCTTCGGCGAGCGCGAGCCGGGAGCGGTGGGCGGCCGAGGGTTTCTCGTCGCCGAGCGGCAGCACGGTGTGCTGGAACGCGAGCAGCGCGTCGGCGGTGGCTTCCAGGTGCCGGGCGACCCGGTCGGGGGCGCGGTGGCGGGCGGCGGCGAGGAGGACGACGGGGTGGTCGCCCAGGACGCCGAGGAGCTCGGGTGCGTGGACGTCGGTGTCGTACGAAGGCGTGAAGCCGAGCTGCAGCGCGTTGACGAGCAGCCGCCGGACCCGGGCGTGGGCGTACCGCACGCGGAAGAGGGGGTTGCGCTCGTGCTGGACGAGGAGGGGGGCCCCGTCGAGGACCCGGTCGTGGTTCGCGGCCCGCAGCAGGGCCCATCGCCCCGCATCGACGCCGAGGAGATCGGGCCGGTACTCCCCGCCCCGCACGGGGATCCGCTCGTCCCCGCCGAAGGAGGCGTCGGCCCCCTGGCTCCGGAGCAGCCGCAGGACGACCTCGGTCACGACCGAGGCGCGCCCCCCGGGCGCCTCGGCGAACCGCACGACGGTCCCGGCGAGGGCGGTGCCGTGCCCGTACGCGAACCCGGCGTCCCGGATCGCCCGTACGAGATCACCGCCGGCATCGGCGCGGAGGGTGAAGTTCAGGAACCCGGGCCCGGTGATGTCGACGGCGAGGATCCCGGGGCTCTCGCGGAGCCGCTCCCGGAGGATTTCCGCGACGTCGAGAGGGGCGCGCCCCGCGGGCCGGGCGAGACTGAGCGCGACGCTGCTGGCGTACTCCCCGGTCCCACCGGGCCGGGCCCGCTCCACCTTCACGCGCGGGGGGACGTCGACCCGCAGCGCACCGTCGTCGACCGCACGGCGCACGGCGTGCTGCACGGTGAGGGAGAGGTCCGCGGGGGTCACGGGACCAGCCTAGGGGAGGAGGGGGGTCGGAACGCGAACCGGTTTCGCCATGCGGGACCACGACCGCACACATCGGGAACCGCCGGACTCGGACGGCCCCGCGCACTCACGGAACCTCTGGTCTCGGATGGCTCCGCGCACTCACGGAACCTCTGGTCTCGGACGGCTCCGCGCACTCACGGAACCTCTGGTCTCGGACGGCCCCGCGCGCTCCCGGAACCGCCGGGCTCGGATCTCTTCACACGCTCCCGGAACCGCCGGGCTCAGATCGCTCCGCGCGTGCTCCCGGCACGCCAGGCGTCCTGCTCCTGCAGTCCCTCGACTGCGGCAGGTTCCTCTCCCCCGTCGGGGCCGGCCGCCTCGGGACGCTCCCGCCGCTCGCGGTGCATCAACTGCCGCACCACGCGCACGAGCTCCGAGGGCTCGAAGGGCTTGGCGAGAAAGGCGTCGACCCCGGAGGCGACCCCACCGACCTCGTGCTCGCCGCAGGCGCTGATGATCGCCACCGGCAGATGGCTGGTCCGCGGGTCGGCCCGCAGCCGCTCGGCCGTCTTGATCCCGCCCAGGCGGGGCATGACGACGTCCAGGGTGACGACATCAGGACAGACCTGATGCACGACATCCAGACACTCGGCACCATCGGCCGCGGTCACGACCTCGAACCCCTCGAGTTCGAGATTGACCCTGATCAACTGGCGGATCACCTTGTTGTCATCGACAACGAGCACCCGACCGGACACGCCTGACACACGAACGAGAGTAGGCCGCCCCCCACGGCTGCGTCCGGGTTTTACCCACTTCTGACCCGTGCGGGGGACGGACCCCCCGGTGACGCCCCGGAAATACCTGTTCACAGGCACGCCCGAAGAGCTGGTAGGGTTCTACCCGTCGCCGAGAAACACGGCGGACGCCCCCGTAGCTCAGGGGATAGAGCAACGGCCTCCGGAGCCGTGTGCGCAGGTTCGAATCCTGCCGGGGGCACTTCGCAGGAAGTGCCAAGAGACCCCGTGATCAGCGGAAACGCTGGACGCGGGGTCTTGTTGCGTGTGCAGGCGTGTGCCGGGGTGAGCGGCCGTATGTCGGGGTCCGCGGACTATTCGTGGACAGATTCTCGGGGCATCGGCGCAGGTGGGAGCACGGAAACGACGAAGGCCCCGGGACGGGTCCCAGGGCCTTACATTGAAGCGATGTGGTCCGACTAGTCGGCGGTCACTCCCCAGTAGCCGATCAGGGACGGCCGGCCGTCGCGATAGAGCACCGTGCAGTTCCCCTGGGCACGGTCAGGGAACTCCAACCGCCCTGTGTCGAGAGCCTCGTCCCAGTCCTCATAGGTAGGTCGGCCGTCCGGGGACCAGGCACGCACTTCGCTGTCGGTCAGCGGCCGCATGAACGGCCCATCACTCCGATCCGCGGCATCGATCATGTCGGGGAAGTCCAGCACCGTGCACGTACCACCCGTGAAGATGTACTCGTGCCATGCCGGATCGCGCCACAGCTCCTCGACGGTTCGTCCTTCGAAGCCGTGGTCGTCCTCTGCCAGGCTCTCTTCCTGGGCCTGCCGGAATGCAGCCACCAGATCAGGCTGATACGGGCCCGTCTGCGTCCACGCGTTACCGCCCACCCCTGTCCCCTCCCCATTCGAACTGTCCAAACGGAAGCGCAGCGTAGGCGAACGCACTGACAGTCCCCCTCGCTCGATCACTCGTACTCCCGCAGCAGGTCTTCGATCCTCCGATTCGCCACCTCCTGACGGCCGTCGAGGCACTTCGCGTACCGGCTCAACAACACCTCCACACTGTTGCCGGCGCGCTCGGCGACCTCGGTGGCGTCCACGCCCGCATTGAGCCACGTGGAGAGCGCGGAGTGCCGGAGGTCGTACGGTCGCCGGGCGAGTGGTGAGGCGACCACGGCCGGTGGGAGCGCAAGCTCCCTCGCTTCCTGCCACGCCCGGTAGTACGTCGAGGAGGAGACCACTCCCCCGTTCTCGCTGAAGAACAGGCGCCCGTCCTCGGCCGTCCCGAACGTCTCGATGTGCTCCCGGAAGACAGCCACGAGCTGGGGCGGGATGGGCACCCGGCGGACGTCCTCGGTCGGGCGGTTCTTCAGGCCGCGGTCGTCATGGCTCTCCCCCGTGTCGGTCCACTGCTTCCCGACACTCGGGCGAGTCCGGTGAAGCAGCGCGGATCCCCACCCGGATTCAGGCAGTAAGAGATCCGGCTCTGCCAGGCCCACGGCTTCGGCGGGCCGGAACCCTCCGAAGTACATGCCGGCGAACAGGCCGACCAGGCGCCGCCCCCGGGCGCGTCGGTAGCCGCCGACGTACGAGACGGCGTGGAGGAGGGACCGAGCCTGCTCAGGGTTGGCGACGACCCTCGGGTCCACCTCGCTGGACACCTTGGGCTTTTGCCAGCGAACCGCAGCGAGCGGGTTCTCGGGAAACTCCCCCAGGTCGACGGCGTAGTGCACAGCATTGACGAGGGTCCGGCGCTTTCGGCGTACCGTCTCGGCAGCAGCCGCCGTGCCGTCCAGCTTGAGCTTGAGCGAGTCGAGGACCGCACGCCCGATCACCGGGTCGGCAAGGTCGGAGAGCGGGCGAGAAGCCTTCGCCACCCAGTGCAGCGCATTGCCGATCTCGGTCGGCAGTTCGCGGTCGTCGGGCCCTGGAAGGACGAATGCCCAGTTCCTCAGCGCCCTACGGAGCAGCTCATCGGACGGGCGCCCCGGACGATCATCGAGGAGGGCCGTCGTGACCGAGGTCAGAGATTCGTTGATCCCGTCGCGCGTGTTCGGCGCCGCATGCGGCCACTTCATCGCCAGATATTTCAATGCGAAGGCGTACCAGGTCAGAGCAGACTTCTTCTCCTCCATGGAGCCCGGAAGGCCGGATTCGGTATCGAATTCCTCGCCATCACGAGCCGCCCGCATCAGCTTGGAGCGGTAGTTGTCGGCGAGTGCCTTCGTCCGGAACGAATCGGAGAAGACCCGGCCGGCGACAGCCCAGCGCACGTCATAAGACGGCTTCTTGGTGTTCCGCTTACGAACACCCCAGATCTTGACGTCGAGCGACTTCACGCGGCGGCCCCTTCCAGCTCCCGGAGCCAGGCGGAGAAGTCCGAGCGCCACACCCGGAGCTCACCGTTCGGCAGCTTGAAGGCGTTCGGTCCCTGCCCCAGTTCGCGCCACCGGTAGAAGGTCCGCCGCGACACCCCACCCAGCTCGGCAAGGATCTGCGGCACGGTCATCAACTCGTCCTTCACAGCAGCTCATCCCCCTGAGCTTCGAGTTCGGTTCGGATCTCTCGGGCGTGTTCGCGGTTGTGCTGGAGGTCGCGGCGGATGTTGGCGGCGAGCCAGGACTCGCCGGGCGTGGCGCCGTGGCCGGCGTAGGCCCAGTGGGCGACGACGAGGAGGGTGGACTCCGGGTTTTCGTCGGGGTCGGGCAGGCCGAGGGTGGCGCGTTGCTGGGCGGCGCGGTAGTCGGCGCGGACCTGGCGCAGGGCGCCGAGGGTGGTGGAGTAGGCGCGGGATTTGGTGGAGAAGTGGCCGCGGAAGCCGAGCATGTGGGCCCAGGCCCGAAGGCGTCGGTCGGGGTAGGCCGGGTCGAGGTCCAGGCAGGCTTCGATGAGGCGGCGGGGGTGGTCGGGGACGTCGAGGAGGATCAGGGCCTCCTTGTTGCCGACCGGGCGGTCGACGGTGCCGGTGGTCTCGGCGGCCTTGGTGGCGTACTTGGCGACGTAGGCGGCGACGGCCTGCTCGGTGAGTTCCTCGCCGTGGCCGAAGGCGCCGATGGGCTGGACGTCGAGCTGGGTGCCCCAGGTGAGGGTGAGGTCCTGGCCGACGCCGTGCGCGGGTGCGGCGGGGACGACGACGCGGACGCGGGCGGCGGCGGCGCGGATGGCGTCGGTGAGCAGGTCGAGGGTGGCCCAGGCCGGGGGCGGGGTAGCCGGTCCGCCGGGGCCGTCGAAGCGGATGACGGCGTGGAAGTGGACGGCGCCGCGCTTTTGGTACTCGGCGACCTTGCCGAAGGAGACGCGGGACTGTTCGCGGGCGGCTTTCTGGGTGAGGCCGGCGCGGGCGGCGATCTCGCGGCGCAGGTAGATCGTGAAGTAGCGCCACAGCTCGGAGGCGTGGTTGTTCCACAGCACCGCGCCCGCGTAGTCGTACGCGGACGGGTCGAGCGGGGTGCCCAGCTCCGGGGCGTCCTCGGCGTGCCGGGTGCCGCAGCGGCAGGGCCGATTCCCGGGCCGGTTGTGGACCGGGCCGAAGGACGGGGCGGTCAGGGTGGCGAAGACCCGGGGGTGGTCCCGGATCGTCTCCGGGGTGCCCTTGTCGGGGGCGCCGGTGAGTCCGGCACGGATGAGGTGGTAGGTGTCGCCCGCGTAGGTCCAGGCGCAGGCCGGGCAGCGGGAGGCCCGCCGGTTGCCGCACGCCACCCGCAGGACGCCGCCGGGTTCGGCATCGGTGTTGTAGGCGTGGAGCACGGTCTTGGTGGCGGGGTCGAGGGTTTTGGTTCCGCCGGTGAGGCGGATGGGGGCGGTGCAGCCGCCGGTGCGGCGCAGTTGCTCGGTGAGGCGGTCGAAGCCGGGGGACCCGGCCAGCCGGAGCAGGTCGCTCAGGGTGGCCGGGTCCAGGCCCGCCGCGGTGGCGGTGTCGGTCAACGGGTCACTTCCCCGCGCGGACCAGGGAGGCCGGGGCGATGCGGGTGCCGGTGCCCTGGCAGGCGGGGCAGGCGGCGGCCAGAGTGCGGCGCTGTCCGTCGGGGATGAGGGTGCCGGTGGTGATGTGGACGACGGGGAAGCCGTCGCAGTGGGAGCAGACGCGCGGGGCCGGGGTGGTCTGGGACATGATGAGTACTCCCTTTCGGGTCCGGTGGATCTGGAGGGTGTTGAAGGCGCCCGGGGCGGCGGAAGTTTGGCGACCGAGGCCGCTCCGGGGGCCGCTCAGTGTGTGTTGCGCCTGCCGTGGCCCTTGGCCGCGTACATCGCCACGTCGGCGGCCGACAGAGCGTCGGTGAGCGACGGCACGGGCAGCCGGTCGCGGAGGCAGCAGCCGACCGAGGCGGAGACTGGCAGAACGTGCCCGTTGTGGGTGACCGGGGTGTCCAGGGCGGTCCAGAGGTCGAAGAGGTTGACGGCGCCGAGGTCGGGGACGATGGCGGCGAACTCATCCCCGCCGAGGCGGGCGGCGATCCCGTGCCGTCCGCACCAGGCGGTGAGCCGCTGGGCGGTGGCGGTCAGGACCGCGTCGCCGGCGGCGTGGCCGTGGGTGTCGTTGATGGCCTTGAAGTCGTCCAGGTCGACCAGGAGCACGAGCGCGTTCGGGTGCTTGGCCAGGAGGTGTTCGGCGCGGGTGGTCCATCCGGCGCGGGTGTGCAGGCCGGTCAGCGGGTCGCGGCGGGCGGTGGCCAGACGGCGCGAGAGCAGCCCGCCGTGCAGGGCCCAGCCGAGGGCCGGTAAGCCCGCGGCGGCCATGGTGTACGTGTCCACGAGGCTCACCGGCCCTTCTGCAGGTCGCGGACGAGCAGCCGCAGCACGACGGCGATCAGGGCGACGGAGACGCCAGTGACGGCGACGGCGAGGAGCATGGAGACCAGGACGGCGCCGACGACCAGGACCACCGCACCGCCGCCGGCGGCGAGGGCGAGCGCACTGCCCGGGGTGAGCTGGATGGACGTGCGGACCGGGGCAACCGGCGCCGGGGTCGGGACGGACGCGGTCGGCTCAACGTCGGCGGCCGGAACGGGGGTCGGCTGGAGCGGTGTGACGAGGCCGGTCGGGAGCGGGTTGACCGGGACGTGCGGTCGGAGCATGACGGGGTCTCCCTACTTGATCGTGGTGTCGATGAGCGGGGCGAAGAGGCTGTCGGCGAGGAGGTAGCCGCCGAGGAGGAGCACGGCGACGAGCCACCAGGGCGGGCGGATGAGCTTGATGCCGAGGCCGCCGACGACGATCAGGGCGAGCCAGAGCGGAACGTCCACGAGACGGACTCCTTCGGATTCAGCGGGGCTGGCAGCGGTGGGTGCGGGCGGCGAGTTCGGCGGAGGCGCGGGTGTGGTAGTCGGCGGAGAAGTCGCAGCGCGGGGCGGTGCACACGGCGGTGTGCTTGGTGCGGCCCCGGCCGTCGCGGTGGGTGCCGACCTGCACCGGGCCGATACGGATCACGTCGTAGAAGCGGTTCGGACGCATAGGCGTTGCCTCCTTCCTGGTCAGGCGAGCTGGAGCGCGATGGAGTCCGCGAGGGCCGGGGGCATGCCGTGCCGGGTGCGGAGGGTCTCCGCATCGATCGGGGTACCGGTCCGGGCCCGGTGGGCGTCCGCGATCTTCTGGGCGTGAGCGAGGAGCGCGGGCGGCACCGGCACGGTGGGTGCCGAGGGTGCAGGCTCCGGCCGTTCTTCCTGCGGGACGGGCTCCGGCAGGGGCTCCTGGGCGGCGGGTTCGGCCGGCGGGAGCTCGGGCGCGGGTTCCGGGGTCCGCTCGACGACGAGGTCGACCGGTTCGGGCTCCGGCGCGGGTTCGGGGGCGGGTGTGGGGTGGGAGGCGTGGGCGAGGAGGGTGCCGCCGAGGAAGGCCAGGGCGGGCCATCCGGCGACGAGGATGCGCAGCCAGGCCGGGACGTCGGTCATGTCGAGGAGTCCGGCGGTGGCGACGTTGGCGCCGAGCGAGGCGGTCAGGGCGATGGCGAACCACAGCCACGCGTCGCGGTTGGCGGTGTCGGTGCGCATCCGGCGCCAGGCGGCGACCAAGAGCAGGTCGACGGAGACCGGGTAGGCCCACGCCTTCCAGCCGTCCTGACCGGCCGCGGCCGCCAGGTCGTGCAGGTGGGCGAAGGACAGGGCCCCGGCGATGACGGCCTGGATGAGCACGGCGTCGGGGCGGAGGGTGCGTAACACGAGGGTTCACCTCCTTTCGGGCATGGGGGAGGTAGGGACCTGGCGTGAGACGGTCACGCCGACTGGGAGGAAAGGAGAGCTAGGCGGTGGCCGGACTCGGCTTGACCAGCGGTACCGACTCCGGCTCCCCGACGCTCACCGGGGTGACCGGGCGCCAGGCGGCGACGGCGGCCAGGTCCGGGGTGAGGTGCGCGTGCTCGGCGCAGATCGCGGCCGTTTCGGCAGCGGTGAGGGCGGGGGTGCGGATGCGGGACCAGCCGCCGGAGGTATCCCCGGCCACCGCGACGCCGGGCCGGTCCGGCGGGATGGTCAGGACGGTGACCACCGCGTCCGGGGCGATGTCGCCGACGCCCATCTCGGCGGTCTGCTTGTCGTTGACGCGGTGCACGGTGCGGCCGGTGAGCTGGGCGCGCAGAGCGGTGGCGCCCTTGCCGAGGTCGGAGCCGAAGCGCTGCCCGCAGATCTCCAGGAAGATGCCGGCGGCGCGGGCCATCTGGCCGAGGCGGATCAGCTGGGTGACCATCCGGTCCCGGCGTTCCTCGTCCTTCCTGGTGGCGACGAGGAACAGCTCGGCGACCTCGTCGACCAGGACCACGACCGGCACCGGGCGCAGGTGGTCGGGCAGGGCCCAGATATCGGCGACCCCGTGCTCGCTGAGCAGGTCGAAGCGTTCTTCCATCTCCCCGACCAGCCCGTCGAGCAGGCCGTCCGCCTCCTCGGGGGTGATGGCCAGGGCGGAGAGGCGGGGCGCGTAGCCGCGGTGCTCGACGCCGCGCTTGCAGTCGATGCCGACCAGGGCCACCGGCAGCCGGGCCAGCCCGGCGATCAGGTTGCGCTGGTACATCGACTTGCCGGACTGGTTCGCGCCCAGGGTCAGCGCGTGCGGGACCTTGAGGTAGTCCCGGACGAACGCGGTGCCGTCCTCCCGCAGAGCGACCGGCACCGTCATGGGCCCCGACAGGAGGTGGCGCGGCATACGCACTTTCCGCAGGACGTCGTAGCCGGTCATCCGCAGTTCCACGAACCCCGGCTTGGTCTCCACCACATTCACCGAGTGGACGCCCCAGGCGTGCCGCAGCCGCTCGGAGGCGGCCATCACGTCGGCGGGCTCCAACCCGGCCGGGAGCCGCAGGGTCACCCGCAGCCCGGTCGAGGTGCCCCGAAACCGGCGGACCTTCGGCGGCACGGGCTGGGCGTCGGGGCGGCGGGCGACACTGCGGACGAGGAAGGCGCGAAAGCGGGAGGGCTGCACCGTCAGCCCGCACACGTCCATCGTGGAGCGGTAGGTCAGTGCGAACCGCGTCGTGGCCACCGGCAGACCCGCCAGCGACCAGAAGACACGCGGCGCGCGGACCTTCGCGTAGCCGAGGCCGCCGGCGGTTCCGGCGAGCGGGAGGCCGACCTCCCATAACGTCGCCATGTCCGTCATGGTCAGGCCCCCAGCGGGGTCACGGCGACGGCGCGGAACGAGATGCCGTGCCGGGTCTGGCCGTTGAACGTGTTCTCCCAGTCCCGGGCCTTGAGCCCGATCACCGACACCGGCATGCCCGGGGCGAGCCCGTCGGGAAGGCCGGTCTCCGGCACAGTCACCTGGTAGAGGTTGCCCTCCCCCTCGTCCGAGATCAGCAGTCCGACCGTGGAGAGGCCGGCGCCGGTCTCCCGGTCCATGGCCCGCTCACCGGTCTGCTTGCTCACGAGCTTCGGGACGGGGGCTGTGGCCACGAACACCACGGCGGTAGAGGTGTCCACCTTGAACGACGGCATGGGTTTCTCCTTCGAGATGGCAGGAAGGGGGTAGATGACCAACTTGGCTAACCCGGTTGGTCACATCTCGAAGTTAGGGGAGATGGCTAGCCATGTCAACGACATGACTGCCATGACTGTCCTGACCTAGGCCACTCGCCTACCATCGACTCATGACCTTTGTCCCCGAGCCCCTCGATCCAGACGACGACCGTGCTCCCTACGAGCAGGTGGCCAGTAGCCTCGGCGCTGCCATCCGAACGAGGCGACTGGGTCCCGGCGAGAAGCTCCCGTCCCACAAGGAACTGACGGAGCTTTACGGGTTCGCCCGGGCGACGATCCAGCGCGCGTTGCGCGACCTCGAAGATGAAGGGCTCGTGGTCTCCCGCAAGGGCAGCGGGGTCTACGTACGCAACCGGACAGAAAGGCCGGCGGGGCTGCGGCCGTACGTCGAGCAGGCCTTCGCCAAGGATCACGTCACCATCGACTTCGCCGGATTCTCCAGCGAGACCCTGCACGGCGCGCTTCAGGAGCCGCTCGACAAGATCCGGATCGGCAGGCTCACGCCGTCGAGCATCACCATGCGGATACTCGTTCCGGACATGTCCGTGCCGCAGGCCGCCCCCGTGCGGATGGAGGACGGTGCCGACGACAAGCGGCTCCGCGACCGCATGCACGACATCATGGTCGGCTACACCCGCAGCATCCGAGACGCCATCACCGAACTCGGACACCTCGGGCTGGTCGCAGAGACCAGCATCAACGTCCGCGTTCACAGCGGCACGCAGTTCTTCAAGCTCTACGTGATCAACAACGAAGACGCGTTCTTCGGGTACTACCCGATCCGCCCCAACAAGGTCGTCGCCCAGGGCGAGATGATCGAGATCTACGACCTCGTGGGCAAGGACACCGTCCTGTTCCACCACTCGATCAACGACGGCGAATCCTCGGGCGGAGCCCAGCAGGTCCAGCAGGCCCGGATGTGGTTCGACAGCGTCTGGGAGACCATCGGAAGGGACTTCGACCTTGACGCACGCTGATCCGCTCACCGAGACCCTGGCAAACGCCCGCGTCATCCTTTTCGATTTCGATGGACCCATCTGCGACGTGTTCGCGGGACTGCCGGCGCCAGAGGTCGCACGGGAGCTGACGGCCCTCCTCTCCGCTCAGGATGAGGCCGCGGGCGCGAAGGCCACCCAGACCGACGATCCCATCGAAGTCCTGCGCATCGCGCACGAGGCCGACACCGAACTGGGTCAGAAAATCGAGCAGGCTCTCACGGCCGCCGAGGTCCGAGCCGTCGCAGTGGCCGGCCAGCCGACACAAGGAGCCGCGGAAGCAATCCAGGCAGCGCGTTCGGCCGGTCGAGGTGTGGCAGTGGTGAGCAACAACTCCGCCGAGTGCGTAAGGGCCTTCCTGGAGCTCCACAGCCTGGAGGAGTACGTCACGAAGATCGTGGGGCGCCCCTCCGAGCAGCCGCACCTGATGAAGCCGAACCCGTTCCCGCTCATCACGGCGGCCGAGCAGATGAACATCGATGTCACGAGCTGCACTCTGATCGGCGACTCGCTCACCGACATCCAGGCGGCCCACACAGCCGGGGCAACGGTAGTCGGGTACGCCAACAAGCCCCACAAGACGGACCAGTTCACCGATGCGCAGGCCGACGCCATCACCGAGGACATGCAGGCCATCGCAGACGCGCTCACAACGGCGTAGCCGAGAGGCAGCGAGGGAGCTGTTACAGATTTCTCTACCTCATCAAGGCACCCGCCGCGCACGGCGCGGCGCGCGCGGCCCGTCGCCCGGGCCTGCGCTCCTGTCTCCGCCCCGCTCCAGCCCGGCCGCCGTCCGCACGCCTGCGGCTCGGGTTGATGGGTGACAAACCCACGAAGTGGCCGAGGCAGTACGCGAGTGCTGCTCACGACGATGCCTCCGGCGGGGGGCGCTCCGACTCCGGGATGGGAGGGGGTCCGTGCGCGGGTGCCGGCCGGTCGGTTGTAGCCGTGGGGGACTCCCATCCCGTATGCCGTCGACCCAGGCAGAGCCGAGCAGACACGGCACCGGGCGTCCAGGTCGTTCGTACAGTGGCGCGCTCCACCTGGACGCCCGGCACCGCGCCTGCTCCACGGTGTGTGGGTCGACGGCAGACGGGATGGGAGTTGGGGTAAGCGGTGGGCTCAGCGAGCGTGCCAGCGCGATGCCTGAGGCGCTCCTTTAGGGAGATGGAGGCGACTCCGTTACCAGGTTTACCTGCACGTGGAAGGCAGGCCAGCGGTAGCGTGCCGTCGACGACACACCACGACCCTTGACCGGGAGCCACTCCACGATGTCTCGCCTTACTGACGTGCCGCGCGAACGTGAACCCGAGACCGCCGGCAGTTACAAGCCGTGGGTAGGTGATGTCCTGCGTAACCTCGCACACGAAGACCAGCGGCTATCCGAGGCCGACATACTCACCCCTCTTCCCGAGGACTTCATCTTGACCTGGGAGGGTGTAGACGCGATCCTCTCCGCTGCCTGGAAGACAGGTAGAGAAGAACTGAAATGGACTTTATTTGTTCAAATAGCTCGGCAGGTCAGATACGACAGTGATGGCGCGTACGTCTTCCATCAAAAGTATGGGTCACCTGACCGCTACAAGCGGTACATGCGCCTTGATGGCGTCTTCACCGCTGAATCAAATTCCACCTGGGGAAGCCTTGTTGAAGAGGTCATCGAATCTCTCGATGACCCAAAACAAGAGTACGGGTGGAACATCGAGCCTGCACAACAGTACGAGCACGCGAACAGCGTTATCACCTACCGGCGAAACGTCGCGATAGCGGAGCGTCGTATACGCAGGGCTATTTTGTCGCGGTGGCTCCGGTTGGTACCGCTTGTGGCGATGCCGCTGGTTCTGGCAGCAGTCGGGTGGGGCAACCTGTGGCCAGAAGACGTTCCGGACCTGCGCACGTTCAACATCGTGACCATCGCGATGATGATGGTCCTAGTAGCGGTGTTCCTGGGCGGCTTCATTCTGCGGGTGAAGGACGAGAAACGCGTTGTCCAGTCGGTGTTCCTGCTCCGAAGAGATCTGGAGATGATCCACGACCTGTGGATCCTCAACGCCTCAAGGGCGCGCCCCACGAGGGAGCATAGGGACGGCTATCGGGAGCGCATACCGCGAGTGATAGAGCGCCTAAGGCAGGACACAAAGTTCTACCGGCGGATACACAACTGGTTCCAGTGGGGGGTGTTCTTCGCGTCCGTAGGGACTACGGCAACTACGGCTTTCTGGGAAACCCCGCAGCCTGGTAAGACGATTCTGATCGTGTTGGGGTCGTTCCTGGCATTCGCAACCGCGGTGACAGGCTATTTCAAATTCCGTGAGCGGGCATACAACCTTCAGCAGACTGCGGATCAGGTAGAGCAGCATGCCATGGCCTTCGATCTGGGCATCGCGCCATACTCGGATGCGGACGCGGCAGTCAACCTGGAGAGGTTCGCGGAGAACGTAGAACTGCTACGGGTGGAGCAACGCAAGCGGGAACAACAGTTGGAACAGCCGCATCAGGGGCAGGCCGGCGTCGTCTGACCCGGACAGAGCGACCAACCCCAACGACACGGCCCCTCATATGAGGGGAGGCTCCTTCCTTACAGTCGCCTGAGCAGCCCCCACCAGCTTGGCGAGGTCGACGTCCGGTATGTCCTTTGCCCTCGGCTCGCCCCCGACCCTCTGAACTGCTCGGCGAGAAGTGAGGAATCGCATGACGCCTGAGTGTCTAACTGCGTGACAACCGCGACGTTCACCCGCGAACAACCGTGGACGTCAGCGGACCATCAGCACAGGTGGCAGCCGCCGCAGTCCATGCACAACAGCCGCCCCGAGTTGCTTCGGGATGAAGAGGTTGCTGTGCCATTTCCGTGCCATTCAGGACGAGGAACCACGAATATCAACGGGTACTGAAAATATCCGCACGGCTCGGCTTGGCGCCCGTTTCCGCAGTTCACAGCGCCTATTGGACGTCAAAGGTGGTGATTCCCAAGCTGTGGGCATCATCATTGGCGGAGGCGTCAGAGCTGGCGAATTTGCCTTTAGGGCTGGAGGTACTCGACAATGAGAGGAGAGGCCACAATCAGCCTAGATGGGCAGCTAGAACCCATATCCAGCAAGATCCGATTGGTGCAGTCGAAAGTTGCCACCACCTGAGCGTAGCCGGACAGTCTGGGGAAACTGAGACTCTGCTGCTCCACCCGTTCTGCCATTTTGATGGCACCTTCACGGAAGCCCGTCATGCCAGCCAGAAGAGTTTCGTTATCCTCTGCTGCCACTGCTTGAATCATAGCGATCAGGCTGCTGTGAGCTGAGTCTAGATCTTGCACTTCCACCCCTGCTCGAACTCCGGGGGGAGTGGTTAGGTTGCTCGGATTCCCGTACAGCAGGAGCGCGACCTCGTCGGTGGATTGAGCATGAGGGCCGAAGAAGAGCATTCGAAGATCGTCGACCCAAACCAGGGTTTGAGCCAGCCTCGTGTCAAACTGAATCCAGGAGCCATCAGATGCTTCCGGATTCTCGTATGGCAGTGCGATCTTTTTGAGATGCTTCAGAACCTTTTTCGCATCTTTAAGGGCGGTTTCCGGGGTGCCGTCTGCGGCGTCAACGGACCCTACGGTTGCAGACAGCGTCGCGATGCTCGCCACTGACACCTCGGCGCTCACGCCCTGCAGAGATAGACGAGATTTCTTACCCCAAGGGAACTGCTGCAATTTACTCTTGGAGAGATAAACTACTTGGCGCATGCGTTTTCTCCACCCCTGCATTGCCTACGACAGGGTCATCTTAGTGAGAGGGGCGGTCGGTGTGGCCCACATCTTGAAACATGCCTGCTGAGCTCCCGCCTTTGGACCACGGAGAGGAGTGGGAGGCCGGTGGACTGGCTGAACGGGGAGCCCGCGCAAAGTGCACAAGCAGAGCACAGCGGCGGTACCAAGTGTCATGCGGCCTATTCGTGGACCGGCAGGGCTTGGCCCCTTGTTCGTAAGCCACTGACCTGCACAGACGCCGAAGGTGCACGCGCCCTCCGGAGCCGTGTGCGCAGGTTCGAATCCTGCCGGGGGCACTTCGCAGGAAGTGCCAAGAGACCCCGTGATCAGCGGAAACGCTGAACGCGGGGTCTTGTTGTATGTGCAGGCGTGTGCCGCCCCGAGTCGCCGCATGACAGGGGGCGCGGCCCATTCGCGGCCGGGGTCGTGCGGCGTCGGCGCAGGTCAGGGCCGGGGGTCGGACTGACGAACGAGGGTAAGCAGCGGGTGGGTTCGGGAGCCGGTTCGACCGGTGTGGGTGCTGACTCCGCTGGAGAGCGTTGGTCCGCTGCGCTTCGGCATGTCCGCCGACGAGGTCCGGGCCGCTCTTCCTGAAGCCGTTGAGTTGAGCCGTTTCTCCGCCGAGCCCTGCTACCCGGAGATCTACGGCCTCCGGCTCGGCTTCCATCCAGCGGTGCCCGCCGTCTACGCGTACTTCGAGGGCACCGGCCGGCTCTTTTGCGTGGCTGCCGACGCTGCCCACGGACCACGCGTGACTCTGGACGGGCTGGAGCTGACCGGCCGCATGCCTGCCCTGCTCCAGAAGAGGGTCCTGGATCTCCATTCCTCGGGTACTCACCACGTGTCGTACGGTCCGCGGGGCAATCCGGGGATCAACGGCATCGGCATGGTCCTGCGCTCCTGGACGGACCACCTCCGCGCACGACCTACGCACTGATCGCCGACGAGGCTGCGCGGACCGAGGAGCGCCGCACGGCCAAGGCCGTCGAGCAGGCGCGCTACGAGGAGGAGCACGGCGGCCTGGACCTCACCCACCGTGAGGCCGGCAGCGGCATGTGGCTCAAGCCCCGGTATCGGCACGTCGTGGTGGACGAGGCTCAAGACCTGTCGGCCTCGCACTGGCGGATGCTGCGCGCGATGGTGGCGCCCGGGCCGAACGACATCTTCCTGGCGGGCGACGCCCACCAGCGCATCTACTCGCACCAGCTGGTGCTGGGCAGGCTCGGCATCAGCACCCCTGGACGGGCCTCCCGGCGGCTGACCCTGAACTACCGCACGACGCGAGAGATCCTGGGCAGCGCACACGGCCTGGTGCACGGAGAGAGCTTCGACGATCTCGACGACGGTCCGGACACGCTGGACGGGTACCGGTCCGTGCTGACCGGGTTGGCCCCCCAGTACTGGCGCGCTCCCGACTGGGAGACCGAGATGCGGGCGATCGCCACACTGCTCAAGGAGCGTCACGAGCGCTACGGCACCCCGTACGCCGCCATGGCCGTCAGCGTTCCGGACAAGGACGCCGTCACACAACTCGCCTACACCTTGGCGTGCAAGCCGTTCCTGATCCCCGCGAGTGAGATCGGCCGGGAGGGGCCCCGCGGCACCGACACCGTGCACATCGGCACCATGCACCGGTTCAAGGGACTGGAATTCCAGCGGGTCTTCCTGGCGGGAGTCAGTGAAGGCATGGTGCCGCACCAGCGCATCGAGTCCTTCCGGTTGAGCAACCCCGACAGATATCGCCAGGAGGAGCAGCGAGCCCGTTCGCTGCTCTTCGTGGCGGCCACCCGGGCACGAGACGAATTGGTCGTCACCTGGCACGGCAGGGCGAGCCGTTACCTGCCCCCGCAGGCCGACCGCCGTGCAGGCCGTGCGACGTCCCCGCTGACCGACGACGGTCCTCCGTCGGATTCGAACGCAGCCTGATCCGTGGGCGCACGCAGGGCGTCTGGGTCTCCGGCCCCACGCCGTCCTCTGGCTTACAAGCCCTGCTCGTCCATCAGTCGCATCAGGTTCCGCTTGCGCTTCTGTGCGGCGCGCAGGTCGGTGACGTACATGGTGAAGTCGTCGGGTGTGCCGAGGCGGCGGTGGCAGTCGCGGATGCTCAGGAGCAGGCCGACGAGTTGCTCGTAGGAACGGTTGCCGGTCTCACGGGTGAGCGCAGCGGCCAGGCGGAGGTAGACGGCCAGGGCGTCTGCGGGGCGGGTCGGGCGGGACTGGTCGGCGAGGGTGAGCCACTGGTCGTCGTGGGCGCCGTACTCGCCGGCTGCCTGCCAGGCGGCGTCGACGTCCTCGTCGTCCAGCAGGATGTCGACGAGGGCCCGGCCACCGTGTGCGCCCGTCCGTTCGGCGTCGGCGCGCAGGAGGGCCAGGGCCTTTTCGCGCTCAGCCGACCAGCTGTCGGCGGCCCGGGCGACAGCACGCAGCTGCTGGTAGGCGAGCAGGGTGTGGCGGGCCGCGAAGTGGTCGCGGCGCAGGGTGACGGCGTCGGCGAGCCGGCCGGTTCGGGTGTAGCGGTCGGTGAGGTGGTCGATCAGGGCGGTGTCGGCGGCGGCGAGGTCCTCGGCCTCCCGGATGCCGCGCTCTGCCCATTCCAGGGCTTCGGCGGTACGGCCGGCGGTGTCGAGTTCGCGGGCGATGAGCAGGTGGGTGCGGCCGTTCGGCGCTAGGTCGGCGGCGTGGACGGCGATCACCGTGTCGATGTCCCGCCCCGCCTTCGCGAGGCGCTGCATCAGGTGCTTCTCGGCCCAGCCGGTACGGTTCGCCTGCCACGCCTCGGCCGCGTACCGGCGCAGGGCGGCCATCCCCCGCTCACCGAGCAGGTCCCCGTAGTCCAGCGGGTCGATGTCGGTCAGGTCGGCCGCGTCGTCGAGGGCGTGGGCCACCAGCCAGTGCGCGAGTTCCTCCGGGTCGGGGCCGGCCGCGCAACAGGCGTCGTGGTGGGCGTCGGCAAGGTCGGCGCCGATCTGGCTGAGACGGCCGTCGGAGTCGTCGATGCTCTCGACCACTCCCGCCAGCAGGCCGATCGTCTCCCGCGCCAGCTCCATCGCGTCGGATGCCCGGCCGGAGCCGGTCAGCGCCTTGATCGCGGACACCGCCTGCCCGGCCTGGTCGGCGTAGGCGCGGGCATCGGCGTACTCGACGTAGCCGTACTGGGCGAACGGGCCGATGTCGAGCAGCTCACGGATGCGGGAGCGGACACCGGCCAGGTCTCCGCGAGCGCTCGCCGCCTTCAGTTCCAGGCGGCGGCGCAGCTGCCGGTCCTCGGCCATCTCCTCCCGTACGAGAGTGAGCAGTTCCTCCCTCGACAGGTCCGTCAGCCAGGCATCGAGCCCGCGCGCCCGGGTTCGGGCCGATTCACGCCGACGGGGGAGGTCCACCTCCTGGGCGATCACGGTCAGACCGAGCGCGACCAGGTGCTTGCAGAAGTTGCCCTCCTGGCCGTACGGGCAGTCGCAGGTGCCCGCCGGCGACTTGCGGCCGTCCTGGAACAGCTCCACCTCGTACCGCTCCGTGCCGCGTACCGACGCCCTGATCCAGCCGTCGCCGACCTCGACCCGTGACACCGCGTCGACGTAATCGAGCCCACGCTCGAACGAACGCTCCCCGGCCAGCGCCCTCAGCTCGGCTTCCGTAAGACCGCTCACGACTCTCCGCGTTCCGATCCGCCTCGGGCTCCGCCCGACAGTCCTCACCCTAACGGCCACCAGGTCGAACGACTCCGGCAATCAGGAAGGTGCCTACCCCACGAGACGATGCCTCCACCCGTTCGCGCACCCTCCTCGTCGGGCCGACGCCGCCGTCCCCCTGCGGCATCTTGCCCTCGTCGGTGATGTCGTCGACCGCCCCTCCTCGGAAAGGTGCCGCATGGCCGAGCCCGCCACCGTGAACCTGACGAAGGCCGCCCCCACGGTCTCCCTGGACAAGCACGGCGTAACGACCGGGCTGATCAAGGTCAACCTCAACTGGACCTCGCCGCAGGCCGCCACGCAACGGACGGCCGGCGAGGCACGTGGTCTGTTCGGCCGGATCCGGGCGTCGCTGCGGTCGGCCACGGCCAGGAAGGTGGATCTCGACCTCGGCTGCATGATTCGCTGCACCGACGGTTCCAAGACCGTGGTGCAGGCGCTGGGCAACGCGTTCGGCGCGGTGGACCGCTTTCCGTACGTCGCCCTCGACGCGGACGACCGGACCGGGGCCCGGGAGGCGGGAGAGAACCTCGTCATCAACCTGGACCACCAGGCCGAGTTCCAGAAACTCCTGCTCTTCGTCTACATCTACGAAGGATCCGGTGACTTCCGCGGCCTCGACGCGGTGGTGACACTGACCTCGGAACGCGGCGACCGCTTCCGGGTCGTTCTCGACGAATGCCCGCCGCAGGCGCACGCCTGCGCCATCGCCCTCATCAAGCGCCAGAAGGGCGAACTCGTCATCGGACGCGAGGTCCGGTGGTTCACCCCGGCGGACGGCCCCGGCATCCAGGACGTGATCTCCCGCGCGTACCGGCTCGGCATGAAATGGACTCCCGGCCGGAAGTAGCGCCTCACCACCGTGTACGCCCTCAGTGCCGCATGCCGGCCGTGGCCGGTGCCATCGGGGGCCGTCGGGAACGGCGAACCCGCGCGGCACGTGGTGTGCCGCGCGGGTCCGGTGCCCGGTGGGGTTACTTGACGTTGATCGCCGTCCAGGCCGCGGCGACCGCGTTGTACTGGGTGCTGCCGGTGCCGTAGAGGTCCGCGGCGGCCGAGAGGGTGGCCGTGCGGGCGCCCGCGTAGCCGGTGGTGGAGGTCATGTAGGTGGAGAGGGCCTTGTACCAGATCTTGTACGCGGCCTGGCGGCCGATGCCCGTGACCGTGGAGCCGTTGTAGGTCGGCGAGTCGTAGGTGACGCCGTTGATGGTCTTCGTTCCGCTGCCCTCGGAGAGCAGGTAGAAGAAGTGGTTGGCCGGGCCCGAGGAGTAGTGGACGTTGAGGCGGCCGACCGACTTCGACCAGTAGTCGGCGGAGCTGCCGTCCTTGCTGGGCTTGTCCATGTAACGGAGCGGCGTGCCGTTGCCGTTGATGTCGATCTTCTCGCCGATGAGGTAGTCACCGGCGTCGGAGGGGTTGTTGGCGTACCACTCGACCGAGGTGCCGAGGATGTCGGAGGTCGCCTCGTTCAGGCCGCCGGACTCGCCGCTGTAGCGGAGGTTGGCGGTGGAGGAGGTCAGGCCGTGGGACATCTCGTGGCCGGCCACGTCGAGGGACGTGAGCGGGTGGGTGTTGCCGATGCCGTCGCCGTACGTCATGCAGAAGCAGGAGTCGTCCCAGAAGGCGTTGACGTACGCGCTGCCGTAGTGGACGCGGGAGTACGCCGCGACGCCGTCGCCGCGGATGCCGAGGCGGCCCAGCTCGTTCTTGTAGAAGTCCCACGTGACGGCCGCGCCGTAGTGGGCGTCGGCGGCCGCGGTCTCGCGGTTGGAGGCGAGGCCGTTGCCCCACGTGTCCGTGGAGTTGGTGAAGAGGGTGCCCTGGCCGGACGTGCCGCCCTTCAGGTCGTACGTCTTGTGGCCGCCGCGCGTGGCGTCGGTCAGGGTGTACGAGCCCGAGGTGCCGAGGGTGACCTGGCCGGCGTACATGGTGTTGCCGACGCCGGTCTCGATCGTCTCGGCGGAGAACAGCTCCTTGCCCGTGGTGGCGTCGGTGACGACCTGGCGGCGGCTCGGCGTGCCGTCCTTCTGGACGCCGGTGACGAAGCTCTCCCAGGCGAGGACCGGCTTGCCGGTGGCCGCCCAGATCACCTTGCGGGCGGAGGCGACGGCCTCGTTCGTGTTGGCGGCGGAGGCGAGGGCGGCCTTGCCGGCGGCGGCGCGCTCGACGGCGGGCGTCGTGCTCGCCACGGATATGCGGGCCGAGGTCGCCTTGGTGGTGGAGCGGGCGCCCGACTTCTTCTGGTGGACGACCAGGTCGCCGCCGAGGACCGGGAGGCCCTCGTAGGTGCGCTCGTAGCGCGTGTGCACGGTGCCGTCCGCGTCCTTGACGACGTCCCGGACGACCAGCTTCTCCTGGGCCTGCAGGCCGATGGACCGGGCGGTGGCCGCGGCCTCGCCCTGCGCCTCGTGGATGGCGGCGGCGCGCTGGGTGCCGGTCAGCTGGACCGCCGTGGCACCGGCCTCGCGCTGGGCGTCCGCGTTGGCGGATCCGGTCTGGACGCCGACGACGACCATGGCGGCCGATGCGATCAGCGCGGCGGCTCGGGCGGTGGTGCGGCGGGACGAAGACTGCTGGCGGGTCACGCGGGCTCCTTCGCTGAAAAGCGTGGGGATTGTGGGGGTGGTGTTGCGGCTGTGAGCGTGCCAGCGAAGTCGTCTGTTTGACAGGTCTGCAACAAGAATTTGACCATGTGTTGCCCGAAGGGCGGTGAACTCTGTTCGCTATGCGGGGAGTTCGGGGCGCGTCACGACCCTCTCTGCCCAGATTCGGGCAGCACGGAGCTCCTGGAGAGGCCGTCGGGGGGCTTGGGGTCCTCTGGGGTTTTTGAGTGGTGTGCGGACTTCCGGGGCAGTTGAGCGACGGGCCCGCGGGGCCGCGCCTGATCGGCCGGGAACCGCCGAGTCCTTGGACCACCGCCGTCCCTTCCGGAAGCCCTGCCGATCCCGCTCCGCCCGCCGTTCTCATGGGCGACATCGCGCCACGTCTGGAGCGGTACGGGGGCCTCGTGGCGCCGTCACTCCGCTCCCGGGCGGGCCGGCGGTCGTGCCGGCCGGTCGCACCGGGGCCGCCCGGGATCGCCCTGGACGGGGAGCCCGGGCGAACCGGGCACGGCGGTCGCCCGAGCTCCACCGACCGGGTGCGGGCCGGGGCCGTCCCGCACGTCGCCTTCGGTCCGCCGGCCCCGCCGCGGCTCGACCCGCCCCACCGGGCGGGTTCCGCCCGGATCCGGCGCGAGGTTCGGCACGCGGGCACGAACGACGCCCCGCCGCCCGCTCCCGTCGACCCTCCCGCACGGCCCCGAGCGCCGGGCGCCGGGCGTGCGGCTCCCCGACGGCCGCGCCCCGACCACCTCATCCCGGCCGACCCCGGCCTACCCCGGCCTACCCCGACGCGGTCCACGGCGGCGGGGAGTCGACTGGCGCTCGCGCGGGTCTCTCGCGACGGAGACGGAGACGGAGTCGGAGCACGGGCCGGTGCGGTGGACCGCCCCGCCGCTCCCGGTCGCATCGCGTCGGGTCGGGAGCGGCACGGGACGGCCGCGCTCGTCCGTGTCCGCGCCGAGGAGCGGGGAGGAGGGAGCGGCGGGCGGGGGAGGGAGGGGCGGGCGAGGGGCCCCGACGGTGCGCGGCGGCCCCGGCCCCCCTCGTACGGCATCGGCGTGTCACCCGTACGGACACCGACAGCAACTGCCTTGCTCCGCACCGTACATGGCGCAAAGAGACCGCAACAGACGCCCCGGGCGGGGCGGGTGTCGCCGGTTCGGCCTTGTCGTCCCTCCTGTGGTGCACACTTGCTGCCTGGCACAGCGCTCACGGGGAAGGCGGCCTGGCAATGCTGACGGGGATCGAGGAGGTCGACTGGGCCTCGCTGGGGCACGCGTACGGCCCCGCGGACGACGTGCCGGAGCTGCTCCGCGGACTCGCCTCCGCCGACCCCGCGGAGCGGGAGACCGCCCTCGACGGCATGTACGGCGCGGTGCACCACCAGGGCGACGTGTACGACTCGACGCTCGCCTGCATCCCCTTCCTCCTCGAACTCGTCGCCGACCCCGGCGTCCAGGACCGGGGCTGCATCGTCGAGCTGCTCACCAGCATCGGCGGCATCGAGCTCGACGACGACGAGGAACTGGACGAACTCGGCTCCGACGAGGAGGAGTTCATCCCCGCCGCCAACTACGCGATGGCCGCCGCCGCCATCGCCGCCGGGGCCGACGTCTTCCTCGGTCTCGTCTCGGACCCCGACCCCGAGGTGCGGCTCGCCGCGCCGTGCGCGCTCGCCTCCCTGCACCCCGAGCCCGTCCGGGTGCTGTCCCTGCTGCGGGAGCGGCTCACCGTCGAGCGCGACACCGAGGTGCGGCTCGCGCTGGTGGCCGCCGTCGGGCGGATCGCCCTGCGGCACGCCTCGCTGCGCGCCGAGACCGTCGACTGGCTCGACTGGCTCGCCCGCGCCGCCCAGGACCCCGGGCTCCGGCTCGCGGCCCTCGCGCAGCGGGCGCGCTGCGCACCCGGCGACATCCCGGAGGACGTGGTGCCGTGGGTGACGGGGCTCCTGGAGGAGATCCGGACCTCGGCGAGCCGCCCGGCCGTCCCCGGCACGGAGCGGACCGCGACGCCGACCCTCATCGGGCAGGTCCGCGAGCTCCTGGAGGAGCACGCCGCGGGACGGCCCGCCCCGTGGACCGAGGAGCTGCTGCGGACCCTGCACGCGGCCCTCGACGACCGGGTCGACGACCGGATCGCGCTGATCCTCGCCCAGCTGCGCAGCCCCGACTGGGGGCAGCGCTCGGACGCGATCTGGCTGTGCGGCGGTTTGATACGGGTCTGGCGCGGGCGGTACGAGGAGGTCGTCCGGCTCATCGGCGCCCAGCTCCAGGACCCTGAGCCCCGGCTCCGTGAGGCGGCCACGTCCTTCCTTGAGCGGCTCTTCGAGCTGGGCGCCCCCGCCGCCGACGCGCTCGCGACCCGCCTCGCCGCGGGGCCGGGCGGGGCCGCAAGGCCGACCGGAGCCGCGGGGGCGGGCGGAACCGCAAGGCCGGGCAAGGCCGCAGGGCCGGGCGGGGCCGCGCAGGACACCGGCCAGAGCCCCTTCGTCGGGCGGTCCGGGCGGGACGGGGCGCTGCTCGCGCTGGCCCGCGCCGGGGACACCCGTGCGGTCCCGCTGCTCGCCCGCGCCCTGGAGGAGGCCGAGGTGCGGCGCGAGCTGCTGTACGCCATGGACGGGCTCGGGCCCTCCGCAGCGATGCTCGCCCCGCTGCTCCGGCGCCGGCTCGCCGAGGTCGAGTTCGACGAGCGGCTGTACGACCGGGCGGCGCCGCTGCTGTACGCCCTGGCGGCCGTGCGGGGCGCCCAGGCCCTGCCGGAGGTGCTCCGGATGCTGCGCGAGGCGCCGGCGAACCGGCGCGACTGGGTGCGGGAGGCCACCCTGCGGACCCTGGCCGCCTTCGGGCCCGCCGCCCGGGAGGCCGTACCGGACATGCGAAGACTCCTGGCCGCCGATTCGGCCGCGGTGGCCACGGCGGCCGCGCGGGCGCTGTGGGCGGCCGAGGGGGATCGAGGGGACGTGCTGCCGGCGCTGGAGCGGTGGCTGCGGCCGGGCACGTCGGGCGCGGACTGGTGCGCCGCCGCGCAGGCCCTCGGCGAGATCGGCCCGGCGGCGGCCTCGGCGGCCCCGGCCCTGCGGCCCGGTCTGGTCTCGCGGGACCTGTGGGTGCGGGTCCGCAGCGCGGCGGCGCTGTGGCGGGTGTCCGGCGAGGCGTCGGCGTCGCTCCCGGTGCTGCTCGCGGCCTGGGAGGAGAACCGGCACGCGCGCGTGGACATCGCGGAGTGTCTGGCGGAGATGGGTCCGGCGGCCTCGGGGGCGCAGCTGGCCGTCCTCACCGAGCTGACCCGCAGGCGCCGCCACAACGCCCGCGAGGGCGCCTCCGGCAGCCATGACATCCACCTCGACGAGAAGCTGCTGACCCTCTGCCGGGCGGCGCTGGCCCGGATGGAGCGGGGGGCGTTCTAGAGCCACCCGGATCGAGACGATCCGACGATGAGACAAAAAGGACTTCACTCCGCATAAGGTCTACGGGGAGCCTCATCCCCATCGACCCGACCGAGGAGCAGCGTGAGACCGCGCGGAGTGCGCCGTGGGAGACCTGGCGGACGGCAGCGGGTGAGACCGCGCGGCGTCCGAAACGCGGCGGGAGTCCGGAGCGCCCCCGACGCCCCGGGCACGGCCGGTGTCCGGAGCACCCCCGACGCCCCGGGCACGGCCGGCGTCCGGAGCGTCGTCGGCGTCCTGTGCGCCCTCGGTCTCGGCCTCGCGCTCACCGGCTGCGGTGGTGGCGAGGGCGGGCTCCAGAGTGCCGGGCCCACGCCCACGGCCGTGGGGCCCGTCCGGCTCTGGCCCGATCTGCCGCCCGCCACCAATCCGCCGATCGACTACGGCGAGTCCGACGTCCAGCGCGTCCCCGGCGTCGAGGTCGCCGACAACGACGTCCACTCCGTCGACCCGGTGGCGGTCGTCCGCGCCGAGGTGCGCGCCCATCCCGACACGCACACCGGCCCGGACGGCCTCTACGAGCAGACCGCCCGGGCGATCGAGGCCTGCGACACGGCGCCGGGCGCCTGTCCGGTCCTGCGGCCGTACTACCGCGACCTCACCGGCAACGGCCGGGACGAGCTGATCGTCGGGATCCGGATGCCGGACCAGCAGGTCGGGGTACGGGTCTACCTCGCCGAGAACGGCGGCCTGACCCGGATCATGTCCACCGTCGACCAGGTCATCAGCGTGGAGCTCGCGGGCCGGGACCTGATCATGCGGGTCGGCTCGGCCGGCATTCCCGGCTACGAGTACCGGACCGCCTGGTCCTGGGACGAGCAGCAGGGCAGCATGCTGCCCACCCGGGACGAGATCGTCCGGGTGAATCCCTCCGGCACCGGGCCCTCCATGGTGCCCGCGCCCCGTCTGGTGAGCCCGACGCCGAGCCCCGGCCCGTCCTCCGACCGGGCCCCCGCGCCCGTCCCCCCGGAGGCGACGCCGTGAGGGCGCCCCGGCGGCCCGCCTGGACCGCGACCCTCACCTGGAAGGCCGCGGTCTTCATCGCGGTCATGTGCTGCGCCCTCGCCGCCCTGCTCGGCGTCCTCGTCCACGCCTCCGTGGCCGGCCAGACCGTGAACGACTCCCGGGAGAAGGCCCTGGCACGGCTCACCGAGGTCAGCGGGCTCTACGAGGCGGGCGAGCCGCTCCCCCGGTTCGCGGGCGTCGATCCGCCCGGGCTCCCGGCCCCGCTGCGGGCGCTGGCCGCGCGCGGGGAGCGCGGCACGATGGTCGCGGAGCACGAGGGCCGACCGACGATGTGGGCCGCGGGCCCGGCGGACGGCCCCGGAGCGGGCCCCTCGGACGGCCCCGCCCCAAGCCCGACGAACCACCCCGGCACAGACCCCTCGGGCGGTCCCGCCCCAAGCCCGGCAGGCACCTCCGGGGCGCACCCCTCGGGTGGTCACGCCCTCGCCGTGCGCCTCGACTACACCCAGAGCGCCGAGACGATCGACGCGCTCGACCGCTCGATCCTCGGCTCCTCCGTCCTGGCCATCGGGGCGACCCTGCTCGTCGGCGCCTTCGCCGTCACCCGGGTCACCCGCCGCCTGCACCTCACCGCGCAGGTGGCCCGCCGGATCAGCGCCGGCGACCTCGACGCGCGCGTGGACGATCCCCGTACGAAGGACCCGACCCGGCCCCAGGACGAGGTGGCCACGGTCTCCGGGGCGCTCGACACCATGGCCTCCTCGCTCCAGCGCAAGCTGCAGAGCGAGCAGCGGTTCACCGCCGATGTGGCGCACGAGCTGCGGACCCCGCTGACCGGGCTCTCGGCCGCGGCCGAGCTGCTGCCGGAGGGCCGCCCCTCGGAGCTCGTACGGGACCGGGTGCGGGCGATGCGGGGGCTCACCGAGGACCTCCTGGAGATCTCGCGGCTCGACGCCCGCACCGAGACCGTGGACCTGGCGGTGCACGAGCTCGGGCCGCTCGCCGAACGGGTCGTGCGCGCCTCGGGCACGGACACGGAGGTGCGGGTGGTCCGGGACGCCACGGTGGAGACCGACCGGCGGCGGGTGGAGCGGGTGCTCGGCAATCTGGTGGCCAACGCGCACAAGCACGGGGCACCGCCGGTGGTGGTGACGGTGGACGGCCCGGTGGTGTCCGTACGGGACCACGGGCCGGGATATCCCGCGTACCTGCTGGAGTCGGGGCCGCAGCGGTTCCGCACCGAGAGCGGGGGCAAGGGGCACGGCCTCGGGCTGACCATCGCGGTGGGGCAGGCGGAGGTGATCGGCGCCGAGCTGCTCTTCGCCGCCGGCCCGGACGGGGGCGCCGAGGCCCGGCTGCGGCTGCCGGAGTACGTACGGTTCGACGCGCACGGGTCCGCGCCCGAGGAGTGACGGCCGTCCGGGCCCGGGGGTGCGAGCGTGCCCGCACACGAAAGCGTGCCCCCACACGGAGGCGACGCGCCCGCACCCGCAGATGAGACACCCGCACCCGGAGGCGACGCGTCCGCACCCGAACACGGCACACCGTCACACAAAAGGGACATAGGGCATACCGCTTGCTACGTTGCGGCCATGACCGCACCTCCGCCCGGCACCCGCGTCCCGAAGCGGCGCGGTGTGGAGCTGTCGCTCCTGATCGGCGCGGTCCTGATCTCCGTCCTGGGCTACGCCGAGGTCGGCCTCGCCCGCAGCGGCGCCGTGCCGCCCGACGCCGCCCGCTACGGGGCCGGGCTCGGGCTGCTCGCGCTCGTCGCCCATCTCGCGGTCCGCTTCCGCGCCCCGTACGCCGACCCCCTGCTGCTGCCGATCGCGGTCCTGCTCAACGGCCTCGGCCTGGTGCTGATCTACCGCCTCGACCTGGAGACGCCGAAGGACCAGGCGGCGACGACGCAGCTGGTCTGGTCGACGGTCGGGGTGGCGCTGTTCATCGTGGTCGTCCTGCTGCTGCGCGACCATCGGACGCTCCAGGGGTACGCGTACGTGTCGGTGGCCGCCGCGCTCGCCCTGATGATCCTGCCGATCCTCTTCCCCGCGGTGAACGGCGCCAAGATCTGGATCAGGATCGGCGGCCTCTCCTTCCAGCCGGGCGAGTTCGCCAAGATCCTGCTCGCGGTCTTCTTCGCCGCGTACCTCGCCGCCAACCACAACGCGCTCGCGTACACCGGCCGCCGGATCTGGAAGTTCCAGTTCCCGACGGGCCGGGTCCTGGGGCCGATCGTGGCGATCTGGCTGCTCAGCGTCGGCGTCCTCGTCCTGGAACGGGACCTCGGCACCTCGCTGCTCTTCTTCGGCCTCTTCGTGATCATGCTGTACGTGGCGACCGGCCGGACCGGCTGGATCGCGGTCGGCCTCGTCCTGGCCTCCGCCGGCGCCTTCCTCGTCGGCTCGCTCGAACCGCACGTCCACAGCAGGGTGCAGGACTGGCTCGACCCGTACGCCTCGATCCGCGCGGGCCAGGGACCGGGTCAGCTCGCCCAGTCGCTCTTCGCCTTCGCCGCGGGCGGGATGCTCGGCACCGGGCTCGGTCTCGGCCATTCCGTCCTCATCGGCTTCGCCACCAAGTCGGACTTCATCCTGGCGACGGCCGGCGAGGAGCTGGGGCTCGTCGGCCTCACCGCGCTCTTCCTGCTGTACGCGCTGCTCGTCGCCCGCGGCTACCGCGCCGGCCTCTCGCTGCGCGACCCCTTCGGGCGGCTGCTCGCGATCGGCCTCGCCTCGATCGTGGCGCTCCAGGTCTTCGTGATCGCGGGCGGGGTGATGGGGCTGATCCCGCTGACCGGCATGGCGATGCCGTTCCTGGCCCAGGGCGGTTCCTCGGTCGTCACCAACTGGGTGATCGTCGCGCTCCTCATCCGGGTCAGCGACTCGGCCCGCGCGCCCCGGCCGGACGCCGCCGACACCGGGGAGCTCGCCAAGGTCGGGGAGGTCGCGCGGTGAAGGACTCCGACGCCCGGGGAGGCCGCGCGGTGACCGGCTCCGGCCCCCGGGGAGGTCCGATGGTCCGGTACATCCGGCGCGCGGCGGCGCTCTGTCTCGTCCTCCTGGTGGCGCTGCTCGTCAACGCCGCCCGGGTCATGGTCTTCGAGGCCGACTCCCTCGACGACAACCCGGCCAACCGGCGGATCGCGATCGACCGGTACGCGAAGCCGCGCGGCGAGATCGTCGTCGACGGGAAGCCGGTGACCGGCTCCCGGGACAGCGGGCAGCAGCTGCGCTGGGAGCGGACCTACAAGCAGGGGCCGTTGTACGCGCCGCTGACCGGCTACGCCTCCCAGACGTACGGCACGACGCTCGTCGAGCACGCCGAGGACGGGATCCTCGCGGGCACCGATCCGATGCTGGCGCCGCTGCCCCTCTGGGACGACCTCACCCGCGGCCGGCAGCCCGGCGGCGACGTGGTGACGACGATCCGCGCGTCCATGCAGGAGGCCGCCTTCCGGGGGCTCGACGGGAAACGGGGCGCGGTCGTGGCGGTCGAGCCGTCCAGCGGCCGGATCCTGGCGCTCGTCAGCTCGCCCTCGTACGACCCGGGGGTGCTCTCCGGGACCGGACAGGACGTCAAGGACGCCTGGCGGCGGCTGAACGCCTCGCCGAGTCAGCCGATGCTGAACCGGGCGCTGCGGCAGACGTACCCGCCGGGCTCCACCTTCAAGATCGTGACGGCCGCGGCGGCCCTGGACGCGGGGGTGGTGCGGGACGTGGAGGCGCCGACGGACACCCCGGACCCGTTCGTGCTGCCCGGCACCCGGCAGGTGCTGCCGAACGAGGCGACGGGCTGCGGCGACGCGTCCCTCGCGTCCGCGATCCAGTGGTCCTGCAACACGGTGATGGCCGGACTGGGGGTGAAGGTGGGGCTGACGGGGATGGTCGACGCGGCGGAGCGGTTCGGCTTCAACGACACGGGGCTCCGGGTGCCGTCCTGGGTGGCGAAGTCCGACTTCGACCGGGAGATGAGCCCGGACCAGCTGGCGCTGTCGTCGATCGGGCAGTTCGACACGACGGCGACCCCGCTGCAGATGGCGCTGGTGGCGGCGGCGGTCGCCAACAACGGGGAGATCGCGCAGCCGTACCTCGTCGACCGCACGACGACCTCCGGCGGCACGACCGTGAACCGCACGGGCCGCCGCAGCTACCGGCAGGCGATGGACCCCTCGACGGCGATGCAGCTCCAGCGGCTGATGGTGCGGGCCGTGGAGGAGGGCACGGGCACGAAGGCGGCGATCCCCGGGGCCCGGGTCGGCGGCAAGACGGGGACCGCCCAGCACGGCTTCGGCAACACGGGCACCCCGTACGCCTGGTTCATCGCCTGGGCTCAGGCGGACGACATGGCCCAGCCGGCGGTGGCGGTGGCGGTCGTCGTCGAGGACGCGGAGGCCTCCCGCACGGACATCAGCGGGGGCGGCAGCGCGGCGCCGATCGCGAAGGCGGTGATGGAGGAGGCGCTGAGGCTGGAGGCGGAGGCGCGGAATCCGTAGCCCGGTCCTCCGTGCTCCCCGCCCCGGCCCCTCCCCCGGGTCAGCCGATCGGCTTGCGGATCTCGGCGCGGATCCTGACCGTCTTCTCCGCGAGTCCGGCGAGGTCGATGTCCTTCGGGTCGGCGGTGGCCTTCCCGGCGCCGACGAGGGCGATGGCGGCGGCGGTGTTCTCGTCGCCCCAGGCGCACATGGGCAGCGTCGTCGTGCTCAGTCCGTCCTTCGAGGTGGTGACCTGGCAGCTGACGGTCACGTCGTAGCCGGCGGGGGTGAAGTTCCTGGGCTTGACGACGAGCGTGGAGCCCTTGTCCGTGGCGGCCCCCTTGAGGATGGACGAGCGGGTGGTGCCGGGGTTCTTGATCTGCCCGTACATCCCGGAGAGCACGAGGACGGACCCGTCCTTGCCGCTGTACTGCCCGACCGCCGCCTTCGCGTCCTTCACGGTGAAGTCGGGGGTGTCCTCGATCTCCTTGCCCTGGGTGTCGGAGAGGTCGGAGAGGAGGGTGAACTCGCCGTCGAGGACGGTCTGCGAGACGACCAGCCTGTGCTTCGCCTCGGGGAAGGGACCGGTGACGCCGTCGAGCCCGGCCTTGACCCCGTAGCCGATGCCGCCGACCACGACCAGGGAGCCGATGACGATGGCGACGACGGCTCCGGCCGACAGCTTCTTCTTCGGCGGCCCCATGGGCGGCTGCCCCCAGGCCCCCGCGCCCGCCCCGGGGTACGGCGACGGGACGCCCTGCGGGGGGTGGCCCGGCGGAGGGCCCTGCGGGGGGTGGCCCTGCGGGGCCCCGTACGGGTTGGGCTGCTGCGGGGCCCCGTACGGGTTGGGCTGCTGCGGCGCCCCGAAGGCGCCGGGCTGCTGCGGGGGCGGTACGGGTCCGCCGTACGGATGGTGGGGCGGCGGGCTCGACGATGGCGGCATGGTCATGACGAGCACGCTACGGCACCCCTACGACACCTCCGCGGCCCCCTCTTCGATCGCCGCCTCCACCTCCGCGACCCGCTCCGCCTCCTCCGCCGCGAACCGTTCGCGGTCCAGCGCCTCCGCGATCTCCTCGTCCTGGCTCATCAGCAGGTCGAGGTTGGAGTCGCCGAGGTCGAAGACGCCCATGTCCAGGTAGGCCTTCTGGAGGCGTTCGCCCCAGAGGCCGATGTCCTTGACGCAGGGGACGATCCGGCTGAAGAGGAGCTTGCGGAAGAGGTGCAGGAACTCGCTCTGCTCGCTGAGCTCCTCCGCCTCCTTCTTCGGGATGCCGAAGTTCTCCAGGACCTCGACCCCGCGCAGACGGTCGCGCATCAGGTGGCAGCCCTCGATGACGAACTCCTCGCGCTCGCGGAGTTCCGCGTCGCCGAGCTGCTTGTAGTAGTCGCGCAGCGCCATCCGGCCGAAGGCGACGTGCCGGGCCTCGTCCTGCATCACGTACGCGAGGATCTGCTTCGGCAGCGGCTTGTCGGTGGTGTCGCGGATCATGCCGAAGGCGGCGAGGGCGAGGCCCTCGATGAGGACCTGCATGCCGAGGTAGGGCATGTCCCAGCGGGAGTCGCGCAGGGTGTCGTCGAGGAGGCCCTTGAGGTCGTCGTTGATCGGATAGAGCATCCCGATCTTCTCGTGGAGGAAACGGCCGTAGATCTCGGCGTGCCGGGCCTCGTCCATGGTCTGGGTGGCCGAGTAGAACTTGGCGTCCAGGTCGGGGACGGACTCGACGATCCTGGCGGCGCAGATCATGGCGCCCTGCTCGCCGTGGAGGAACTGGCTGAACTGCCAGGAGGCGTAGTGCCGGCGCAGGTCCCCCTTGTCCTTCTCGGTCATCTTCGCCCAGTGGCGGGTGCCGTGGAGGGTCAGGACCTCGTCGGGGGTGCCGAGCGGGTCGTACGGGTCGACCTCGACGCCCCAGTCGATCCGGGTGGCGCCGTCCCACTGCTTGTCCTTGCCCTTCTGGTAGAGGGCGAGGAGGCGTTCGCGGCCGTCGTCGTAGTCCCAGGAGAAGCGGGCGGCGCCGGCGGCGGGAACCTCCCAGACGGGTCCGGCGGGGGCGTTCACGTAGAGGTCGTGCGTCGACACTGGCGACTCCTTCCGTCCGTTCGCAGCAGGCTCACACGTTGGTAGACGGACCGTCAACAAGTCGCGCAGAAGGGATCCGTGGCCCTGCGCGCCCGGTGCGGGGCTCCCGCCCCGGAGGCCCCGGGGCCCGCCGCACCCGCGGGGTCGGCTCCGCGGTTACGCTGCGGTCCATGACGAGCGCCGCCACCCCCGCGTACCGCAGGCTCAGCGTCGAGGAGCGGCGCGGACAGCTCCTCCAGACCGCCCAGGAGCTCTTCGCCCACCGGGCGCCCGAGGACGTCTCGCTCGACGACGTCGCCGAGGCGGCCGGCGTCTCGCGGCCCCTCGTCTACCGCTACTTCCCCGGCGGCAAGCAGCAGCTGTACGAGGCGGCCCTGCGCTCCTCCGCCGACGCCCTGAACCGCTGCTTCAGCGAGCCGCCGGCCGGGCCGCCGACGGCTCGGCTCGGCCGGGTGCTCGACCGCTACCTGGCCTTCGTCGACGGACACGACGCCGGGTTCAGCGCGCTGCTCCGCGGCGGCAGCGTCGCCGAGACCTCCCGGACCTCCGCGATCGTGGACGAGGTGCGGCGGGCCGCCGCCGAGCAGATCCTCGTCCACCTCGGGGCGGAGCGGCCGGGCCCCCGGCTCGGGATGCTCGTCCGGACGTGGATCGCCGCCGTCGAGGCGGCCTCGCTCATCTGGCTCGACGGGGGGAAGCAGCCGCCGGCGGCGGAGCTGCGGGACTGGCTCGTCGACCATCTCGTCGCCCTGCTGGCGGCGACCACGGCGAGCGACGAGGAGACGGCGGGGGTCGTGAAGCGGCTCCTCGCGCAGGAGTCCCCCGAGGGGCCGGTGGCGGCGCTGGCCCGGCGGGTGATCCCGGTGGTGGGCGAGGCGGCGCACCTGCTGTGAGGCCGGGGGCGGGAGAGACTGTGGGGGTGAAGAGCGAGAACACCCCCTTCCGCGGCGGCCCCCTCGACGGCCGGGTCCTGCCGATCCTGCTCGGCCCGACCGGCCACCCGCCGAAGTGGTACGAGGTCCCGGTCCCGGCGCACGACGGGCGGCCGCCGACCTTGTACGCCTACCGGCGCGAGCCCGCCGGCTACACGAAGCGGCTCGGGCTCCAGCGCGGCTGGGTCTATGTGTACGCCCCCGAGGGGCGGGAGCGGCGCGAGCTGAAGTGGCCGTGGTCGAAGCCGACGCCGAAGCCGGGGTCGAAGCCGAACGAGTGACGCGGAGGGGCACGCCCCGATTCGTACGGTAATCGGATGAAGTGACTTGCCATCATCCCCTGTGGAGGTGATGACATGTCACGAAGGCTGCTGCGCACGGTCTGCACGGGGGCGCTCGCCGCGGCGACGGCGCTCACGGGGGCGCTCCCGGCGGGCGCCGCCCCGGAGCCGCCCGTGGACCCCCCGGCGGAGGCCCCGATCGCCTGGGCGGACCCGGCGGCGGAACCGGTCGGCCCGGTCGACCCCGCGGCGCCGGCCGCCACGGGTACGGACGCGGACGCGGGCGCAGGTACGGGTACGGATACGGGCGCGGGTACGGATCCCGTGGCGGACCCGGGTCCGGGTACGGGCCCCGCAGACCCGGCCGCCTCCGCACCCCCCTCCCCCTCCTCCGCCGCATCCCCCTCCCCCTCCTCCACGGCCCCTCCCCCCGTCGAGGACGACGACGCCGCCGCGCTTCCCGCCCCCGGCGGGAGGTCCGTCAGCGGGCTGCTCACCCGGCTGCGGACGCTGTACCAGCAGGCCGAGGCCGCCACCGAGCGGTACAACGCCGCGGAGGAGGCGCTGAAGCGCCAGGCCGCCGACACGAAGAAGGTCACCGCTCGGCTCACCGCCGCCCGGACGGCGCTGGCACAGGGCCGTGCCGCGGCCGGGCGGCTCGCCCGGGACCAGTACCAGGGCAGGTCCGCGCTCTCCTCGCTCCCCTCCTCCCTGTGGCTGCTCTTCGCCGCCGACCCCCGGTCGGCCCTGGACGAGGGGCACCTGATGGCCCGCGCCGCCCGTGACCGGGCCGGCGCCGTCTCCCGGCTCACCAGGGCCGAACGGCGGGCCGGCAGCCTCGCGAGCGCTTCCCGCAAGGCCCTGGACCGGCAGCAGGGGCTCGCCGCCGCGCAGCGCGTCCGGCGCGACGAGGTGCGGGCCAAGCTGCTCGCGGTCGAGAAGCTGCTCGCCGCCCTGTCGCCGGACCAGCTGGCCCGGATCACCGAGCTCGAACGGGTCCAGACCGCCGGCGCGCAGAGCGAGCTGCTCGGCTCCGGGGTCCTGGACGGCCCGCGCACCCCGTCCCGGGCGGGCGCGGAGGCGCTGCGCTTCGCGGTGGAGCAGATCGGCAAGCCGTACGAGTGGGGGGCGGAGGGCCCGGAGGCCTACGACTGCTCGGGGCTGACGCAGCAGGCGTGGGCGGCGGCCGGCCGGGAGCTGCCGAGGACCAGTCAGGAGCAGTGGGAGACCCTGCCCCGGGTGCCGCTGACCGAGCTCCGCCCCGGCGATCTGGTGGTCTACTTCCCGGGCGCGACCCACGTGGCCCTCTATCTGGGCGAGGGCCTGGTGGTGCAGGCCCCGCGCCCCGGCGGGAAGGTGAAGGTCTCCCCGCTCGCGGCGAACCCGGTGCTCGGGGCCGTACGGCCCGATCCGGGGGGAACGGCCCTGAAGACGTACGTCCCGCCCGAGCTTCCCGCCGGTGCCAGGGACGGCGGGGACGAGGGCTACGACCGGAACTGAACTTCCGTGCGCCGCAAGGCCCTTGCTCTTGCGAGTAATATGCAACAAGCTTGTCGGGTCCTTACTGATGGCCGATCGCCTCTCCCGGACACGGAGTCCCGTCATGCCCCGACTGCTGCCGGACACCCGGCCGCAACGCGCCCTCTCCGCCTCGAACTTCGTCAACGCCGTCGGCAGCGGCCTCTTCCTGACCGCCGGAGTGCTGTACTTCACCCAGGCCGTGCGCCTCCCGGCCTCCGCCGTGGGGCTCGGGCTCGGCATCGCCGGACTCCTCTCGCTGGCCGTGGGGATCGCCGTCGGCCACCTCGCGGACCGGCGCGGAGCGCGCGGGGTCCTCGTGACCACCCTGGCGGTGCAGGCGCTCGCCACGGCGGCCTTCGTCCTCGTCGACGGCTTCTGGCCGTTCGTCCTCTCCGTCTCCGCGGCCACCGGCGCGAAGGCGGCCGGTCTCGCCGCCCGGGCGCCGCTCATCCGGCATCACGGAGGGGAGAGGCCGCAGGAGTTCCGCGCCTACCTGAGGGCCGTGACCAACGTCGGAATCTCCTTCGGGGCGCTCCTCGCGGGGTGGGCGGTCCAGGTCGGCACCCTCGGGGCCTACCAGGTCCTGGTCGCCGGAAACGCCCTCGCGTTCGCGGCCTCCGCCGCCGTCCTGCTCCTGCTGCCGCCCGTCGCGCCCGCGCCCGTCGCCCGCGGGCCCCGGTGGATCGCGCTGCGGGACCGGCCGTACCTGGCGCTCACCGCGCTCGACGGCGTCATGGCGGTCCAGTTCAAGGTGCTCACCGTCGCGATCCCGCTCTGGCTGGTGGGGTCCACCACCGCACCGCACTGGCTGGTCTCCGGCACCATGCTCGCCAACACCGTCCTCGTCGTCGGCCTCCAGGTGCGGGCGAGCCGTGGCGTCGACTCGCCCCGGGCCGGCGGCCGCGCCTACCGGCGCGCGGGAGCGGCCTTCCTCGTCTCCTGCGCCCTCGTCTCGCTCTCCGCCGGAACGCCCGTCGCGGTGGCGGTGGTCCTGCTCCTGACCGCCGTGGTCGTCCACACGGTCGGCGAACTCTGGCACGCGGCGGGCGGCTTCGAGGTCTCGTACGCCCTCGCACCGCCCCACGCCACCGGTCAGTACCTGGGCGTCTTCGGCCTGGGCGCCGGCCTCTCCGAGGCGCTCGGCCCCGGACTGCTCATCGCGCTCTGCATCGGCTGGGGCCGGCCCGGCTGGTTCGCCGTGGGGGCCCTCTTCGCCCTGACCGGCCTCCTGACCCCGCTCGCCGTCCGACGCGCGGAGGAGGGCCGTCAGTCGCTGAAGAGCGAGATGACCCCGAGCACCCAGACCCCCATGAAGACGACCGTCCCCAGCAGGCAGCCGGCGCCCACGACGAAGCCGCCGAACGACCACCCGCCGGTGTCCGGCACGTACTCCTCGTCCGCGTCCTCCTCGTAGGAGGCGGGATCGTCCCAGTCGACGGGCCGCCCCAGCTCCTCGGCGCGGGCCGTCCGCACGGCCGCCAGCCGGCTCCCGGCGAACGCGGTGGCGGCCAGCGCCTCGGGCCCGCGCCACGCGAGGGCCTTCATCCGCCGCGCGGGAGACCCGTACCGCTCCTCGAAGGCGGCGGTCTCGTCCGGGCACCGGTCCTCTTCGAGGTACATCCAGCGCCCGGCCTCGGCCGCTTCCCCGTACAGCCGGTACACCTCGGCGAGCCGACGGCGGAGGGTCAGGTCGTACGGGAAGGAGGAGACGAGGCCGCGCAGGCGCTGGCGCGCCATCGGCACACGGCCGGCGGCCAGGTCCGCGTCCACGCGGGCGAGGGTGTGCTGCTGGGACATGAACACATGATCGAGCATGGCCGCGGAACGACTCGACCCGTTTTCCGCCGGTCCGTTCCACGCCGACGGCCGGCCCCGTCTCCGGGAGCCGGCCGTCGGCGGCCCACCGGGGCCTGTCCGGTGGATCAGGCCTGGCCGGCGGAGTCACCGCCTGATCGACCGCCGATGTCCGCGGCCAGCGCCGCGTAGATGTACTCGCTGCCCCAGCGATCCCCGTCGAGGTCGTTCTCGACCAGGTGCGCCTCCCGGCGCATCCCGAGGCGCTCACAGACCCGCACGGACCCGGTGTTCTCCACGTCCAGCCGTGCGTAGAGCCGGTGCACGCCCAGCGTGCCGAAGGCGAAACCGGCCAGCGCCGCGGCCGCCTCGGTCGCGTAGCCGTGCCCCTGGTGACGCGGGTCGAGAGTCCAGCCGATCTCGGCCTGGGCGGCGCGGGCATCGGCCAGGGCGAGGCTCACCTCGCCGAGGACGCCGGGCTCATCGCGTCGGCAGACAGCGAGCGCCAGCTTGTCCCCGTCGGCGCGCCAGACCGTCTGCGCCGCGCGCTCGGCGGCCACCTGCTCGCTGCGCTCACGCGTGTGCGCCGGCCGGTACAAGTAGCGCGCCACGCTCGGCAGGCTCTGGTACGCGTACAGGTCGTCGGCGTCGCCGGGAGTGAACAGACGCAGCGACAACCGGGGCGTGGTCATCGGCAGCAGCGGGGCGATGTCCATGCGGGCCTCCGGGACGCGGATGCGGGTCACGATGCGGACGGATTGTCGCATCGTGACCGACGGGCAGCCACGCCTTTTCCACGGCAGCGCCCGACAGCCCCGGCTACCACGAGGCGCGGCGTCCCAGGAGCTGTTCACTGACCCGCGCTCCTAGCGCCGGCGGCTTCCCTCGGGCCCGGAGCCGGGCCGTCTCCGGGCCGTCTCCGGGCCGTCTCCGGGCCGTCTCCGGGCCGTCAGACGGGCCCGAGGGTCACCGACGACCACCCATGACAACTGCTCCCACGCGGGTCAGTGGCCCGTCAGGCCCCGGCGACCGAGGCCAGGTACGCGTTCGTCTTCTCGGGGTCGAAGAAGAAGTTCTCGAAGTCCGCCGGGTCGTTGAAGCCGTTGGCGAAGCGGTCGGCGACGGGCTGGAGCTGGCCGGCCGCGCCGAGCAGGTTCAGGACGTGCTCCGGCGGGGGCGCCAGCATCGCGTTCGTCCACTTGGTGACGGGCTGGGCCGTCTTCCAGTAGCGGTCGAAGGCGCCCTGCATCCACTCCTCGTCGAAGGGCTTGTCGCCCTGCTCGACGATGGCGGCGAGGTACGCGGCGGCGCACTTGGACGCCGAGTTGGAGCCCTGGCCGGTGATCGGGTCGTTGGCGACGACGACGTCGGCGACGCCGAGGACCAGACCGCCGCCGGGGAGCCGGCCGATGGGGTTGCGGACGGTCGGCGCGTACCGGCCGGCGAGGGTGCCGCCCGCGTCGGTCAGCTCGACCTTCGTCGCCCGCGCGTACTCCCAGGGGGTGAACCTCTCCATCAGCTCCAGCGTCAGCGCCAGGTGCTCGGAGGGGTCCTTGACGCCCTTGAAGACGTCGAGCGGGCCGCCGGGGACGCCCTCCCAGAAGAGGATGTCGGCGCGGCCGCCGGTGGTGAGGGTCGGCATGACGAAGAGCTCGCCGACGCCCGGGACGACGTTGCAGCGGACCGCGTCGAAGTCCGGGTGCTCGGGGCGGGGGCCGAGGCCGTGGACGTACGCGACGGCCAGGGCGCGCTGCGGCTCGCTGTACGGCGAACGGGACGCGTCCCGGCCGAACATGGAGACCAGCTCGCCCTTTCCGGCCGCGACGAGCACCAGGTCGTAGCTGCGGGAGAAGTAGTCCAGGTCGCCGACGGCCGCGCCGTGGATCACGAGCTGGCCGCCGCGCTGGGCGAAGCTGTCCATCCAGCCGGCCATCTTCACGCGCTGGTCGACGGACTGGGCGTAGCCGTCGAGCCGGCCGACCCAGTCGATCAGGCGGGCGGAGTCGGGGCCGGCGACGGAGACGCCGAGGCCCTCGATCTTCGGGGCCTGGGACTCCCAGAAGTTGAGGCCGAGGTCCCGCTCGTGCTGGAGGGCGGTGTCGAACATGCACTGCGTGGACATGACCCGACCGGTGCGGATCTCGTCCGCGGTCCGGTTCGACATGAGGGTGACCTCGTACCCCTGCGTCTGGAGTCCGAGGGCGAGCTGCAGGCCGGACTGGCCGGCGCCGACTATGAGTATCTTCCGCATGGGCGGGGCTCCTGGCGTGACGGGTCGAACTGTTCGGGGGGCGGGCTATTCGGGCGTGGCTTCGAGGGCGTGCGCGACCATCGCGAGCAGGGTCTCGACGACGCTGTACCGCTTGCGCGCGTCCATGATCACCACGGGCACGTGCGCGGGCACGGTCAGGGCCTCCCGCACGTCGTCCGCCTCGAACAGCTCGGTGCCCTCGAAGTGGTTGACGGCCACGATGTACGGCAGCCCGCAGCTCTCGAAGTAGTCGAGCGCCGGGAAGCAGTCGGTGAGCCGCCGGGTGTCGGCGAGCACGATCGCCCCGATCGCCCCGCGCACCAGGTCGTCCCACATGAACCAGAAGCGCTGCTGTCCCGGCGTGCCGAAGACGTACAGCACCAGGTCGTTGTCGAGGGTGATCCGGCCGAAGTCCATCGCCACCGTGGTGGTGAGCTTGTCCGGGGTGGCGGTGAGGTCGTCGGTGTCCTCGCTCGCCCGGGTCATCAGCGCCTCGGTCTGGAGCGGGGTGATCTCCGAGACGGCGCGGACGAAGGTGGTCTTGCCCACGCCGAAGCCGCCCGCGACGACGATCTTCGTCGCGATCGGGGCGCGGGAGTGGTCGAGCTGCCAGTCCTGGGCGCCCTCTTCGGTGTCGACCCCGTCGGCGACCGGTTCGCGCGATGCGGACCCCGGCTGGGCGGGGATGCCGACGGCGACCGCCGGCGTTTCGGAGACGGCGGCGGCGTCAGAGACGACGGAGTCCACTCAGCACCCTTTCGAGGAGCGCGCGGTCGGGCTGCCCGGTGCCGTGACCGGTCCCGTACACACGGATCTTTCCCTGGTCGGCCAGGTCGCTGAGCAGCACCCGGACGACCCCCAACGGCATCTTCAGAAGCGCCGAGATCTCCGCGACCGTCCGCATCCGGCGGCAGATCTCGACGATGGCCCGCATCTCCGGCATCAGGCCGCGGGCGGCGGGCCCACCGTCCGTCAGGACCTTGCGGGCGGCGGGCGCTTCGAGCGCCGCCACGAAGGTCTCGACGAGCAGGATGTGACCGAAGCGGGTCCGGCCGCCGGTCAGCGAGTACGGGCGCACGCGCGCGGGGCGCCGCCCCTCTCCCCGTACCGGCAGCTTGAAGGCGTGGTGCGCCGAGGACATGGCCGTCACTGGGTGCTCTCCATCGATTTGCGCAGCTCGCTGCGGACTTCGGGGGTGAGTACGTGACCGGCGCGGCCCACGAAGAGCGCCATGTGGTACGCCACGACGCTCATGTCGCAGTCGGGCGTGGCGTGCACGCCGAGCAGCGAGCCGTCGCTGATCGACATGACGAAGACGCTGCCCTCCTCCATCGCCACCATCGTCTGCTTGACCCCGCCTCCGTCCATCAGCCGGGCCGCCCCGACGGTGAGGCTGCCGATGCCGGAGACGATGGTGGCCAGATCGGCGCTGGAGCCGCGCGGCCCGTCGGGACGGCCGGCGCCCGCGGCGACCGTCGGCGCCTGCTGGGTGGCCGGGTCCGACGAGAGCAGCATCAGGCCGTCGGAGGAGACGACGGCCACCGAGCGGACTCCCGGCACCTCCTCCACCAGATTCCCCAGCAGCCATTGCAGGTTGCGGGCTTCCGTGCTCAGTCCGAACGTTCCCGTCGCGGTCAACTGCGTGCCTCCTCGACTGTGTCCCCCGTCTTCTCCCCTGTACGTGCGGTCTTCGTGGCTTCTGTGCGCGCCGCGCCCAGCTCCGCCTCCACGTCCCGGCGCCCCGCCTTGGCGCCCTGGTGGAAGCCGCCGAGCCGGCGGCGCAGGGCCTCCGCGTCCACGCCGCCCTGGCGGGGCGTGGTGGGGGCGGAGGGCTGGCGGACCACCTGCGGGGTGCGCTTGGGCAGCCCCTTGTCGGTGACCCTCTCCCACTGCGCGGGGCGCGGGCCGGGCAGCGTCCCGTCGGCGGCGGTCGCGTCCGCGGCGGGTGCCTCGGGCCGGGCCGTCTCCTCGCCGTCGGCGGCACGCTCGTGCGTGTCCGGCTCGGGCGGCGGGTCGGGCAGCCGGACCTGGAGCGTGGTCTCGGAGACGGACTCGTACGCCGCTTCCGGCTCGGGGGCGGACGCCGGCTCGGGCGCGGCCTCCGGCTCGGGTGCGTACGCGGGCTCGGGCTGCGGCTCGGGTGCGTACGCGGGCTCGGGCGTCGAGGGCTCGGGCTCGTACGCCGCTTCCGGCTCGGGGGCGTACGACGCCTCGGGCGCGGCCTCCGGCTCCGGGGTGTACGCGGGCTCGGGCTCGGGGGCGTACGTCGCCTCGGGCTCCGGCTCGTGCGCGGTCTCCCGCGTCCGGTCCGTCTCCGCCGCCAGGAACGCGGCCTCCGCCGCCTCCACCAGGGGGTCGCGGTGCCGGGGCGGCAGGGTGTTGGAGTTGGCCTCCGCGACCGAGCCGGGCAGCTGGATCCCGGACGCGGCGCCGGCGCCCCGTACGGGCTCCGGGACGGCCGTCGGCGGAGCGGTCGGCAGCAGGCCCAGCGGCAGGACCACGACGGCCGCCGTGCCGCCCGGCTTCTGGTCGCGCAGCTCGACGCGCACCCCGTGGCGGGCGGCGAGCAGGGCGATGACCCGCATGCCGAGCCCCTCGCCCTCGAAGGCCTCCGGGTCGGCCTCGGCGAGGCGCGCGTTGAGCTCGGCGGACCGGGAGGCGGTCATGCCGATGCCCGAGTCCTGCACGGAGAGCATCACCTCGCCGCTCTCCAGGAGCCAGCCGGAGAGCTGGACCTCGGCGTCGGGCGGCGAGAAGGAGGTGGCGTTCTCCAGGAGTTCCGCGACCAGGTGGCTCAGGTCGTCCGCGGCGAAGCCGGCGACCTGGGCGTGCGGCGGCAGCGACTGGATGGTGACCCGCTCGTACCGCTCGATCTCGCTGACGGCCGCGCGCAGCACGTCGACGAGCGGGACGGGCCCGGCGTGGCCGTGGACGTGCTCGTGGCCGGCGAGGACGAGGAGGTTCTCGCTGTGGCGGCGCATGACGGTCGCCATGTGGTCGAGCTTGAAGAGGGTCGCGAGGCGGTCCGGGTCCTGCTCGCGCTCCTCCAGCTTCTCGATGACGCCGAGCTGCCGCTCGACGAGCCCGAGGCTGCGCAGCGAGAGGTTGACGAAGGTGTGGTGGACGGTGCCCCTGAGCCGTTCGAGGTCGGCGGTGAGGAGGGCGACCCGGCCCTGGAGGTCGGCGCGCTGGGCGGCGAGCTCGGCACCGACGGCGTCCTTGGCGGCGGCCAGGTCGGCGCGCTCGTCGGTGAGCCGCTCGGTCTGCGAGGCGAGGCCGGCGAGCTTGCCGTGCAGGGCGTTGAGGGAGCGGACGACCTGGGCGAACTCGTCGTTGCGGCCGGTGAAGCGGATCGCTTCCTCGGTGTGCGGCTCGGGGGCCGCGGCGAGCCGGGCGGCGCCGAGGCGGAGCACGGCGAGCGGCCGGGTGAGGGTGCGGGCGACGTAGGTGGAGATGCCGATCGCGACGAGGAGGCAGCCGCCGAGGAAGGCGATGCGCGCTTCGAGGGCGGTGACGTCGTCGTCGCGGAGCGCGGCGAGGCGGTCGACCCGCTGGGTGGCGAGGGCGGACTCGACGCCGCGCATCTGCTCGATGCGGGCGGAGAGGGCGCCCTCCAGGGCGACCGGATCCGTGCCGCGCTCGGCCTCGGTCAGCTTGGGCTGGTCGGTGAGGCTGGCGAGGGCGAGCTCGGCGGTCTTGACGTCGGGGCCGGCGACGGTGGCCGCGAGGGAGTCGCGGGCGCCGGAGCCGGCGGCCTGGTCGAAGTCGCCGAGGGCGGCGAGCTCGCGGACGCGGGCCTGCTGGGCGGCCGCGGTGAGGCCGTCGCGGGCCCGGTCGGCCTCGGCGGCGCCCTCAGGTTCGTCGGCGACGTAGGTGCCGGTCCCGGGGTCGTAGTGGACGTCCCCGGTGGGCTCGGGCTGCGGCACGGAGAGTGCGCCGAGGAGCAGGCCGCGGGTGGCGGAGGCCTGGTCGACGGCGCGGCCGAGGGCGGCGGGGGCGCGGGTGGCCTCGGTCAGCGCGGCGTCGGAGGCGCGGGCCGGGGTCTTGTCGGCGAGCTCGTCGGCGAGGGCCTGGAGCTTGCCGATGACGTCGGAGTACGCCTTGTGGGCCTCCAGGGCCGTGCCCTTGCCGGTGAGGGCGGTGCGGCGGACGGAGGGGACGCCGGCGAGGTCGCGGCGGAGGTCGGCGGGGGCGGCGGCCCGGATCTCGTCGATCTGGCGGTCGACGCGGGTGGAGCGCGCGTCGGTGACCTTCCGCCGGTGCTCGGCGTCGCCGCTCTGGGCCTCGCGTCCGGCGGCGATGTACGCCACGACCTCGTCGCGCTCGTCGGCGAGGGAGTGCGCGAGGGTGACGGCCTGCCGGTCGAGTTCGGCGAGGGTGACGAGGCGCTGGGACTCGGTGAGCTCGGCGGAGGCGGCGAGGATCGCGGGGGCTCCGGCGGCGAGAACGGTGACGCCGACGAGGGCGACGCCGGCGACCAGCCGGTTGCGGACGCGCTTGGGCCGGCCGGCGGGGGCCTGCGGCTCACCAGGGGTCTGGCTCTGCGTGCCGTTGTTGCTCCGAGGCCGCTTCTTCTGCACCGGTGCTCGCATTCTTGATTCGTCCGCCGATGAAGCAGAGGTGACGGCCGGTCACATGGAGCGCCCCCACCCCTGGTACGGCTTCCGACCATTCCAGCGCTTACGGCAAGGGGACGGGCATCGGCCGCTCCGCCACCCGAACGAGTGAACAACACTCAGTAGTTGGCGAACAACTTCCGGAGGTGGATTCCGGGGGCTCGCGCGGGGCGCCGGTTGGATCTTCCGGGCGGCCTTTGGCAGGATGCCCGCCCGCAGTTTCCCGGAGGCGTTTCTTCCGCCTCTCGGGTCGCGTCCGCGAGGTTGGTACAGGCCTTTTCCGGCCTTTTGCAGGTCCCGTGAAGGAGTTCGGGGGGGAATGCGCGGGAGCGGGCAGACTGGACGCCATGCGCAGTGAAGTCGCCTCCCTTCCCGGCAGCCCCGAACGCCCCAACGAGGACTGGGTGGCCGCCCTTCCGTCCACTTCGGACGGCGGAGGGGCGGTCGTCCTGCTCGACGGCGTCACGCCTCCCGCGGGTGATGACGGTTGTGTGCACACGGTCCCGTGGTTCACCGCGCGACTGGGCGGAGCTTTGACCGAACTGTCCGGTTCCCGCCGGGACATGCCCCTGTCCGAGATCCTGTCACTGGCGATCCGGCGCACCGCGGACGCCCATCGCGACACCTGTGACCTTTCTCACGTGCGAACGCCCCAGGCGACCGTGGTGCTCGCCCGCTGGGACGAGGCCCGGGTCGAGCACCTCGTCCTCTCCGACTCCGCCCTCCTCCTGGAGGCCCCCGACGGGACGGTGCGGGCGGTGCTCGACGACCGGCTCGACCGGGTGCCGGACGAGGTGCGGCGCTCGCTGGAGGCGACGGATCGGCTGCGGAACCGCGTGGGCGGCTTCTTCACGGCGGCGGCGGACCCGGCGGTCGCGGCGCGGGCGGTCGTCGGGACGACCCCGCGTGCGGAGGTGCGGGCCCTGGCGGCGCTCACGGACGGGGCGAGCCGCTGGGTGGAGCTGTTCGGCGAGGGCGACTGGACGGACTGCTTCGGCGTGCTGCGCCAGGAGGGTCCGACCGGTCTGCTCCACCGGGTGCGGGCCCTGGAGACGGCCGACGCTCGGGTGGGCGGGCCGCGCCGCTGGAAGCTCCACGACGACGCGACGGCGGTATACGCGGAGCTATGGGACCGCTGAGCGGCGGCCCCGGGCGTCAGCCCTCCGAGCGGACGTTGAAGTGGTTCAGGAGGCGGGCCAGTTCGGCGACCTCGGCGCGGTCCCAGTCGGCGAGTTTGCGGACGTAGCGTTCGCGCCGGGCGTCGCGGACGCTGCGGAAGCGGCTGCGGCCCTCCTCGGTGAGGCGGACCAGCGAGGCGCGGCCGTCGGCGGGATCGGGGTCGCGGGCGACGAGCCCGAGGTCCTCCAGGGCGCGGAGCTGGCGGCTCATGGTGGCCTTGCCGACGCCGAAGTAGCCGGCGAGTTCGGTGGCCCGCTGGGGTCCGGCGTCGTCGAGGCGCACGAAGAGGCCGTAGGCGGCCGGCTCCAGTTCGGGGTGGACCTCGCGGGCCATCTCGCCGGACTGGGCACGGGCGCGGCGCAGGAAGACCGCCAGCTCCCGCTCGAGGGCGAGGAATTCCTGGTCCACACCGCCTCCGGCGGTGACCCGGCCTTCGTTTCCCGTACCGCTTCCGTGCACGTCAGCACCTCCCGCGCGCTTTCCGGTCGCTGAAAGTTTCTTGCCGGGGCGTCCATCGCCGCAGCTCCTTCAGTATTTCGCAGGCGTAGACCAACGGCGGCAACCGGACCCCCTTCCGTGGGCGGGTCTACGTGCGTAGCGTCTTTCCCGGCAGCCCAGGGTGACATGTCCATTCCATGTCACGCCGTCCGGCCTGCCCCCACCGCTCCCCCACCGAGCCTTTCGGAGGCACGCAATGCGTGTGCACAGATCCGGAACGACCCTCGCCGGCGCCGCCCTCGCGGCCCTGACCCTCCTCCTCCCCCTCGGCCTCTCCGGCACCGCCACCGCCGCCCAGGACCCGGGCGCCGAGCGGGCGGTCCCCGCCCGCGGCTCCGCCTACATGGGCATGGGCGTGATCGCGCACGACGGCCAGGGCGCCAAGCCCGGCGGCGTCCCGACCCTGGCCGCGCAGACGGAAGGCGTGGACGTCTCCAGCCACAACGGCAACGTGGCCTGGTCGACCCTGTGGAACAGCGGCGTGAAGTGGGCCTACGTCAAGGCGACGGAGGGCACGTACTACAAGAACACCTACTTCACCCAGCAGTACAACGGCTCCTACAACGTCGGCATGATCCGCGGCACGTACCACTTCGCCACCCCGGACACGACGACCGGAGCCGCCCAGGCCGACTACTTCGTCAACAACGGCGGCGGCTGGTCGAGGGACGGCAGGACCCTGCCGGGCGTGCTGGACATCGAGTGGAACCCGTACGGCGCGACCTGCTACGGCAAGACGGCCTCCGGGATGGTCGCCTGGATCCAGGACTTCGTGAACCGGTACAAGTACCGGACGGGCCGCGACCCGGTGATCTACACGGCCACCAGCTGGTGGAAGCAGTGCACCGGCAACTCCGCGGCCTTCTCCTCCACCAACCCGCTGTGGATCGCGCGGTACGCCTCCGACGTCGGCGAACTCCCGGCCGGCTGGCCGTACTACACGATCTGGCAGTACACCTCCTCCGGCCCGACGGTCGGCGACCACAACCACTTCAACGGGGACCTCTCGCGGGTCCAGGCGCTCGCGAACGGCTGAGCCCGCCTCCTCCGCCCGACGGCGGCCTCCCGGGTGTGCGGCACCCCGGGGGGCCGTCTTTTTCCGTTCCTCCTCTTGCTCATTGGTATGGACCAATGCGAGGCTTCCTCCGCCGAGCGTCCGGGCCCAACTCCCGTGCGCCCGAAGCGCGTTGCTCGCCCCGTACTCCCCCACGCACGAGAGAGAGCCCCCGCATGCCGTCCTCCCGCCGTACCGTCACCGGCGCCGCAGCCCTGTCCGCCGCCGCCCTGGTCAGCCTCACCCCCGCCACCGCGAGCGCCCACGGGGCCGTCTTCAACCCCGTGAGCCGGGTGGCGGCCTGCTACGCCGAAGGCCCCGAGACGCCCAGGTCGCAGGTGTGCAAGGACCTCGTCGCCGACTCCGGCACCCAGCCGCTCTACGACTGGAACGAGGTCAACATCGCCAACGCCGCCGGGCAGCACCAGGCCCTCATCCCGGACGGCAGGCTCTGCTCGGCCAACCGCGAGAAGTACCGGGCCCTGGACTGGGCCCGCACCGACTGGCCCTCGACGGCCGTCGCCGCGGGCCCCTTCGACTTCAAGGTCCGGGTGACGGCCGCGCACTCGGGCACGATGACGCTCTACATCACCAAGGCGGGCTTCGACCCGACCAAGCCCCTGAAGTGGTCGGACCTCGACCCGACCCCCGTCGCCGTCTACAGCACCACCCGCACCGCGACCGACGGCTACTACGCCTTCACCGGCAACCTCCCGGCCCGCACCGGACGGCACATCGTCTACAAGGTGTGGCAGCGCAACGACAGCCCCGAGGCCTTCTACAGCTGCTCGGACGTCACCTTCGGCGGCACGGCGACGGCGGCACGGGCCCAGGCCCCGACCGAGGCGAAGATCGCGGCGGGCGCCGGGCTGTCCACCGTGAGCCACGCGGGCCACGGCGGCGACGAGCAGCCCCCGGCCCTGTCCGCCGAGACCGCCGAGGCCCCCTCCTCGCCGCTGCCGACGGCCCTGGCGGGCGCGGGCGCCCTCGCCGTCTTCGCGGCGGGCAGCCTGCTCCTGGGCCGCCGCCGCGACACGTCCGCCTCCTGAGGCGGCGGGGACCCTCGGGCTCCTAGGAGGCCGAGGCGAGAGGGAAGAGGGCGGTGAGCCGGGACAGCGCCGACCCCTCCGGCCGGGACTCCCGGTCCTCCTCGTCCTCTTCCCACTCCCCCGCCGCCTCCGCGGCGTCCTCCGCCTCCTCGACGGCGTCGAGGAACTCCTCGCCGTCGTCGCCCTCCTGGCCCGTCAGCTCGTCCCACGCGTCCTGGGCGACGTAGTCGAGCTCCTCCCACTCGGGCCACTCGTCGTCGTCCCACTCGTCGTGGTGCCGGCCCACGAGCGCGCGCACCCCGGGCACGTCGGCCAGCGCGTCCGGGTCGGCGAGGACCGACTCGTACACCTTCCGGCCCTGGCCCACCAGCCAGAGCGTGAAGTAGTGGAAGCCGTCGTCCGTGCAGGCGCCGCCCTCGATCCGGTCCGCCGCCGTCCACAGCGCGCGGGTGTCCGCGGCCTCGCACGCCCGCTCCAGCCGCACCTGGAAGTCCACGCTCTCCGCCGCCGGACGCCGTATCAGCTCTTCCCGCAGCCACTCGAGGCGCTCGTCCCGGTCACCGGTCCGGCGGCCCAACTCGTCGATGAGAGCCCAGAAGGCGTCGTCGTTCATGCGTACGAGCATGCCAGTCCCGACTGACATCAGGGTAACGGGATCCGGGCGCGCCGGAGCGGGGTGCCCCCGGAGGGACACCCCGCTCGCCGGGGGGAGTTACGCGGCCACCTCCACCGGCACCACCGCCGGCGCGAGGGCGATCTCCAGGACCTGGCGGACGTCCGTCACCGGGTGGACCTCCAGCTTCTCCAGGATCTCGGCCGGGACGTCGTCCAGGTCGGCCTCGTTCCGCTTGGGGATCACGACGGTCGTGATGCCCGCCCGGTGCGCGGCGAGGAGCTTCTGCTTCACGCCGCCGATCGGCAGCACCCGGCCGGTGAGGGAGACCTCGCCGGTCATGGCCACGTCCGTACGGACGAGCCGGCCGCTCAGCAGGGAGGCGAGGGCGGTCGTCATGGTGACGCCCGCGCTCGGTCCGTCCTTGGGCACCGCGCCCGCCGGGAAGTGGATGTGCACGCCCCGGTCCTTCAGGCCGGTGACGGGCAGCTCCAGCTCCGCGCCGTGCGAGCGGAGGAAGGAGAGCGCGATCTGCGCCGACTCCTTCATCACGTCGCCCAGCTGACCGGTGAGGGTCAGGCCGGCGGCGCCCGTCTCCGGGTCGGCCAGGGACGCCTCCACGAAGAGGACGTCACCGCCCGCGCCGGTCACGGCGAGCCCGGTGGCGACACCCGGCACGGCCGTCCGCCGCTCCGCCGGGTCCTGGGCCGACTCCGGCACGTGGTGCGGGCGTCCGATGAACTCCCGCAGGCCGTCGGGACCGACCGTGAACGGCAGCTCGCGGTCGCCCAGCTCGTGCTGGGCCGCGATCTTCCGCAGCAGCCGGGCGATCGAACGCTCCAGGGTGCGGACACCGGCCTCGCGGGTGTACTCGCCGGCCAGCTTCCGCAGCGCGCCCTCCTCCAGGACGACCTCGCCCGGCTCCAGACCGGCCCGCTCCAGCTGGCGCGGGAGCAGGTGGTCGCGGGCGATGACGACCTTCTCGTCCTCCGTGTAGCCGTCCAGGCGCACCAGCTCCATGCGGTCGAGGAGCGCCTCGGGGATGGCTTCGAGGACGTTGGCGGTGGCCAGGAAGACGACGTCGGAGAGGTCGAGCTCGACCTCCAGGTAGTGGTCGCGGAAGGTGTGGTTCTGCGCGGGGTCGAGGACTTCGAGGAGCGCCGCCGCGGGGTCGCCGCGGAAGTCGGAGCCGACCTTGTCGATCTCGTCGAGCAGGACCACCGGGTTCATCGACCCGGCCTCCTTGACGGCGCGGACGATCCGGCCGGGCAGGGCGCCGACGTACGTCCGCCGGTGGCCGCGGATCTCCGCCTCGTCGCGCACGCCGCCGAGGGCGACCCGGACGAACTTCCGGCCCATGGCGTGGGCCACCGATTCCGCGATCGACGTCTTGCCGACGCCGGGCGGGCCGACGAGGGCGAGGACGGCACCGCCGCGGCGGCCGCCGACCACGCCGAGACCGCGGTCGGAGCGCCGCTTGCGCACCGCGAGGTACTCGGTGATCCGCTCCTTCACGTCGTCGAGGCCGGCGTGCTCGGCGTCCAGGACCGCGCGGGCGCCCCGGATGTCGTACTCGTCCTCGGTCCGCTCGTTCCAGGGCAGTTCGAGGACGGTGTCGAGCCAGGTGCGGATCCAGGAGCCCTCCGGGGACTGGTCGCTGGACCGCTCCAGCTTCTCGACCTCCTTGAGGGTGGCCTCGCGGACCTTCTCGGGCAGGTCGGCGGCCTCCACGCGGGCGCGGTAGTCGTCGGACTCGTCGCCCTCGGACTCGCCGTTGAGCTCGCGCAGCTCCTTGCGGACGGCTTCGAGCTGGCGGCGGAGCAGGAACTCGCGCTGCTGCTTGTCGACGCCCTCCTGGACGTCCTTGGCGATGGTCTCGGCGACGTCCTGCTCGGCGAGGTGCTCGCGCAGCTGGGAGGTGGCGAGCTTGAGGCGGGCGACCGGGTCGGCGGTCTCCAGGAGTTCGACCTTCTGCTCGACGCTGAGGAAGGGCGAGTAGCCGGAGTTGTCGGCGAGGGCGCCGACGCCGTCGATCTGCTGGACGCGGTCGACGACCTGCCAGGCGCCGCGCTTCTTGAGCCAGCTGGTGGCCAGCGCCTTGTACTCCTTGACCAGTTCGGTCACGGAGCCGGGCAGCGGGTCGGGCAGGGTCTCCTCGACGGTGCTGCCCTCGACCCAGAGGGCGGCGCCGGGACCGGTGGTCCCGGCGCCGATGCGGACGCGGCCGAGGCCGCGGATCAGTGCGCCGGGGTCGCCGTCGGACAGACGGCCGACCTGCTCGACGATGCCCAGGACGCCGGTGCCGGCGTAGGTCCCGTCGACGCGCGGCACCAAGAGGACACGGGGCTTGCCCGTGCCGCCGCGGGCCGCGACCTGGGCGGCCTCGACGGCGGCCCGTACGTCGGCGTCGGACAGGTCCAGCGGCACCACCATTCCGGGCAGCACGACCTCGTCGTCGAGCGGCAGCACAGGCAGAGTGAGCGGCACGGACGCCATGGACTCAGAAGCCATGATCTCCCCTTCGGCAGTCAAGTTGAGCTATGTGCACTCAATGCTTGTGAGCCCCGGGATGTTCCCGGACGGCCGTTCGCTCTGAGCGATCACCCCCGCACGCATCCGCACGGAGAAGATGTAATGCCTGCATGGATATAGCAGCCATTACTTCTGCCTGGGTGGCGGGCTGGACCGTCTCCCGGGGCACCCCCTCCGCCGTCGCCGAGCCCTGGGGCTACCGGATCGACGTCGGACTGCCCCGGCACGTCGTACGGCACGTCCTGCCCGCCCCCGACGCGGCCTCCGTCGGCGCGCTCTGCGCCCGGCTGACCACGCCGTACAGCTGGCTCAAGGTGATGGCGGCCCCCGAGGAGGCGGCGTCCTGGATCACCGACGGGTGGACGGTCCCCGACGACCCCGGCTTCATGATGGTCAAGCGACTGGATCCCGGCGTCCGCCCCGCGCCGCCCGAGGGATACGCGCGCACCACCGAGGTCGACAACGGCGTCATCCGGGTCCGCGTCCTCGCCCCGGACGGCACCCTCGCCGCCCGCGGCCAGATCGCCCCGACCGGGTCCACCGCCGTCGCCGACCAGATCGAGACCGACCCCGCACACCGGCGCCGGGGCCTGGGCGCGAACGTCATGCGCACCCTGGAGGCCGCAGCCGCCCAGGCCGGCGCCGGGACCGGCGTGCTCGCCACGACCACGGACGGCCTCGCCCTCTACGACTCGCTGGACTGGCGCTACCGGGGGCCGCTCACCGGAATCGTCCGCACGGACCCCTGACGCTCCCCGACGGCCCCGACGGCCCCGACACCCCCCGACTCCGCCGACACCCCCACACCCCGCCCTCCGGCGGCCCCCGACTTCCCCGGCGTTCTCCGACGCTCCCGCCGCGTCCGGCTGCGCGCGGGGCCCCGGAGCGGGCATGCTCGTCCCATGGTGCGAGGCGTACGGGGTACGGGAACGTGGTGCGGGGCCCTGCTGCTGGCGGGGGCCCTGGCCGGCGGCGTGAGCGGCTGCGGCCCCGGGACGCCGCCCGCGCCCGGCGGGTCGTCGAGCGTGAGCGCGCCGGCCCCGCCGAGCCCCACGACGGACCCCGGCACGCCGGCGGCGGACCCCCAGCCGGGCGAGGTCCTCGTCGAGGTGGTCGTCAACGGCGGCCTGGCGGGCGTCCGCAACAAGCTCGTCGTCCACTACGACGGCAGCTGGACCAGCCGCTCCGGCACCAAGCCGCCCCGGACCGGCAGACAGACCCCCGCGGAGGCCGCCGAGCTCCGGGCGGCCCTGGAGGACCCGGCGTTCGCCCTGGTCCCGGAGCGTCCGACGGGCAGCCCGATCCCGGACGGCTTCCAGTACTACGTGACGTACCGCCACCGTCTGGTCGTCGCGGACGACGGCGAGCACTCGCCCGCCCTCCAGCGGGTCTTCGCCGCCCTCCCGGAGGGCGGCCCGCCGACGAGCCCCTGAGCGGGCCCGCGGCCGCACCGGCCGCGAGGGCTCGTTATGCGTTTGTCCCGGCCCTCGGCGCCCCGCCAGGATGGCGGGACGAACCGGACGCACACGAGACCACGGAGTGATCATGACCAGCCCCGTCACCCTCGACCGACGTGAAGGGCCGTACGGAGAAGTGGTGCTCCGCCGCCGCGCCGAGCACTACGAGATCATCGCCAACGGCACCTTCCTGATGGACACCTCCGACGGGCGTTCCGAGCGGCTCCTGATCGACGCGGCCCTCGCCGCCCTTCCCGAGGAGTCCCGTCCCGGCGCCTCCGTCCTCGTCGGCGGCCTCGGCGTCGGCTTCTCCCTGGCCCACGCCGCCGCCGACGCCCGCTGGGGCCGGATCACGGTCGCCGAGCGCGAGGAGGCGATCATCGACTGGCACCGCCAGGGACCGCTCGCGGCGATCTCGGGGGCCGCGCTCGCCGATCCGCGGACCGTGATCCTGCACACGGACCTCGTGGCCCACCTCCGCACCACCACCGACACCTACGACGCCCTCTGCCTCGACATCGACAACGGCCCCGGCTGGACGGTCACCGAGGACAACGAATCCCTGTACACGGCCGAGGGATTGGCGACCTGCGCGGCCCGCCTGAACCCCGGCGGGATCCTCGCCGTGTGGTCCGCGCGGCCGTCCGCCGATTTCGAAGAGTCGTTGCGGAATGCCGGATTCAGCGGGGTACGGACGGAAGAGATCCCCGTTGCCCGGGGCGTCCCCGACGTGGTCCACCTCGCGGTCCGTCCCGGGTAGCTCCTGGATAGCCGGGACGCCGCCGGTACCTCTAGGCTGCTGCACCGACATCGGCGACGCGAGGCGGGGCAATGGAGCAGACACACACCACTCACCACGGTGCGGCGGCCACTCCGGGGGCCCAGCGGCGCGTCCTGGTGGTCGAGGACGACGCCACGATCGTGGAGGCGATCTCCGCGCGGCTGCGCGCCGAGGGCTTCCTCGTGCAGACCGCGACCGACGGCCCCGCGGCCGTCGACGCGGCCGAGGCCTGGCAGCCCGACCTGATGGTCCTGGACGTGATGCTGCCCGGCTTCGACGGCCTGGAGGTGTGCCGCAGGGTCCAGGCCCAGCGCCCCGTCCCGGTCCTCATGCTGACCGCCCGCGACGACGAGACCGACATGCTGGTCGGCCTCGGCGTCGGCGCGGACGACTACATGACCAAGCCGTTCTCGATGCGCGAGCTGGCCGCCCGGGTGCACGTGCTGCTGCGCCGCGTGGAGCGCGCCGCGCTCGCGGCGGTCACCCCGCGCAGCGGGACCCTGCGCCTGGGCGAGCTGGAGATCGACCACGCGCAGCGCCGGGTCCGGGTCCGCGCCGAGGACGTGCACCTGACGCCGACCGAGTTCGACCTGCTGGTCTGCCTGGCGAGCACCCCCCGGGCGGTCCTCTCCCGCGAGCAGCTGCTCGCCGAGGTGTGGGACTGGGCGGACGCCTCGGGCACCCGGACCGTGGACAGCCACATCAAGGCGCTGCGCCGGAAGATCGGGGCCGAGCGGATCCGCACGGTCCACGGCGTCGGTTACGCGCTGGAGACCCCGGCGCCGTGAGCCGGCCGGGCCCCGGGAGGCCGCACACGGGACAGGGGCCGCGCCTGCCCCGCCGGATCGTGATCTCGATCAAGACCAAGCTGGGCGCCCTGGTCGTCGGGGCGGTCCTGCTGACCTCCTGCCTGGCCCTGGTGGCGATCCGCACCTCCACCGAGTTCCGGTACATCACGATCTTCGCGATGATCGCGACCCTGCTGATCACCCAGTTCGTGGCGCAGTCCCTGACGGCGCCGCTGGACGAGATGAACACGGTGGCGGGGTCGATCTCGCGCGGGGACTTCAGCCGCCGGGTGCGGGGCGCGGACCGGCGGGACGAGCTGGGCGACCTCGCCTCGACGATCAACCGCATGGCGGACGACCTGGAGGCCGTCGACCGGCACCGCAAGGAGCTGGTGGCCAATGTCTCGCACGAGCTGCGCACGCCGATCGCCGCGCTGCGGGCCGTCCTGGAGAACGTCGTGGACGGGGTGTCCGAGGCCGATCCGGAGACCATGCGGTCGGCCCTGAAGCAGACGGAGCGGCTCGGGCGGCTGGTGGAGACCCTGCTCGACCTGTCACGTCTTGACAACGGTGTCGTCACGCTCCGGGCGAGCCGCTTCGAGGTCTGGCCGTACCTGTCGGGCGTCCTGCGGGAGGCGAACCTGGCCGCGTCCCAGCGCGGCCTGTCGTCCACCTCGGGGCTGCACCGCCGTACGGACGTGCACCTGCACCTGGACGTGTCGCCGCCCGAGCTGGTCGCGCACGCGGACGCGGAGCGGCTGCACCAGGTGATGGCGAACCTGATCGACAACGCGGTGAAGCACTCCCCGCCGCACGGCCGGGTCACGGTCCGGGCCCGGCGCGGCCCGTATCCGGACTCGCTGGAGCTGGAGGTCGAGGACGAGGGTCCCGGCATCCCGGAGTCGGAGCGGCACAAGGTCTTCGAGCGGTTCAACCGGGGCTCGGCCAAGGACCGGCAGGGGCCGGGCAGCGACGGCGGCACGGGCCTCGGGCTCGCGATCGCCCGCTGGGCGGTGGATCTGCACGGCGGCGGGATCGGAGTGGCCGAATCGTCACGTGGATGCCGCATCAGAGTCACCCTTCCGGGCAGCCTTCCCCCCAGAGATTGACGTAGGGTTCGAACCGGAAGCGCACGTTCTGCGTGTACGTGAGCGGGACCTGCGTCTACGTGAGCGGGACCTGATCAGGGGTGCGGCCGAACCTGGCCGTGCTCGCGCTTTTCCGTACCCTCACACATGCGGAACCACGCTTGTTTCCCGCCATTCACGGCATCGAAACGCGCTGTCAAGTGTGACTTGCGCAACGTTGGAGTGCCTGGCCTGCACCTCTCGGCCGGACAGGCGTAGCCTTTATTTCCGCTGTCCATCACCTTGCGAAGCGGAAGAGGGCGGTTGCCGCCGTGTCGTCTCAGTCCCCCAGTACCCCGAGCTCCCCGGCCCACCAAGACGGGCAGGGCGTGAGCCCCGCCGCCGCCTTCGGTGCCAATGAGTGGCTCGTCGACGAGATCTACCAGCAGTACCTCCAGGACCCGAATTCGGTCGATCGTGCCTGGTGGGACTTCTTCGCCGACTACAAGCCCGGAGCGTCGGAGACCCCGGCCGCCCCGGCCGTCACCACCACTCAGAGCGCGCCCGCCGCGCCGCAGGCGGGCCCCGCACAGGCCGCGCCTGCGGTTCCGGCGGCCGTCCCGGCCCCCGCGCCCGCCCCGGCCGCGGCCCCGGCCCCGGCTCCCGTGAAGCCGGCCGCGGCTCCCGCGCCCGTCGCCGCGAAGCCCGCCGCCGCCGCCGCTCCGGCCGCGGCCAAGGCCACCGAGGCCCCCGCCGGCCCGGAGCTGATCACGCTGCGCGGCCCCGCCGCCGCGGTCGCGAAGAACATGAACGCCTCCCTGGAGATGCCGACGGCCACGTCCGTCCGCGCCGTCCCGGTGAAGCTGCTCTTCGACAACCGGATCGTGATCAACAACCACCTGAAGCGCGCCCGGGGCGGGAAGATCTCCTTCACGCACCTCATCGGCTACGCGATGGTGCAGGCGATCAAGGCCATGCCGTCGATGAACCACTCCTTCGCGGAGAAGGACGGCAAGCCGACCCTGGTCAAGCCGGAGCACGTGAACTTCGGCCTCGCCATCGACCTGGTGAAGCCCAACGGCGACCGCCAGCTCGTCGTCGCGGGCATCAAGAAGGCCGAGACGCTCAACTTCTTCGAGTTCTGGCAGGCGTACGAGGACATCGTCAAGCGCGCCCGCGTGGGCAAGCTGACGATGGAGGACTTCTCCGGCGTCACGGTCTCCCTGACCAACCCCGGCGGCCTCGGCACCGTCCACTCCGTGCCGCGTCTGATGCCCGGTCAGTCCGTCATCATGGGCGTCGGCTCGATGGACTACCCGGCCGAGTTCCAGGGCACCTCCCAGGACACCCTGAACAAGCTGGGCATCTCGAAGGTCATGACCCTGACCTCGACGTACGACCACCGCGTCATCCAGGGCGCCGCCTCCGGCGAGTTCCTGCGGATCGTGTCGAACCTCCTCCTCGGCGAGGACGGCTTCTACGACGAGATCTTCAAGGCCCTGCGCATCCCCTACGAGCCGGTCCGCTGGCTCAAGGACATCGACGCCTCGCACGACGACGACGTCACCAAGGCCGCGCGCGTCTTCGAGCTCATCCACTCCTACCGGGTCCGCGGCCACGTCATGGCCGACACCGACCCGCTGGAGTACAAGCAGCGCAAGCACCCCGACCTGGACATCACCGAGCACGGCCTCACCCTGTGGGACCTGGAGCGGGAGTTCGCGGTCGGCGGCTTCGCCGGCAAGTCGATGATGAAGCTCCGCGACATCCTCGGCGTGCTCCGCGACTCGTACTGCCGCACCACCGGCGTCGAGTTCATGCACATCCAGGACCCGAAGCAGCGCAAGTGGATCCAGGACCGCGTCGAGCGCCCGCACTCCCGCGTGGAGCGCGAGGAGCAGCTGCGGATCCTGCGCCGGCTGAACGCCGCCGAGGCCTTCGAGACCTTCCTGCAGACGAAGTACGTCGGCCAGAAGCGCTTCTCCCTGGAGGGCGGCGAGTCCGTCATCCCGCTGCTCGACGCGGTCATCGACTCGGCCGCCGAGTCGCGCCTCGACGAGGTCGTCATCGGCATGGCCCACCGCGGCCGCCTGAACGTCCTGGCGAACATCGTCGGCAAGTCGTACGCGCAGATCTTCCGCGAGTTCGAGGGCAACCTCGACCCGAAGTCGATGCACGGCTCGGGCGACGTCAAGTACCACCTGGGCGCCGAGGGCACCTTCACCGGCCTGGACGGCGAGCAGATCAAGGTCTCGCTCACCGCCAACCCCTCGCACCTGGAGGCGGTCGACCCGGTCCTGGAGGGAGTCGTCCGCGCCAAGCAGGACGTCATCAACAAGGGCGGCACGGACTTCACCGTCCTGCCCGTCGCCCTCCACGGCGACGCGGCCTTCGCCGGCCAGGGCGTCGTCGCCGAGACGCTGAACATGTCGCAGCTGCGGGGCTACCGCACCGGCGGCACGGTCCACATCGTCATCAACAACCAGGTCGGCTTCACCGCCGCCCCGGAGTCCTCGCGTTCCTCGATGTACGCGACCGACGTGGCCCGCATGATCGAGGCGCCGATCTTCCACGTGAACGGCGACGACCCGGAGGCCGTGGTCCGCGTCGCGCGGCTCGCCTTCGAGTTCCGCCAGACGTTCAACAAGGACGTCGTGATCGACCTCATCTGCTACCGCCGCCGCGGTCACAACGAGGGCGACAACCCGCAGTTCACCAACCCGCAGATGTACAACCTGATCGACAAGAAGCGTTCGGTGCGCAAGCTGTACACCGAGTCGCTCATCGGTCGCGGCGACATCACCCTCGAAGAGGCGGAGCAGGCGCTCCAGGACTTCCAGGGCCAGCTGGAGAAGGTGTTCGCGGAGGTCCGCGAGGCCACCGCCGCCCCGGCGTCGGCCACCGTGCCGGACGCGCAGGCCGAGTTCCCGGTCGCCGTCACCACCGCGGTCTCCCAGGAGGTCGTGAAGCGGATCGCCGAGTCGCAGGTCAACATCCCGGAGCGGATCACGGTCCACCCGCGTCTGCTCCCGCAGATGCAGCGCCGCGCCGCCTCCATCGACGACGGCACCATCGACTGGGGCTTCGGCGAGACCCTCGCCATCGGCTCCCTGCTGATGGAGGGCACCCCGGTCCGCCTGTCGGGCCAGGACTCCCGCCGCGGCACCTTCGGCCAGCGCCACGCGGTCCTGGTCGACCAGGAGACCGGCGAGGACTACACCCCGCTGCTCTACCTGGCCGAGGACCAGGCCCACTACAACGTCTACGACTCGCTGCTCAGCGAGTACGCGGCGATGGGCTTCGAGTACGGCTACTCGCTGGCCCGCCCGGACTCCCTGGTCATCTGGGAGGCCCAGTTCGGTGACTTCGTCAACGGCGCGCAGACCGTCGTCGACGAGTTCATCTCCTCGGCCGAGCAGAAGTGGGGCCAGACCTCCGGCGTCACGCTGCTCCTGCCGCACGGCTACGAGGGCCAGGGCCCGGACCACTCGTCCGCCCGCCCGGAGCGCTTCCTCCAGATGTGCGCCCAGGACAACATGACGGTCGCCATGCCGACGCTGCCGTCGAACTACTTCCACCTCCTGCGCTGGCAGGTGCACAACCCGCACCACAAGCCGCTCATCGTCTTCACCCCGAAGTCGATGCTGCGTCTGAAGGCCGCGGCGTCCAAGGTGGAGGAGTTCACCACCGGCGGCTTCCGCCCGGTGATCGGCGACACCACGGTCGACCCGGCGAACGTCCGCAAGGTCGTCTTCTGCGCCGGCAAGGTCTACTACGACCTGGAGGCCGAGCGCCAGAAGCGCGGCGACACGGAGACCGCGATCATCCGTCTGGAGCGCCTGTACCCGCTGCCGGGTGCCGAGCTGCAGGCCGAGATCGCCAAGTACCCGAACGCGGCGAAGTACATCTGGGCGCAGGAGGAGCCGGCGAACCAGGGTGCCTGGCCGTTCATCGCGCTCAACCTGATCGACCACCTCGACCTGGCGGTCGGCGCGGACATCCCGGCGGGCGAGCGCCTGCGCCGGATCTCGCGTCCGCACTCCTCCTCCCCGGCGGTCGGCTCGGCCAAGCGCCACCAGGCGGAGCAGCAGCAGCTGGTCAACGAGGTCTTCGACGCCTGATCGACCTCGGTACGTACGGAGGCCCGGCACCCCACTCGGGGTGCCGGGCCTCCGGCGTCTGCGCCGGGCGTACGGGGCTCAGCCCAGGTTGGCCTCGAAGTCCCAGTAGGGCCGGTTGCGCTGCCGTGCCGACAGGGTGTGCGGGTGCTGGGCGCCCAGCGTGCGGGTGAGGGTGAGCAGCGCGTCCTCCTCCAGCTTCCCGGCCTCCTCGGTCTCCCTGAGCCCGCGCAGATCGGTGGCGAGGGCCACCTGGCACGACAGGGTGAGCGGGTGTTCGTTGCCGAGGGTGTGCCGGGCCCGGCGCAGGGTGTCCCGGCTGAGCTCGGCGGCGTCGGCCACCCGGCCGTTGAAGTTGCGGGCGGCTCCGGCGTTGAGCGCGCAGCCGAGCACCCAGGGGTGGTCGGAGCCGAGCGAGGAGGTCAGTCCGGCGAGCGCGGCCTCCAGGATGGCGAGGGCGTCCGCGCGTTCGCCGGACGCCTGGAGGACGAGGGCGGTGTTGGCGAGGACACCGGTGGCGACCGGGTGGGCGGGGCCGAGGAGGGCGCGGTAGCCGGCCTCGGCCTCGTGGCTGAGCTCGCGGGCCTGGTCGAGGTCGCCGTGCTCGCGGAGGTAGTTGGCGTAGTTGTTGAGGGAGGAGAGGGTCACGTAGTGGGTGCGGCCGTGCACCTGCTCCAGCTGGTCGAGCAGGCTGGCCATGGTGGCTCCGAGGTCCTGCTGGAAGCCGCCCTCGCGGCGCCGGCACAGGGCCAGCTGGGTGCGGGCGTACAGGGTCTGCAGGTGCTGCGGGCCGAGCACCTGCACATGGCGCAGGACGTTGGCCTCCTGCCGGGCGAGGGCTTCGCGGTACTGGCCGAGGAGCCGGAGGTCGTGCGCGAGGGCGTTGCTGGAGTTGAGGGTGTGGGAGTGGCGTTTGCCGAGCACCCGCTCGCTGTGGGCGAGGGTCTCGGCGTCGGAGTCGTACGCCTCCCGGAAGCGGCCGAGCTGCCGCAGGGTGACGCCGAGGTTGTGCCGGGCGACGAGGGTGGAGAACTCGCTGTCGCCGAGGAGGCGTTCGGCGTCGGCGAGGACCTGGCGCTGGAGTCGTTCCGACTCCTTGTACTGGCCGAGGAAGCGCAGGTCGCTGGAGATGGCGCTGCTGGAGAGCAGGGTGCCGAGCTCGTTGGGGGGCTGGGCTTCGGCGAGGCGTTCCCGCTGGGCGAGGTCGAGGTCGTAGGCCTCGCGGAAGCGGCCGAAGGAGCGCAGGATGTTGCCCTGCTGGGTGGTCAGGTCCAGCATGGGCTGGTCCAGCGGGTCCATGAAGGTGGACCAGTTGTCCCGGATCTTGTCGGCGAGCTGGATGCCGGCCTTGAACTCGCCGCTGCGGAAGCAGTAGCGCAGGCAGTTGAGGACGGCGGTCTGGGTGCGCGGGTTGTGGCTGAGGAGCGCGCCGGAGGGTTCCAGGTGGGGCAGGAGCTCGGCGTAGCGGGGCCAGTGCCGGCTGTCCATGGGGTTGCCGGGGTCGGCCTCGGCGAGCAGGGTGCGGACGGCCTGGCGGTGGGCGGCGCGGTGGTCGCCCTCGGTGAGCCGGGCGACGATGTCGTGGACGAGCCGGTGCATGTGCACGGACTCCTGGTGCGGCCCGACCTCGGCGTTGTTGACGGGGCCGCGGGTCTCGCGGGTGAGCACCGAGTAGTTGACCAGGGTGTCCAGGGCGCGGGACCAGGCGGCGAGGTCGGTGACCATCCAGCGCAGGTCCTCGGGGAGGTCCGCCTGCGGGTAGGCGCGGATGAGTCCGAGCGGGATGCGGCCGGGGGCGAAGGAGGCGCAGAGGCTGAGTACGTCGATGGCCTGCGGCTGGGCGCGTCGGAGCCGGTTGATCAGTATCGACCAGGAGGTCAGGGACGCCTGGGGGAAGCCGTCGCCGGCGGGTTCGACGGCGGAGATCCGTCCTTCGCGGACCATGTGGAGGTACTCGGAGACCTCCATGCGGGACTCGCCGAGCCAGGCCGCGGCCTGGACCAGCGGCAGCGGTACGTCCCCGAACTCGGCGGCGACCTCTTCGGCCTCGGGTGCCGTGACGTGCGGGGCGCGGCGCATCAGGTAGGCGGTGGACTCGGCGCGGTCGAAGCCGGGGACTTCGAGGATGTCGGTGTAGTCGCCCCAGCCGCGGTTGCGGGAGGTGACGAGGACGTGGCCGGGGCCGTGCGGCAGCATGACGTTCGCGCCGTCCGTGTCGTCCCAGCCGTCGAAGACGATGAGCCAGCGGGAGTGCGGATCGCCCCGGCGCAGCGCCTCGCGGACGGCGCGGATGCGTTCGCCGGGTTCGTTGCCGGTGGCGAGGCCGAGTTCGGTGGCGAGTTCGCCGAAGCGGTCGCGCTGCACGTTGCGGTCGTCGGAGCTGACCCACCAGACGACGTCGTAGTCGGAGCTGAAGCGGTGGGCGTACTCGGCGGCGATCTGGGTCTTGCCGATGCCGGACATGCCGAGCAGGGTGCACGCGGCGTTGCCCCGCTCGGCGTCCATGAGCCGTTCCTGGAGCTCGGTGAGGAGGTCGTCCCGGCCGGTGAAGCGCGGGTTGCGGCGCGGGATCTCGCCCCAGATCTCGGGAGGGGTGTCCGGGAAGCGGACGAGTGATCCGGCGGGCAGTCGGCGGCCGGTGGCGCGGCGGGGTTCGATGCCGAGCCGGCTGAGCAGCCGGGCCTCGGCCTCCTCCTCGCCGACGCCCCACAGGCTGACGGGTTCGAGGACGGCGGTGGCCGGCAGGAGGGTCCGGTTGGTGAGGTTGACCGCGGCGAACCGTCCGGCGTGGGCGGCGACGAAGCCGCGCAGGACGTCGTTCCACTCGCCGGCCGCCCGCGGGCCGAGCTGGAAGAACCAGTCGTCGAGGACGAGCAGCACCTGGCCGCGGGCGAGCAGCAGGTCGCCGAGCGAGTCCTCCAGGGGCACCTCGCGCGGCGGGTCCCAGCGCTGCAGGCTCGCGCGCACCCCGTACGCGTCGAGCCGTTGGTTGATCCAGGTCGCCCACGGGCGGTGATAGCCGGGGAAGACCACGAGGACGTGTTCCGGTGCGCTCCTGGCTCCGTGGTCCGTCGCACCGCCCGATCGCTGTTCCGCCATCTGTCGTGTCTCCCGTCCCGCTCCCGCGCAACGCGGTGTCATGTGCCGTGGGCACAGTGTTACCCAGCGGCCAGGGGGGTCGCGCCGAGGCTCGCGTGGTGGAGCCTCATGTGTCGCACGAACTCCCTTCCCTCCCGGGTCAGTTCATCGGATTCAAGCAGGATCCGCAGCGCCACGCCCACCTGATCGTGGATGTCGTCGAACTGTTGCCCGGCGGTGTGCCGCCAGGCCGTCGGCACCCCGTCGGCGGTGACCGCGCGCCGCCACAGATCGGTCAGGGCCAGATGGGCGTAGGCGCCGTGCAGCACGCCGGCGATGGGCCGGGGGTCCGAGCGCCAGCCGACCCGGTGCACGGCGTCCCGCCCGGGGCCGTACAGGGGTACGAGTTCATGGAGCGTCGCCAGCTTGCTGTGGTGCAGCTCGTGCACGAGCGTCTCGGCCATCCCCTGCCCCTCGGCGGGCAGCGAGGTCAGTACGGCTCCGGGGGCGGCGCTCAGCGTGGCCCCCAGGTGCCGGGGCCCGCGCGGAAGGAGCGGGACGACCGCGCGGACGCCGTGGGCCACCTCGGCCGCCCGGCCGGGGTCCGTACGGACGAGGAGGGCCTGGGCGGCGCGCCAGACGGCGGACCAGGCGGCGTGGTCGGTGTCGGCGGGGTCGGCCGCGGTGACCGCCGTGCCGCCGCCCGCGCCGGGCGGCACCCGGTAGGGGTCGAGGTCGTCCAGGCGTGCAGCGGCGCGGGGCAGGGGGCGGACCGCGCGCCAGCCGGACCCGCGGCCGGTGAGGACGCCGTGGCGCCGGCCGGTCAGGGTCAGGACGGCCGGCACGGCGTGGCGGGCGCCGTCCGGGTGGAACCGTACGGTCCGCTCGCCGACGCTGACCCGGACGCGGTCCGCCGCCACCCTCAGCCGGCCCACGCCGGGCAGCGGGAGCAGGCCGTCCGGGGTCTCCACGGTCAGGTCGAGCGGGTCGCCGCCGCGCAGGGCGGCGGTGACCGCGAGGTGGTCGAGGTGCCCGAGCAGCCGGTCGAAGACCGGCCCGGCGGGCTCGGCGAGCGCGCCGGCCAGCCAGGCGCCGGTCGTCGGGTAGTCGAGGACGTCCCGGACCACGGCGGGACGGCTCCGCTCGACCCGTTCGAGCAGTTCCCAGGAGCGCTCGAACCGGCCGAGCGCGCCGGGCCCGACGGACGCCCGCTCCCGGTGGACGCGCACCAGGAGCGCCTTGAGCAGCAGCAACCGCCGGGCGTGCAGGGCGGACCGCAGCAGCGTGTGCCCGTCCGGGGCGGGACTGAGCCGGGCGAGCCGGGCGAGGACGTGCCGGGGCAGGGGCGCGGTGCTCACTCCCGCCTCCAGAGGCTGGTGACGGGAGAGGGGTCCCGCCGCCACGGGCCTGCGGCGAGCGGTGCGCCCTGACCCACCGGGCCTTCGGCGAGCCGTGCGTCCCGCCCTCCCGGACCGTCGGCGGGCGGGGCGCATCTGACCGAAAACAGCCGGTCGGCGCGGCCACTCCACCGGAGGTCAGCCGTGGACCCTGTCCCCTGCGGTCTCCGCCCAGGAGTCGGCCAGCTCCTGCGGATGCCAGAGCACCCGCTCGACGGCGGCCGCCAGCTCGGGATCGTCCATGAAGCGCAAGGTCCGCAGGTCCACACCGGTGAGGTCGGGGAGGCGTCCCGGCCGTTCGCCGCCCCGGTCGACGCCTGCGACCCGCTTCGTGTGCTCCAACACCCTCGGCTCCTCCTCACCGACCCTTGTCCCCCACGGTCGTAGCGGCGGAGCGGTTCTTCCCGACGTCCGAAAGGCAGAAACCCGTTCGACTCAACTGCGCCCATGCGCGCCCCCGTTATCAAGCCGCTCCGCCTCCCCGTCGCGCCAGGCCCACCAGGGCGGTGCGATCCGGCGCCGTTCCTCGCGGGAGAGGCGGTCCGGCCGGGGGCGGGGGTCGGCGCCGACCTCGGCGAGCAGGGCCCTGGTCCGCCGCACGTCCGCCCAGTCCACCGCCACCAGCATGCCGTCGAGCCGTCGCCACTGCTCGGCGGCCTCCTCCAGGGCGGTCGCGGCGTGGCCGAGGCGGCCCATCAGGTACAGCACCGCCCCCTGGGCGTGGAGCGCCCGCGCCAGGGTGACCGTGCCGGGGGTGTCGCCGTGGGCGGCGCGGCTGTCGTCGGCGGCGCGCCGGAAGGCGACGAGGGCGTCCATGAGCTGGCCGTCCCTCGCCGCCTCGCTCAGCTGCAGTTGCACCCAGCCCAGTTGCAGCCGGACCTCGGCCCGGGTCGCCTGGTCGCGGGTGGTGCGAAGGGCCTCGTCGAGCAGGTGGCGGCTCTCGTACAGGTCCGGCAGGAAGCCCGCGCGGTCGAAGCGCAGGGCGAGCACGTTGCCGATGAGGATCCGGACCCGCTCGCGGGCGGCGGCGTCGGCGGGGAGGCGGGTGAGGGCCTCGCGCAGCACGGCCTCGGCGCGTTCGACCGGCCCGAGCCCCGTGTCGGAGGCGGCGCGGCGCAGCAGGGACTCGCCCCAGGTGAGCAGGATCGGGCCGCGCTGCTCGCCGTCGTCGAGGGCGAGCAGCGTGGCCCGCTCGTACGCGGCGTCGGCGGCCGGCCAGTCGCCGGTGGCCTCGTGCAGGCGGGCGAGCGCCAGGGCGTGACGCAGCCTCAGGGCGCGTCCGTCGCCGAGGAGGGCTTCCGCGCGGTCGAGGACGGGGGCGATGCGGTCCGGTCCGGCCTGGGCGAGGTACAGGGCGTCGGCGAGGTCGAGCAGGGCGGCGGCGCTCTCCCCGTGGGCGAGGGCCGCGGTGAGCTCCTCGACCGACGCGGCGCCGTCGCCGCGCGCCAGGAGCAGCCGTCCCCGGCGCAGGCGCAGGGCGGCCCGGGCGGCCGCGGGCCACTGGTCCACGTCCCCGGCGAGCGCCAGCAGGGCGGCGGTGAGCTGCCCGGGCTCCTCGGTCTCCTGCCACAGGGCGTGGTGGACGACGGCCCGTTCGAGGCGGGCCTCGGCCCAGTGGTCGTCTCCGGGCCGGGCCAGCTGCTCGGCCCTGACGAGCGTGTCTGCGGCCCGGGTGAGGAGCTCGCGCCGGCTGCCCGCCCGCCGGGCGGCGCCGGTGCCCGCCTCCGCGGTCAGGATGCGGCCGAGGACGACCAGGGCTTCGACGGGCGCGGTCGCGAGCGCCTCTTCGGCGCGCTCGCGGGCGGCGGAGAGGAGGGCGGGGTCGGACTGGGCGCGTCCCTGGTCGAGGAGGCGGCGGGCCTCGACGAGCGGGTCGGGGGTGACGAGGTCGGGGTGGTAGAAGCGGAGCACGCGCGCGGGGATTCGGGCGAACAGCTCCGCCTCGGTGCCCTCGGGCCCGGGGGGTTCGCCGGTCTCGTCGGGCCGGGTGAGGAGACCGGGCCCGCCCTCGCCGTCGGCGGCGGAGCCGTGTCGGTGGCCGTTTCCGGCGAGTCGGGCGGCGGCGAGCGCCGGGAAGTTGCGCGTGCCCTGGCCGAAGTTGCGCTCCACGTACTCGGAGCAGTGCTTGAGGACGAGGGCGGCGGCGCCGGGGTCGAGCGAGCCGAGGAGGAGCTGCTGGATGCCGGGCGGATAGCTGAAGCAGGGGTACGGGGCGGGGCTCGGCACCCGGCGCAGGAGCCCGCTGAGGAGGACCTCGGCCAGCTCCATGGGCCCGGTGTCGGGCAGCATGGCGCGCTGGACGAGCTGCATGACGGGCAGGGTCAGCGGGGCCGCCGCGAGGTGGACGGCGAGCCGGAGCGCCCCCGGGGAGGCGCCGGCCCGGAAGGCGCGCAGGAGTTCCTCGTCGCCGCGCGGGACGCGGGGTGCCCCGGGCGGGCGGGGCCCGGCCGGCTCGGAGTGGAGCCAGGCGGCCCAGCCGCGCACGGTGTTGCCGCCGTGGCCGGTGTGGAGGCGGGTCCAGGAGGCGAAGGCCTCGGGGGTGGGGGTGAGCACGGGGACGGCCCGCCGTGCCGGGTCGGGCACCGCCCAGGGCTCGTCGTCGGAGCGGAAGGCCGCGGGGCCTCCGGGGCTGCCCGAGCGCTGGAAGGTGCCCGGTTCGGCGGGGAGCGCGGTGCGCGGCCACAGGCGGGGCGGCAGCGGCTGGACGAGGGCGAGCGGGGAGTGGTGGGGCCACTGGCGGAGGAAGCGCTGGGCGGCTCCGCGCTGCCAGAGGGGCCCGACGCAGTCGCTGACGACGAGGGTGAAGCGGCGCCCGGTGGGGTCGTGGAGCTGGTCGACGGGGCGGAGCCGGGGACGGCCGTCGGCGCCGGAGGTGGTGGTGACGAGCGGGGGACCCTCGCCGGTGTCGTACAGGCGGTGCACCTGGACGTCGCGGAAGGCGCCGGACTGCTGGCAGGCCTGGCGGAGCTCCTCGACCATGCGGTCCCAGACGACCATGGCGGGTCCGGTGTCCATGAGGAGCTGGATGTCGGGGCGGCGGCCGGAGGCGGGGCGCAGCACGGGCGTCAGGATGCCCGCGGCGGCGCTGCGTTCGGCCGTGGCCTCCTCGTCGAGGGCGCCTTCGCCGGGGCGCGGCGGGGCGGGCGCGTACCCCCGCAGCGGGCGCAGGGCCTTCTGGAGGCCGAGGAGTCCGGGCAGGGCGTTGGCGCCGGGCGCGCGGACGGGCAGGGTCGCGCCCCGACCCGCGCCCCCGCCCGCGCTCCCGCCGCCGGGGGCTCCGCCGCCCGCTCCGCCGGGCGCTCCGTCCGCCGGGGCGGCTCCGGCGCGCATGTGGAGGGCGACGGACTCCTGGCCCCCGGTGCGCCGGGGCGCTCCCGGGGGCCCCTCGTGAGTGGCCGGATCTCGCCCCTCGTCGGCGGGCCGGGCGGTCCCGGTGGTCCCGCCGTCCGCGCGGGACGGCCGGTCCGGATCAGGAGTCTCCGGTTCCGGCAGCCACTGGGACAGCCAGAGCGCGTCCGCGACCGCTTCGGCGGACGGGTCCACCCCGCCCGCCCGCAGTCTGCGGGTCAGCTCCTCCAGAGGCATCCGGTGCGTCCGGTGCATCCGGTCATCACCTCGGCTGATCGAGCGGCTGCATGAGCATGTCCGCGATGCGTTCCCTGGTCACCCGCTCGGCGCGGGAGGCGTGCTGGGTGAGGTAGAGCGCGTTGAGCAGCTGGTCGGTGGCGATGACCTCGCCCGGCTCGCGGTTCAGGAACCGCTGCACGAGGCCCTGTTCGCCGTCGCCCGCGGCGGCCTCGGGACCGAGGTGGGCCTCGATCATCGCGCCGAGCTGCTCCTCGCCGGGCGGTTCGAGCTCCAGGCGGATGCAGCGGCGCAACAGGGCGGCGGGGAAGTCCCGTTCGCCGTTGGAGGTGAGCACGATGAAGGGGAAGGTGGTGCAGCGGATCCGGCCGCCGTACACCGGCACCTTGCGGCCGTCGTCGCTGAGCACCTCGACGACGGGCTCCCGGTCGGCGAGCCGCTCCAGCTCGGGGATGGCGAACTCGCCCTCCTCCAGGGCGTTCAGGAGGTCGTTGGGCAGGTCCAGGTCGCTCTTGTCGAGCTCGTCGATGAGCAGCACGCGGGGCTGCTCGGAGGGGAGCAGCGCGGTGCCGAGCGGTCCGAGCCGGATGTACGAGCCGATGCCGGCCGGGGCCGCGGCGGGGGACCCGGTCACGCCGGCCTGGGCGCGCTCCAGCTGGACGTCCTGGAGGCGGCCGATGGCGTCGTACCGGTAGAGGCCGTCCTGGAGGGTGGAGCGGCTGACGATGGGCCAGCGCAGCACGCGGCCGAGGCGCAGCTCGTGGGCGACGGCGTGCGCGAGGGTGGACTTGCCGGTCCCGGGGTTGCCGGTGACGAGGAGCGGGCGCCGCAGGTACAGGGCGGCGTTGACCGCGTCGGTCTCGGCGGGCCGGGGGTGGTGGTTCTGGACGAGCCTGCGCTTGACGCCGAGCCGCCGGTCGGAGCCGGCGAGGGTGTCGTCGGCACCGCCCGTCGAGAAGTCGCGCCAGGGCGGCGGGGCGGGCAGGCGCCGTATCTCGTCGTGCGGATGGCCGGCCCCACGGTAGATCCGCCAATCGTTCACGATGAACTCCTCCTGGCTGTGGTGTGCCGGCCGGGCCTTCCGAACGTACTGCCCGAGGACGCTCCTGCCGACCCCCAATCCGGTCGTCCCGGACGCACTCGGCAACTGCCGGAGGCACGGCGGCACAGGGGGCCGGGGACGCGGAGGCGCGGGCGGCCGGACGCGTGGGGGTGAGGAGGCCTGGACGGGTGGGGACGCGGGGCCTGGACGGGTGGGGACGCGGTGGCCTGGACGCGTGGGGAGGCGGGGGGCCGGCGCGTGGGGAGGCGGGGGCCGGGCGCGTCCCGTGGCCCACGCGGGCGCGGGGTGCGGCCCGCCGGGGTCACGGAGCCCGTCCCGGTCGGGCGCGGGGGTCCCGCGCCGTCGGCGCGGGACCCGAGGCACGCTCCCGCGCCGTCACGCGTCCCCCTCGCCGAGCAGCGGCGGGGCCTCCAGGCGGCCGCCGTGGGGCGGGCGGTCGGGCGGGTCGTACAGGACGGCGATGGTGTCCGCCCAGGCGAGGTCGGGCCGCTCCGACGCCAGGGTGCGCAGGGAGCGGACGGGCTTGCCGAGGCCGTGGGCCGTGAGCGCGTCCGCGAGCAGCCGGTCGGCCTGCTCGTGGAAGTCCGCGCAGTCGGTGTGGTCGTGGGCCCCGGTCCGCCAGAGGGCCAGCGGATGGCCGGCGGTCAGGGCCGCGTTCATCGCCATGAGCCCGTCGCCGCTGCCCACCGGGCCGCAGAAGACGGGTACGGTGCCGCCCTCGGCCTCCCGGAGCCGGTCGTACGTCTCCGCCCAGGTCTCCCGGCGCACGCGCGCGGTGTGGGCGTCCGCACCCGCGCCGGGCACCTCGGCGCGCAGCGGGGCCGCGCGCAGCGGTCCCCGCTCCCCGGCCTCCCAGCGCTCCCGCCACTCGGGCGACGGCTCCTTGCCGTGCCGCCGGGCGTCCCGGACGACCACGATCCGGCGCTGCCCGAGGGTGATGGCCCCCCACGTCTCGTCGGTGCCCTGCGGGGGTTCGAGCCGCCAGGTGTCGAGCGGCTCGTCGAAGAGCTCGCGGGGCAGCACCGCCTCGACGGAGGCCAGGTGCGGCCCGTTGTCACCGAGCCGGAGGGCCTCGGCGAGCGGTCCGCGCAGGGTCTGCTTGAGCTGGGCCCGCTCGACGCCCCGGTCGTCGCCCTTGAGCGGGGTGACCGTGTGCCCGTCGCGGAGCAGCTTCACGCGCCACGGGTAACGCCGGTCCCAGCGGGGCGTGTCGATCTCCAGGAGCACGTCCGCGCGTGCCCGGCGCTCGCGGACGGCGACGGGGGCCGCCGCACGGCCCGAGCCGATCAGGTCGTCGATCTCACGGCGGAGGAACGGGCCCGCGTCGGCGGCCCGGTCGATGATCCAGCCCCGGAAGGCGGCCGCGTCGCCGAGACCGCCGGGGCGCCCGGAGACGCGCCGGACGACATGGGCCGCGTACAGGAGCACGGCGTCGAGGCCGGGATCGCCCGGGTCGCTGCGGTCGGGCGCGCGCAGCCCGTAGAGCAGGGCAGCGCCCTCGCTCCATGTCCGCGGGTCGTCCTCGAACGCGTCCGGGGTGGTGGAGTTCCTGATCCAGGCCTTGACCCGGTCGACCAGGTCCATGATCTCGCCGGGGTTGATCGGCGGGGGCAGCGCGGCGAGCTGTCCGCGCAGCCGCGTGCGCAGCTTCGGGCTCAGCGGGTGCGGGCCGCCGAGCCGCTCCTGCGCGCGCGTCCAGTCGGATCCGTCGTCCAGCGACCGGCGGTAGTGGTCGAGGTGATGACGGTCGTGGGCGCGCAGGGCCTCGGCCCAGAGCTCGCCCCCGGGCGCGTCGTGCAGGCGGCGCAGGACGGCGAGGGGGACGAGGGCTCCCTGGTCGGACCAGCGTCCCTTGTTGAAGCCGATCACGGCTCCCTGGAGGTCGTCGACGACGGGGCCGCCGGAGCAGCCCTCGACGGGCAGCACCCCCTCCGTCACGAGGGCCCGGGCGTCGACGCCGCTGAGCCGGCCGTGGACCTGACGGATGCCCAGCTCCCCGGTCTCCCGTGACCAGCCGTGCAGGCCGACCTCGGTGGTCCGGGCCGGAGGCCGCTCGGAGAGCAGGACGCAGGAGGCCTTGCCGGCGTCGGGCACGCGCACGAGAGCGACGTCGGGGAAGCCCCAGGGCTCGGGGCGCGCGCCGGGGTCCTCGGGCCGGGGCAGGGCGAGCACCACCGTGCCGGTGGACCGGCGCGTGGTCCTGCCGTCCTGCCAGGTGATGCCGACGGCCGGCTCTTTCCTCCACACCTCGCCACCCCCCTCGGCCACGACATGGGCGCACGTCAGCACCCAGCCGGGGGCGATGAAGAACCCGGTGCCCCAGAACTGGTCGCCGTGCGGGTCATACCCGCCGTCGGGAGCGCCGATGCGTACGAGTGCGGGGCGCACGAGAGCGTCGAAGGCGCTCATGCGGCGCCATCGGCCGCCGGACGCCGCTGCGTGACGATGCCCGGCCGTGGTTCCGCGGCCTCCGGCTCGGCGGAACCGGGCGCGGTCGCCGCCGCGCTCCCGGTCGTCGGGCCCGGTTCGGTCCAGGTGAGGGAGACGTTCACGGAGGCCTTGCCCGCGCCGTCCGCGAGGACGCCGATCACCTTGCCGGACTGCGCCGACAGTTCGATGCCGAAGCTGACGGCGACCTCCACCGGCCCCTGGGGGTCGAGGCCGGCGCGCAGGGAGCCGACGACCCCGCGCACCACGTCCGTGAGCCCGCCGGCCATCGAGACGACCCGGTCCCTGACCCCGGTGTCCTGGAAGCCGCCGCCCCGGCCGAGCTCCTCCGCGTCGCTGACCCGCGCCCACACGGGCGTGCCGTCGTCCAGTCGAATCCGAGCGATCCCGTGTGCCACAGCGGCCCCCGCTCCCCGAAGCGATGTTGGATCCAGAAGGCTAATCGGTGGGGCTGACGTGCGACAGGGGATGGGAGGGGTACGGCCTATCCTGATCGCATGTACTTCACCGACCGTGGCATCGAGGAACTGGAGAAGCGGCGCGGCGAGGAGGAGGTCACCTTCGAGTGGCTCGCCGAGCAGCTGCGGACGTTCGTCGACCTCAACCCCGACTTCGAGGTGCCGGTCGAGCGCCTCGCGACCTGGCTGGCCCGTCTGGACGACGAGGACGACGACGAGTAGAAGAGGTGCCCGGCCGCGGGACCGGCGACCCGGTCACCGCTCCCGCAGCCGGTCGTGGGCGAGCCCGAGCGCGCCGTGCGCGACGAGCAGCGCGCCGGCCGTCGCCCAGCCGCCGCTGCGCCGGGCCGCGCCCCAGAGCAGCAGCGGCACCCCCGCGAGGAGCTGCGCCCCGCCCAGTACGCGCGCCTCGTGACCGCGCGGGTGCGGGCCCGCGGGACTGCCCTCCACCGCCTCCGGCTCCGCCCGCACGGCGTCGCGCCGGCCGTGCCCTTCGAGCTGCTCCGCGCCCTGGTCGAGGGCGGCGGAGCGGAGCCGGTCGGCGCTCTCGCCGGGGACGAGTCCGGCGGGCAGGGCGAGCCCGGTGCGGGCGAGGACGGCGACGATCCCGACGAGACGGGTGCGGGCGTCGGCCTCCGGGTCGGGCTCGGTGAGCGGTTCGAGGGCCTGCACGTCCAGGACGGGATCGAGGGCGAGCCGGGCGGCGAAGGTGCGCATGGCCTCGTCCTCGCCGACGGGGGTGCCGTCCGCGAGCCAGGTGTAGCCGACCGTGCGGCGGAAGCCGGCGGCGAGCGTGAGGCCGGCGCGGTCGCGGTCCCACCAGAGCGCGACGACGGGCCGGCCTCCGGCCGGGACGGCGAGGGCGGTGGCCCAGCCGGTGACGACCCGCTCGACGGCCTCCCCGCCGTGCAGCCAGGGCTTCCCCTCCGGTACGAGCACGGTCCACTCGGCGCCCGCGGGGGCGAGGAGCAGCCGTTCCCGGAGGAGCCGGGCCGGCGGCCGGACCTCCGGCGGCTCGCCGCGGCAGAGCAGCAGGGCTCCGGCGGAGTGGGGTCCGGGTGTCGCGTTCATGGCCCCACGCTAGGACAATTCGTCCGCATATGACGGCAATCGTCCCGCCCCTGTCAGGGGCGAGTGGGGGATGAGTCAGGGTTGACTTCGCAAGGCCGCGATATATCGTGTTTTTCGAGAGACGCGATATGTTGCGTTGCCGATACGGGAGGTCAGCACCATGACAGAGTGGTCCGTCACCGAGCCGACGAAGCTGGCTCCGGCCGACCCCGTGACGCTGCTGCAGGTCCGCGTCGTCAACGGCACGGTGAACGTGGTGGGGACGGACGAGAGTTCCGCCCGCGTGGAGATCTCCGAGATCGAGGGCCCGCCCCTGATCGTGACGCAGGACGGTTCCACGCTGACCGTGACCTACGAGGACCTGCAGTGGAAGAGCGTCCTCAAGTGGTTCGAGCGCAAGGAGTACCGGCGCCGGGCCGTCGTCTCCGTCGCCGTCCCCGCGGGCGTCGACGTCGAGGTGGGCGTGGTCGGCGCCGAGGCGGTCGTGACGGGGATCAGAGGGCGTACGGAGGTGCGCGGCGTCACGGGCGACACCACCCTCCTCGGGCTCTCGGGCCCGGTCCGGGCCGAGACCGTCTCGGGGAACCTGGAGGCCCAGTCGGTCACCGGCGCGCTGCGCGTCAACTCCGTGACCGGGGACGTGACGGTGATCGAGGGCTCGGGCTCCTCCGTGAAGGCCGACACCGTCAGCGGCGACATGGTCATCGACCTCGACCCGGCCCGGCTCGACGGACCGCCCGCCGACATCCGGCTCACCAGCGTCTCCGGCGAGGTCGCCATCCGGCTCCCGCACCCGGCCGACGCCCGGGTCGAGGCGAGCACCACGAGCGGCGCCGTGTCGAACGCCTTCGAGGACCTGCGGGTGGGAGGCCAGTGGGGCGCCAAGTCCATCACCGGCACCCTCGGTTCGGGCCGGGGGAAGCTCAAGGCGACCACCGTCTCCGGCTCCATCGCCCTGCTCCGCCGCCCCGAGTCCGAGGAGGACGGCGACGCCGCCCCCTCGTCCGCCCCCTCCACGAACGGAAAGGTGCTCTGACATGCCGCCCGTCTTCGCCCACGGACGCCTCCGCCTCTACCTCCTCAAGCTGCTCGACGAGGCCCCGCGCCACGGGTACGAGGTGATCCGGCTCCTGGAGGAGCGCTTCCAGGGGCTGTACGCCCCCTCGGCGGGCACGGTCTATCCGCGCCTCGCCAAGCTGGAGGCCGAGGGCCTCGTGACCCACGCCAGCGAGGGGGGCCGCAAGGTCTACTCGATCACCGACGCCGGCCGCGCCGAGCTGGCCGGGCGCGGGGCCGAACTGGACGACCTGGAGCGGGAGATCCGCGAGTCGGTCTCGGAGCTGGCGGCGGAGATCCGGGACGACGTGCGGGGCGCGGCCGGCCGGGTGCGCAGCGAGATGCGGGCGGCCGCGGGGCGGACCCGCGCGGCGGACCCCTCCTCGTTCGCCGAGGCCAAGGAGGAGCTGCGCCGGGTCGGGCAGGAGTGGAAGCAGCAGGCCCGCGAGGCCCGCGAGGAGGCCCGCTCGGCGCGCCGCCAGGCGAAGGAGTTCCAGCGGATCGCCCAGCAGGTGCAGGAGGAGGTGCAGGACCGGTTCTCGCGGGGCGACTGGCCCAAGGGAGTCTGGGAGGGGATCTCGGGCATCACGGCCCAGCTCGGCGACCTGGTGACGGGCACGACCCACCCCAAGGCAGCGTCACCGGAGCCGTCGTTCGCGAAGGCCCCGGCCGACGGGACAGCGGAGTGGGCGCGGGACACGGCGAGCTCGGGCGACCCGGCCCGCGACCTCGACCGCCTCCTCGACCGCTTCCGCGACGAGATCCGCGACGCGGCCCGCGACCACGGCGTGACCGAGTCCCAACTCACGGAAGCCCGAGGCCACTTGTCCGCAGCGGCGACCCGCATCACGGCCTTGCTCCGCCCGGAGAGAAAGGCCTGAGGGGGCGCGCACGGGGGGGCGGGCCCGAGGGGTGCACGCCGGGGCCGGGGCCCGCACCTCCGGCCCTGTCTCCGCCCCCCGGACCCGGCGCCAGGGGTCAGGGCCCCGGCCCCCGACCCCGGCCCCTCGCCCCCGAGCGCCCGTTCCCGTCAGCCCCGGTGATCGTGCCCGTCGGCCGCGGTGATCGTGCCCGTCACCCCGGGGGCCGTGCCCCTCAGCCCCGGGTGACCGTGACCGTCACCCGGGCGCCGGGGGCCGCGAGGATCGAAGCCCTGCCGCGGTCCTCGCGGAGCACCAGCGCGGCGCCGCGAGCGGTGACCCGCCAGTCACCGGGCGGGAGGGAGAGCTCGGTGGTGCGGGGACCGCGCCGGCCGGCCGCGTCGTAGGACAGGCGGTAGACCCCGGCGTCCGGGTCGTACGAGGCGGAGCGGACCGTGCCGGCGACGGCCTCGGCGTACGGCTCGGCGGTCAGCTCCTTGTTCGTGCGGAAGGCCCCGGAGCCGTCCACCGCGCAGTAGCCGCCGCCGTAGCACCACTCCCAGCCGGTCCAGCCGGAGCCGTAGCGGCCGAGGGAGGCCATGGCCTCCCGGTAGAAGCGGTTCATGTTCGGCAGGGAGTTGTTGAGGGGCCCCCACTCCCCCACGATCACGGGCACCTTGTACTTCTTGGGGTACTCGGTGACCGCGGCCTCGTAGTTCTCGATCCAGCGGGCCGACGGATCGTAGTCGCCGCCCGCCTCCATCACGCCGTTGTAGAAGTGCGGGGCGTAGACCACCTTCGGGTCGTCGATCCTGCCGAGACCGGTGGGCACCCCCTCGCCCACGATCGGGGTCGGCTCGACGAAGATCCAGCCGTCCTTGTCGACCGAGCGGATCTGGTCCGCGATCCGGTTGTACATCGGGGTGATCTGGTCCCGCTCGATGCGCCGGGCGGCCGTCGCGAGGTCCTCGCCCTCGCGCAGCTCGCCCATCGGCTCGTTGATCGGGTCGTAGCCGAGCACGGCCGGGTGGTCCTCGAAGCGGTCGGCGAGCACCCGCCACATCCGGGCCTGGGCACGCTGGAGGTCCTCGTCCTCGTACAGATGGGTGAAGGCGCGCTGGACGGCGGGTTCGAAGTACTCGGAGAACCAGTCGTCGGGGTGCGGGGTGAAGGGCAGCCCGTCGGTCCTGGTCGCCCAGGCGGGCACGCCCCGCGAGCCGAACGCGGGCCCGAAGACGTCCTGATGGGCGTCGAGGACGACCTTGACGTCGTACTTCGTGGCCCAGTCCAGGACCCGTTCGATCTTGCGGAGGTAGGCCTGGCTGTACCGGCCGGGGCGGGGCTCCAGGTCGTCCCAGAAGACCAGGAGCCGGGCCGTGTTGTAGCCCTTGGCCCGCATGTCGCGGAAGTGCTTCTCGGTGATCGCGGAGAGGGCGGCGTCGCCGCTGTGCGACTTGTCCGCGAGGTTCCAGCCGCGCAGGGTGAGGACCCGGCCGCGGGAGTCGGTGAGGGCGGGGATCCCGTCACCACCGGTCGCCTCCCCGGTGGCGGGCTCCGCCCCGACGGCGGCGGTCGGGGCGAGCAGCGAAGCGACGACGACGGTCGCCGCGAAGGTGGTTCGCAACAAGGAGGCCTCCGGCACACGAGGTGGCACGACAGAGCGACACGGCAAGATGAGCTTTGTTCATGTTTCGCGTGCCGGAGATCCCATCAGGTCGGGCGACCTGTATCAAGAGGTCGTCACGAGGTCTTCAGGACGATCTTTCCGAAGAGCTCGCCGGAGGCCATCTTCTCGAAGCCCTCCCGCGCCCGGTCCAGCGGCAGCACCTCGTCGATCACCGGACGGAGGCCCGTCGCCGCGCAGAACGACAGGAGGTCCTCCAGCTCGTCCTTGGAGCCCATCGTCGAGCCGACGACCTTCAGCTCCAGGAAGAAGATCCGGGTCAGCTCGGCGTGCGAGGGGCGGTCACCGCTCGTGGCGCCCGAGATGACGAGCGTGCCGCCGGGCCGGAGCGACTTGACCGAGTGCGACCAGGTGGCGGCGCCGACGGTCTCGATGACGGCGTCCACGCGCTGCGGGAGCCGCGCGCCCGGCTCGTACGCCTCGACGGCGCCGAGCTCGACGGCCCGCTTCCGCTTGGCCTCGTCGCGGCTGGTGGCGAAGACCCGCAGGCCGGCCGCCTTGCCGAGGGCGATCGCGGCGGTGGCGACGCCGCCGCCCGCTCCCTGCACGAGCACGGAGTCGCCGGGGCGCACGCCGGCGTTGGTGAAGAGCATGCGGTAGGCGGTCAGCCAGGCGGTGGGGAGGCAGGCGGCCTCCTCGAAGGACAGCTCCTTCGGCTTGCGCAGCACGTTCCAGCTGGGGACGGTCACCCGCTCGGCGAAGGTGCCCTGGTAACGCTCGGTGAGGATGGACCGGGGCTCGTCGGGACCGACGCCGTGGCCCGTCTGGCCGATGACGGAGTGCAGGACGACCTCGTTGCCGTCCTCGTCGATGCCGGCGGCGTCGCAGCCGAGGATCATCGGCAGCTTCTCCTCGGGCAGTCCGACCCCGCGCAGCGACCACAGGTCGTGGTGGTTGAGCGAGGCGGCCTTGACGGTGACGGTGGTCCACCCCGGCCGCGCCTCGGGTTCGGGGCGTTCCCCCAATTCGAGGCCGTTCAGGGGCTGGTCGCGGTCGATTCGGGCAGCGTAGGCAGCGAACATGGCCCCGACCCTAGGCCGCCGCCGGTGGGCGGCGGAACCACGCACCCGTGTGACCCGTGTCGCCTGGACAGCACGCGCCGGCACCCCCTCCTCCCGTACGCCCCGTACGCCGAAGGGCCCCGTCCCGGCGTGCGGAACGGGGCCCTTCGGCATGGCGGGGCGCGTCAGAGGTGACCGCGCGGCCGGGTGGGCGCGTCAGCGGCGGGCGACGCCCTCGGCGCGGGCGGCGGCGGCGACCGCGGCCGCGACGGCCGGGGCGACCCGCTCGTCGAACGGCGACGGGATCACGCAGTCGGCGGCGAGCTGGTCGCCGACCACGTCCGCGATGGCGTTGGCCGCGGCGATCTTCATGCCCTCGGTGATCCGGGAGGCCCGGACCTGGAGCGCGCCGGCGAAGATGCCGGGGAACGCGAGGACGTTGTTGATCTGGTTCGGGTAGTCCGAACGGCCGGTCGCCACGACGGCCGCGTACTTGTGCGCGACGTCGGGGTGGACCTCGGGGTTCGGGTTGGCCATGGCGAACACGAAGGCGTTCGGCGCCATGGCGGCGACCGCCTCCTCGGGGACCGTGCCGCCGGAGACGCCGATGAAGACGTCCGCGCCGGCCAGGGCGCTCTCCAGGGAGCCGGTGAGGCCCGCCTTGTTCGTGAGCTCGGCGATCTCGCGCTTGACGTCCGTGAGGTCGTCGCGGTCGCGGCTGACGATGCCCTTGCGGTCGGCGACGCAGACGTCGCCGAGGCCGGCCTCCAGGAGGAACTTCGCGATGGCCACACCGGCCGCACCGGCGCCGGAGATGACACCGCGCAGGTCGCCGAGGGTCCGGCCGGTCAGCTTCGCCGCGTTGCGCAGGGCGGCGAGGGTGACGATGGCGGTGCCGTGCTGGTCGTCGTGGAAGACGGGGATGTCGAGGCGCTCCTGGAGCTTGCGCTCGATCTCGAAGCACCGCGGGGCCGAGATGTCCTCCAGGTTCACGCCGCCGAAGGACGGGGCGAGCCGGACGACGGTCTCGACGATCTCGTCGGTGTCGGTGGTGGCCAGGGCGATCGGGACCGCGTCCACGCCGCCGAACTGCTTGAAGAGGATGGCCTTCCCCTCCATGACCGGGAGGGAGGCCTCCGGGCCGATGTCGCCGAGGCCGAGCACGGCCGTGCCGTCGGTCACGACCGCGACGACCTGGGACTTCCAGGTGTAGTCGTTGACCAGCTCGGGCTGCTCGGCGATGGCGGTGCACACCTTGGCGACGCCGGGCGTGTACGCGAGGGACAGGTCGTCCTTGTCCCGGAGGGGGACGGTGGCCGCCACGGCCATCTTGCCGCCCCGGTGAAGGGCGAAGACGGGATCGAAGGGCTCCTCGGGAGCTTCCGTGCCGCTGTCGTTGTGAGGATTGACGATTTCCGCTGCCATTGGGTTGACCCCTTGAGTCTGCTGCATTTGAGGGTTGGCCGCTCCTGGTGTGGAGCGGTGGGCGGGTCCCGCGGCCGCCGTGTCTGGCAGCCGCGCGGGCGCGCCGCACAACGCGCCCTGAGCCCCGGATGAGGGGTGTAAGGATCCTTCTTACCGGACGGACGGCACCGCAGACGAGTTCATATCCGTTCGGTGACGCGACTCATACCGAGTGCATCCGGACGGGGACGGAGATCGACACGTCACCCGATGTCCCGATAGATGGTTTCCGCACCCGATTGGCGGCCTTCCACTCGTCCGAATGGCGAGATGAACCGCAGATTTTCCGGTGAGGGGGAAAGGATTCCGCAGAAGATGCGGCCCTGATGTACCGGCCTGTCGGGATTTCGGGGTCACCCGTTACCCGATTTTGACATCCGAGGCCGTCGGTTTGTGGCAGTCCGAATGGCAAGATGCCGTAATCACACGAGGTCGCGACACTCGAAGGTGTGTACGCGACCACCTGGCAGCACTTCACACGCCGGAGGAACCCGACCATGACCGCACGCTCCACGCGCTGTACGACCGCCAAGACCCGCACGTCCCGTCTTGCCGCGGTCGCCGCCATCGCGGTCGCCGGCTCGATGGTGCTGACCGCCTGCGGCGACCAGACCGAGAGCGGCTCGACCAAGGAAGGCGGCTCGTCCTCCGCCGCCGCCAGCAAGGCCCCTCTCTTCTCGAAGCTCCCCGCCGACATCCAGAAGGCGGGCGTCATCAAGGTCGGCACGGACGCCTCGTACGCCCCGATGGAGTTCACCGAGGGCGGCAAGATCGTCGGTGTCGACCCGGACCTGGGGCAGGCCCTCAGCAAGCAGCTCGGCGTCAAGCTCGAGTTCGTCTCGGGCACCTTCGACGGTCTGATCACCTCGATCTACACCGGCCGTCAGCAGCTGATCATGTCCTCGATGACGGACAACAAGAAGCGCCAGGAGGGCCTGGACGACAACGGGAAGAAGATCGGCAAGGGCATCGACTTCGTCGACTACTTCAGCTCCGGCGTCTCCCTGCTGGTCAAGAAGGGCAACCCGCAGGGCGTCAACTCCCTCGACGACCTCTGCGGCAAGACCGTCGCCGTCCAGCGCGGCACGATCTACGAGGACACCTTCAAGGCGCAGGCCACCAAGTGCGGCGACAAGAAGCTGACCATCCAGGCCTTCGACACCGACGCCGAGGCCCAGACCCGTGTGAAGGCGGGCGGCGCGGTCGCGGACCTGAACGACTACCCGGTCGCCTCGTACATCGCGAAGACCTCGGGCGGCGGCAACGACTTCGAGGTCGTCGGCAACCAGAGCGACGTCGGCCTCTTCGGCATCGGCGTCTCGAAGGACAACACCCAGCTGCGCGATGCCGTCAAGGAAGCGCTCGACGCGATCATCAAGGACGGCTCCTACGCCGAGGTCCTGAAGAAGTGGGACGTCGAGGGCAGCGCGGTCAAGTCGGCCACGATCAACGCCGGCAAGTGACCTCTCCTCGTACCACTGAAGGGCAGTCGTCATGACTGACAAGATCAGCAAGGACCCGGCCGCCGCTCCGGCCGGGCCCACCCCCTCGGGCGTCCCCTACGAGGCGATCAAGGCCATCCCCGTGCGGCACTACGGCCGCTGGGTCAGTGCCGTGGTGGTCGTCGTCCTCCTCGGGTGGCTCGTCTACGCCTTCTCCCAGGGCGACGTCGTCTGGGCCACGGTGTGGGACAAGGTGTTCGACCCCTCCGTCATCGACGGCATGTGGAACACCATCATCATCAGCATCGCGTCCATGGCGCTGGGCCTCGTCCTCGGCATCGTCTTCGCCGTGATGCGGCTCTCCAAGAACCCGGTGACCGGCGCGGTCGCCTGGCTCTACATCTGGTTCTTCCGCGGCACCCCGGTCTACGTCCAGCTGCTCGTCTGGTTCAACCTGTCGCTGATCTTCCACTACATCAACCTCGGGCCGATCTACAAGAACGAGACCGTGGACGTCATGACGCCGTTCATGGTCGCCCTGCTGGGCCTCGGCCTGAACGAGGGCGCCTACATGGCGGAGATCGTCCGCGCCGGCATCCAGTCGGTCGACGAGGGCCAGACCGAGGCGGCGCACGCGCTGGGCATGTCCTCGACGAAGACCATGGGCCGCATCGTGCTCCCGCAGGCCATGCGGGTGATCGTGCCGCCGACGGGCAACGAGTTCATCAACATGCTGAAGACCTCGTCCCTGGTCTCGGCCGTGCAGTACACCGAGCTCCTGCGCGCCTCGTCGAACATCGGCAACACGGCCGGCGCCGTCATGGAGATGCTCTTCGTCGCCTCCATCTGGTACCTGGCGCTGACCAGCGTGTTCAGCGTCGGCCAGTACTACCTGGAGCGCCGCTTCGCCCGCGGTTCGACGCGCAACCTGCCGCCCACCCCGTGGCAGCGCGTCAAGAAGAATGTGATCACGTTCAAGCGTTCCCCGGAGGCAACGGCATGACCGGTCAGCCCATGGTCAAGGCCGAAGGCGTCCACAAGTCCTACGGCCCGGCCCACATCCTCCGCGGCATCGACCTGGAGGTGCAGAACGGCGAGGTCTTCTGCCTCGTCGGCCCCTCCGGGTCCGGGAAGTCGACCTTCCTGCGCTGCATCAACCACCTGGAGCGCATCGACGGCGGCCGGCTGTCCGTCGACGGCGAGCTGGTGGGCTACAAGCAGAAGGGCGACAAGCTCTACGAGCTGAAGGACAGCGAGGTCGCGGTCCAGCGCCGTGACATCGGCATGGTCTTCCAGCGCTTCAACCTCTTCCCGCACATGACGGCCCTGGCCAACGTCATGGAGGCGCCCGTCCAGGTGAAGGGCGAGTCCAAGGCGGTGGCGCGCGAGCGGGCCGAGCGCCTGCTCGACCGGGTCGGCCTGCGGGACAAGATGGGGAACTACCCGTCCCAGCTCTCCGGCGGCCAGCAGCAGCGCGTGGCCATCGCCCGCGCGCTGGCGATGGAGCCGAAGCTGATGCTCTTCGACGAGCCGACCTCGGCGCTCGACCCGGAGCTCGTGGGTGACGTCCTCGACGTCATGCGGGACCTGGCCGAGTCGGGCATGACGATGATCGTCGTCACGCACGAGATGGGCTTCGCCCGGGAGGTCGGCGACTCGCTGGTCTTCATGGACGGCGGCGTGGTGGTCGAGGCCGGCAACCCGCGGGACGTCCTGACGAACCCGCAGCAGGACCGGACCAAGGCGTTCCTGTCCAAGGTGCTGTAGGACGCGGGAAAGGGGCGGTACGGGCAGGAGCCCGCACCGCCCCTTTCGCACACCGCGGCTACTTCACGGCGAGGACGAGGCTGTCGGAGGGCGACGCCCAGACCGTCCGGGCCTCGCCGAAGCCGGCGGCGCGGAGGGCCTCGGCGTGCCAGCCGGCCGAGGGGGCGTCGCCGTCGGCGTGCTCGCCGTAGATCTCGAAGCGGCGGGCGGTGGGCCCGGCGAGGACCGGGTCCGCCGCGGCGACGGCCCACCAGTCGGCCCAGTCGAGGACTCCGGCGGCCTTCTCCCGGTCCATGCGGGCGTGCCGCAGGGTGCGCTCGGCGGCGTTGATGCGGGGCGTGGACTCGTCGATCATGTGGTCGGCGTTCATGAAGACCCCGCCGTCGCGGACGAGACCGGCGAGCTGCCCGTAGAGGGCCGTCAGGGGCTCGCTGTGGAGCCAGTGGAGGGCGGTGGCGGTGAGGACGGCGTCGTACGAGTCGTACGGCAGGCTCGCGGCCCACGAGGGGTCCTTGAGGTCGGCGGTGACGAAGGCGACGCGCTCGTCGCCGGCGAAGGAGCCTTCGGCGATGGCGAGGAGGGCCGGGTCGAGGTCGACGCCGACGGCGGTCGCGTCGGGGAACCTCCGGAGCAGCCTGCTCGTGATACTCCCCGTACCGCACGCGAGGTCGAGGACGCGGGGCTTCGGCCCCACCAGCGCCTCGACCATGTCGAGCATCACGCCGAACCGCTCCTCCCGGTCCGGCATGTACCACTCCTGCTGTCGGTCCCAGCTCTGCTGCCAGGCCGCCCAGTCGGTTCCGGTCATGGTGGTTCCTCCCCGCCTTCGTAATACCCTCGAAGGGGAAACAGGCGTTACCCCTTCCGACCGAGACACTAGCCCGCCGAAGTAAGGACTACAAGTGGAATTGGCCCATTACTCGGACTTCGCCGTACGTCTGGTCAACACCGAGGAGCCGGCCCGCAACAAGGACGCGCTGACCTCCGTCGAGGTGCTCCGGGACCTCTTCGGCCCCGCCACCCAGATGGCCCGGCGGGTCACGGAGGCGGACCTACCGCGCTTCCGCACGGTGCGGGCCCGGCTGCGGGCGGTCTTCGCCGCGGCCGACGAGGGCGACCACACGGGGGCGGTGGACCTGCTGAACTCGCTCCTCCTGGAGTTCCCCGTCAGCCCGCAGATCTCCGGCCACGACACCCTCGACGAGGAGGGCCGGCCCCGGTGGCACATGCACCTCGCCGACCACTCCTCGAACGCGACCACGGGCTACGCCGCGATCTCCGCGATGGGCCTCGCCTTCCACCTGACGGAGTTCGGCGCGGACCGGCTCGGCCTCTGCCAGGCGCCGCCCTGCCGCAACGCCTACCTGGACACCTCCACCAACCGCTCCCGCCGCTACTGCTCGGACCGCTGCGCCACCCGCGCCAACGTCGCCGCCTACCGGGCCCGCAAACGCCTGGAGGCCGAGCGCACGGGCCTCACCGAGGACACCAGCCAGGAAAGCGTCACCCCCGGCGAACGCTGACGCCCCGGCGTCAGCGGCCGGTACCGCGCCCACACCCGCCCGAGAACCAGTTCGGGCGGTACGGCTCCGAAGACCCGGCTGTCCCCCTCGGCGTCCGGGTTGTCACCCAGCACCCACCAGCCGCCGTCGCGTCGCTCGATCAGCCGCTTCACGATGAGCAGATCCTGCTGGAGCGGATGCCGCAGCACGGCCACGCACCCGGCCCGCAGGCGCGCCCCGTACCGCACGAGCAGCTGGTCGCCGTGCAGCAGCGTGGGCACCATCGACACCCCCGTCACCTCGGCGATCCCGAACGGCGCACCGGCCTCGGCCACCCTCTCCCGCCCCGATTCCCTCATCCGGCACCTCCCGGCCCACGCCTGCCTCGCCTCGTCCACTCGTACACGAGTCCCATGGTGACCCTGGACTTTTGACCTAAGCCCCAGGGGGCGCCCGCGAAAACGCCCTTCTCACCGAGTAATGTCCCACCTGAGAAGACGATCACGAGGAAGGACGGCTCAATGCTCTCCCGCCTGTTTGCCCCCAAGGTGAAGGTCAGCGCCCACTGCGACCTCCCGTGCGGCGTGTACGACCCGGCCCAGGCCCGCATCGAGGCCGAGTCCGTCAAGGCTGTCCAGGAGAAGTACCTGGCCAACGACGACCCGCACTTCCGCGCGCGCGCCACGGTCATCAAGGAGCAGCGCGCCGAGCTCGCCAAGCACCACGTCTCGGTGCTCTGGAGCGACTACTTCAAGGCCCCGCACTTCGAGAAGTACCCCGAGCTCAACCAGCTGGTCAACGACACCCTGAAGGCCCTCTCGGCCGCCAAGGCGTCGACGGACCCGAAGACGGGCGAGAAGGCGCTGGAGCTCATCGCCGAGATCGACCGCATCTTCTGGGAGACGAAGAAGGCCTGACCTTCTGAATTCCCACTCGGAGGGGTGCGACCGCCCGGCGGTCGTACCCCTCCGGGCGTTTCTACGCCTCCGTCGGCAGGGTGTAGCGGCGCTTCTCCTTGGAGGTCGCCCCCAGGCGGTCGTAGAAGCGGATCGCGTCCTCGTTCCAGACGGGGGTCTGCCACTGGAGTTCCGGGAGGCCGAGGGCGCGGGCCTCGGTGCGGAGCGCCGCCATCAGGAGGGGGCCCAGGCCGTGGCCGCGGGAGGTCTCCGTGAGGTAGAGGCAGTCCATGTGGAGGTACTCCGTGCCGTCCCAGGTGGAGAGCTCCGGGGCGCAGGTGGCGTAGCCCGCGAGGGTGCCGTCGGGGAGGGCGGCGACGAAGCAGCGGAGGCGGGGGCGCCCGGGGCCGAAGAGGAGGCCGGCGAGGCGGTCCGCGAGGCCGGGGGCCGGGGGCGCGGCCTTCTCGTACGCGGCGTGCTCGGCGATCAGTTCGACGACCCGCGGCAGGTCCTCCGGGCGCGCCCGGCGGATCCCTGCCGCGCCCGGGGCTTCTTCGCGTTCGCTCATACGGCCATCATGCACGGTCCCACCGACAGCGTGGCCGTCGTGCCCTGGCGGCGGAGCCACTCGCGGTACGGGGCCGCCCGCAGGGCCACCTCCCGGTAGGCCGCCGCGAGTTCGGCGTACAGCACGTCCAGGGGCGCGTCGGGGCGCGCGTACAGCAGGAGCCGGACGCCCAGCGGGTCGCCGCGCAGGGGGCGGACGGCCATGTCCTCGCGCGGGGCCGAGGTGGGCTGGCAGGGGGCGACGGCCTCGCCGAGGACGATGAGCGAGGCGGCCGTGTGGTAGTCGCCGTGCAGCAGGGGCGGGTCGATGCCGGCGGCGTCGAGGACCCGTCGGAGGCCGTCCCACTCACCGTCGACGGTCGGGTCGACCATCCAGTGGTCGGCGGCGAGGTCGGCGAGGTCCACGACGGACCGGGCGGCCGCCGGGTGGTCGTGGGCCATGGAGATGAACTGCGGCTCGCGGGCGAGCAGGACCCGGCCGGTGAGGCCCTCGGGGACCCGCAGCGGGCAGCCCTCCACCTCGTGCACGAAGGCCACGTCGAGCTGTCCGGCGGCGACCGTGCGCAGCAGCGCGTTGGCGGAGACGTCCACCCGGAGGCCGACGTCCGTGCCGGGCAGCCGCTGCCGGAGCCGGCGCAGCCAGCCCGGGAGCGCCCGGCTGGCGGTGGAGCCGACGCGGAGCCCGGGCCCGTCGGCGCGGGCGGCCGCGGCCCGGGTCTCGGTGACGAGCGCGGCCATGTCGGCGACCAGGGGGCGGGCCCTGCTGAGCAGGGAGCGGCCGAGGGGGGTGGGGCGGCAGCCGGTGCGGCCCCGGGAGAAGAGTTCGGCGCCGAGGGAGTTCTCGATCCGTCGCAGCTGGGTGGTCAACGAGGGCTGGCTCATGCCCAGTTGCCGGGCCGCCTTGTGCAGGCTGCCCGTGTCCGCGATGGCGCAGAGCGCGCGCAGATGTCTCACCTCCAGCTCCATGCCCCCGAGGGTAGGACGGCTCCTTCGGTCGCACCAGACGCCCGAGAGGCTTCAATTCCCTTTCATTCCAAGGGAGTTGCCGCAGCTCGCCCCCGTGATGCGGTGGAGCTATCGGTGGTTGGCATCATCCCCGGACGGGCCGGCTCCCCCGAGACTCTCCCCGACACCAACAGGAGGAGCCCCCCATGCGTCACCCCAAGGTCCTCACCTCCGTGCTGACCGCCGCCCTCGGCATCGGCCTCGCCGCCTCCCTCGGCACGGCGCCGGCGGCAGCGGTCGGCACGGGCACCACCGGCACCTTCGGCACCACCGGCAACGCCGCTGTGGCGTACGCCGGTTCGGCCGAGGAGGCCAAGGCCAACAAGGCCTTCTTCGACGCCGTCGTGAAGTCGGTGGCGAAGAAGCGGGCCGCCACCCCCGGCGCGACCGCCGTCACCGTCGTCTACAGCGCCGCCAACGCGCCGAGCTTCCGCACCCAGATCGCCCGCTCCGCCCAGATATGGAACAGCTCGGTGGTGAACGTCCGGCTCGTCGAGGGCAGCAACCCGGACTTCGCCTACTACGAGGGCAACGACTCCCGTGGCTCGTACGCCAGCACCGACGGCCACGGCAGCGGCTACATCTTCCTCGACTACCGGCAGAACCAGCAGTACAACTCGACCCGGGTCACCGCCCACGAGACCGGGCACGTGCTCGGGCTGCCGGACCACTACAGCGGCCCGTGCAGCGAGTTGATGTCGGGCGGCGGCCCCGGCACGTCCTGCCAGAACGCCCAGCCGAACGCGCAGGAGCGCTCCCGCGTCGACCAGCTGTGGCGTTACGGTCTCGCCTCCGCGTTCAAGGGCTGACCGGATCCGCGCGCGTACGGCGGCGGCGCCCCCTCCCCGGGGCGCCGCCGTCCCGGTCTCAGGCCGCCTGGAGGAGCCTGCGGCCGAAGTCCGCGCCGGGCGGCAGCTGGCGCCGCACCCGCTCGAGGGCTTCCTCGAAGTCGCCCCCCGCGACGCACGCCTCGAAGGCGGCGCCGCCGTAGTGCAGCGTCAGGCTGAGGTCGGCACGCTCGCCGAGCGTCAGCAGGCAGGCCAGCGTGGCCTGCTGGGCGGCGCCGTCCACGACGACGGGGAGCGGCAGGTCCCACTCCAGGACGCAGCCCGTGAGGGTCCGTCCGCCCCCGTCGGCGGCGCTGAGCGCGGCGAAGCCCTCGCCCGTGTACTCGACACCCCTGATCCGGGTGGCGACGCGCCGCCCGTCGGCCGTGATGACGATCGCTTCCGCGCCGTTGCGGTCCCGGTACCAGCCGGTCCAGACTTCTGTCGACTCCGATGACATGCGCGGACTGTAGCCGCATCGCGGGCTTCGCCGCGCGTCCGGTCACCCAGGGGCCGGACTTCTCCCGATCTCGCCGTTCTTGCCGGTCACGTGCGTGGTAGCGGCTTCCGCCCCCTCGTGGAGCGGGCAGTCGGGATTGCGGCAGGGCTGCACCTCCCACTCCGGCACCCAGGCCCCGAGGACCTTGTGCCGGGTGGCCACCGTGCCGAGCGGTCCGCCGCAGGCCGGGCAGTGGTGCTCGGCCAGGGGGTCCCGCGTCGTGCGAGGCGTCTCCTCACCCATGCATCCAGGGTAGGACGCCCCGCGCGACGCCGCCCGCCATCGCTACCGCTTCCTGGTGTACGTGCGGACGAGCACGCCGTTCCCGAAGGCGCGGACGTCGCCCAGCTCGAAGTCCCGGGGCTCGAAGCCGGCGCCGAACATCGGCATGCCGGTGCCGTAGACCTGCGGGTACGTCTTGATGACCAGCTCGTCGATCTCCTCGATGAGCTCGCCGGCGATGGTGGAGCCGCCGCAGAGGTAGATGCCCAGGGGGCTGTCCTCGGCCTTGAGCTCGCGGACCCGGCCCACCAGGTCGTCGGCGATCAGCTCGACGTTGGGGTGGGGCGACTCGGTGAGCGAGCGGGTGACGACGAACTCGCGCAGGTGGTTGTACGGGCTGGTGACGCCGATGTCGAGGGCGAGCTGGTACGACCGCCTGCCCTGGATGAGGGTGTCGTAGTGCTTGTTCTCGGCGTCGACCCCGAACATCTCCCGCGCGTGCGTCGGGACGGTCTCGGGGTACTCCGCGTTCATGGCCGCCAGGTACTCCCCGGTCGTGAACTTGAACATGGAACTGGCGTCGCCCTCGGGGTCGCCGATGAAGCCGTCGATGGTGCAGGCGATGTAGTACGTGAGCTTGCGCAAGCCGGTCCTCTTCGTCTCAGGAGTGCGGCTGCGTTCGCAACCACGACAGCTATAGTGCTTCACCTGTAGTGGTTACGCAAGACGTTTCTTCGAGGGAGTCCGACATGGTGAGAAACCCGGAGCGCCGCACGAGCCTGCTCGACGCCGCGATCGAGGTCCTGGCAGACGAAGGCGCCCGCGGGCTGACCTTCCGGGCGGTCGACGCCCGGGCGGGGGTCCCCACGGGCACCTCGTCCAACTACTTCAGCGACCGCGACCAGCTGCTCTCCCAGGTGGGCGACCGGATCTTCGTCCGGCTGACCCCGGACCCGGACGACGCCGCGGCCGCCATGGCCCCCGAGCCCAGCCGGGAGCTGGTGCTCGACCTGATGCGCTGGATCGCCCGGCGGCTGGCCGCCGAGCGCACCTGCTACCTCGGGCTCTTCGAGCTCCGCCTCGAAGCCGTCCGCAGGCCCGAGCTGAGGAACCAGCTCACCAAGGTGCTCCGCTCCGACCTGGACGCGAACATCCAGGGGCACCTCGCCGCCGGGATGCCCGGGGACGCGGACACGGTCCGGCTGCTGTACTTCGCCCTCACCGGACTGCTCCTCGACCACTTCACCGTCCCCGGGATCCTCGGCGACCGGGACCTGAACGACATGATCGAGACCGTGGTCACCCGGATCGTCCCGGAGGCGTGACCGGATCGCCCCGGAGGCGTGATCAGCGCGTGCGCCGCGTGACGTACTCCGCGAGGGCGAGCAGGTCCTCCGCCGCCGCCAGATCCGGCACCGCCTGCGCCAGGTGCTCGACGGCACGGCCCATGCGCTCGGCCGCCTGGGCCTGCGCCCAGTCACGGCCGCCGGCCCGCTCGACGGCGTCCGCCGCCGCCCGTACCGCCGCCGCGTCGAGGGTCGGCCGGGAGTACAGCTCGGCCAGTTCCTCCCCCGCGGGGGTGCCGGAGGTGAGCGCCGCCACCACGGGGAGCGACTTCTTGTGGGCGACGAGGTCGGCGCCGGCCGGCTTGCCCGTGCGCTCCGGGTCGCCCCAGATGCCGATGAGGTCGTCGATCAGCTGGAAGGCGAGACCGGCCTCCCGGCCGAAGGCGTCCATCGCCGCGACCTCCTCCTCCCCCGCGCCCGCGTAGAGCGCGCCGAGGGCGCAGGAACAGCCGAGCAGGGCGCCGGTCTTGGCGGTGGCCATGGTCAGGCACTCGTCGAGGGAGACCTCGCGCGGGTCGCGCTGCTCGAAGGCGCAGTCGGCCTGCTGTCCGGCGCAGAGCTCGATGATGCAGGCGGCGAGGCGCGCGGAGGCCGCCGCGGAGGCCGGGTGCGGGTCCTCGGCGAGCAGCCGCAGGGCCAGCGCGCTCATCGCGTCGCCGGCCATGAGGGCGTCGGGGATGCCGAAGACGGTCCAGGCGGTGGGCCGGTGCCGGCGGGTCGGGTCCTCGTCGACGATGTCGTCGTGGAGCAGGGTGAAGTTGTGCGCGAGCTCCACCGCCGCCGCGGCCTTCACGGCCCGGGTCTCGTCGGCGCCGAGGGCGCGGGCCGCCGCGAGGACCAGGGCGGGCCGGATCGCCTTCCCCGGCTGTCCCGCGTCCGGGGTGCCGTCGGCGCGCTCCCAGCCGAAGTGGTACATCGCCACCCGCCGTATGGAGCCGGGCAGGGACTCGACGGTCGAGCGCAGTTGGGGATTGACGGCGGTGCGCGTCCGGTCGAGGAGCGTCACGGCCCCCTGCCCGTCGGCGACGGCGTCCGTGCTGGTCGTGGTCACGGTCTTTTCCTTCGCATCCTTCACGGCGGTCCCGCACGGCGGTTCTTCGCCGCGCCGGGCCGGGTGCTCCCGGGGGCGGGCGGGTTCGGCCCCCGCCCCCGGCGCCGCCGGCTCAGCGCCAGCGGCTGACCTCGACGTTCTCCAGGACGCCGAGGGCGTCCGGGACGAGGACCGCCGCCGAGTAGTAGGCCGTGACCAGGTAGGAGATGATCGCCTGCTCGTCGATGCCCATGAAGCGGACGGAGAGGCTGGGCTCGATCTCGTCGGGGAGGCCGGTCTGGTGCAGACCGATGACGCCCTGGTCGGCCTCGCCGGTGCGCATGCAGATGATCGAGGTGGTCCGGGCGTCCGAGACCGGGATCTTGTTGCAGGGGTAGATCGGCACGCCGCGCCAGGTCGGGATGCGGTTGCCCGCGATCTCGATCGTCTCGGGGACGAGTCCGCGCTTGTTGAGCTCGCGGCCGAAGGCGGCGATGGCGCGGGGGTGGGCGAGGAACATCTTGGAGCCCCGGCGGCGGGAGAGCAGCTCGTCCATGTCGTCCGGGCTGGGGACGCCGTCGTGCGGCTGGAGCCGCTGCCCGTAGTCGCAGTTGGCGAGGAGGCCGAACTCCCTGTTGTTGACGAGCTCGTGCTCCTGGCGCTCGCGGAGCGCCTCGACCGTGAGCCGCAACTGCTGCTCGGTCTGGTTCATCGGCTGGTTGTAGAGGTCGGCGACGCGGCTGTGGACCTTCAGCACGGTCTGGGCGACGCTCAGCTCGTACTCGCGGGGCGAGGCGTCGTAGTCGACGTAGGTGTGCGGGACGACCGCCTCGCCGACGTGGCCGGCGGAGAGGTCGATGGCCGCCTCGCCGTACGTGTTGGTGCGCTGCTCGGGCGTCGAGGACACGCTCGCGAGGTGGGCGGCGAGCGAGCCGGCGCGCTCCGCGAGGTTCCGTACGTCGTCCCGGGTGAGCTCCAGGACCGTGCAGGCGGTGGCGGCCCGGGCGGTCCAGTCCCAGGTGGCGTCCCGCTGGAGCAGGGCGTCCTCGCCGAGGTAGGCGCCGTCGGCGAGGACGCCGAGCACGGCCTCGTCGCCGTAGGGTCCCTCGCCGATCTGCTCGATGCGGCCGTGCGCGAGGAGGTACACCCGGTCGGTGGGGGCGCCCGCCACGGCGATGGTCTCGCCCGCCGCGTACTCCCGCTGGGTGCAGCGGGCCGCGAGCTCGGTCAGCGCGGCCTCGTCCTCGTAGCCGCGCAGTGCGGGGAGTTCGCCGAGTTCGGCCGGGATCACCGCGACGCGCTCTCCGGTCTGGACGAAGGTGACGCGACCGTCGCCCACGGAGTAGCTGAGCCTCCGGTTCACCCGGTACGTACCACCCTGCACCTGGACCCACGGCAGCGTCCGCAGCAGCCACCGGGAGGTGATCTCCTGCATCTGCGGGGCCGACTTGGTGGTCGTGGCGAGGTTCCGCGCGGCGGCGGTGCCGAGACTCTGCTGCGGGGCCTGCTGCTCCGCGCGGACCTCGCCGTCAACCGAACCAACGGACATGGAACTCCCTCTCGTATGACTGAGTTGCGAGAGAAGCCTTTCAGCACGGAACGTGTCGGCGCCATTACACATTCGGGTGGGACTGTTCGACGATCTTCGGGGCATGTCACGTGATTTCCATCCGAACAGCGCAGCCCCACCCGTCTCCTGACGTTCTGTCCGGAACGGCTCGCACACGGTCCGAACGGATGGCGGCGGAGCGGCGGAGTCCGGTACTCCGGAAGCTCACCCCGCCCTCCGGAAGGAGTCGGTCATGGCCTCACCCATGTCCGCGAACAGGTTCCTCGGCGCGCTGCGCGGCGAGGGCCTCGCGGTCGTCCAGGTCGGCGACTGGTCCACCCACAACCGCAACCACAAGGGCCCCTGGGGCCCGGTGCACGGCGTGATGATCCACCACACCGTGACCCGCGGCACCGCCCGGACCGTCCGGATCTGCCGGGACGGTTACGAGTCCCTCCCGGGACCCCTCTGTCACGGCGTGATCGCCAAGGACGGCACGGTCCACCTCGTCGGCTACGGGCGCGCCAACCACGCGGGGCTCGGCGACGACGAGGTCCTCCGGGCGGTCATCGCCGAGCGGCGGCTGCCGCCGGACGACGAGGCCACCACGGACGGCAACCGGCACTTCTACGGCTTCGAGTGCGAGAACCTCGGCGACGGCGAGGACCCGTGGCCGAAGGTCCAGCTGGAGGCCATCGCGAAGGCGGCGGCCGCCGTCTGCCGGGTGCACGGCTGGACGCACCGCTCGGTCATCGGGCACCGGGAGTGGCAGCCGGGCAAGGTGGACCCGCGCGGGTTCACGATGGCGTCGATGCGGGAGCGGATCGCCGACCTGCTGCGCTGATCCCGGGGCGTCCCGCCGGCCGGACCGGGCCCGTGGGGTCCGATCGGCGGGACACCCGTCGAGGGGCGGCGAGAATGGCCGGGTGAACGTGCTCGACCCGTCCCGTCTGCGGCCCCGCCTCCCCTCGCCCCTGGAGCCGGTGGAGGACGAGCGCTTCGCCCGGCGCGGTCTCACGCTGCTGCTGAAGCGCGAGGACCTCATCCACCCCGACCTGCCGGGCAACAAGTGGCGCAAGCTCGCGCTCAACCTGCGCGAGGCGGCCGGCCGGCCCGTGCTCACCTTCGGCGGCGCGTACTCCAACCACCTGCGGGCGACGGCCGCCGCCGGCCGGCTGCTCGGCTTCCCGACGGTCGGGGTGGTGCGCGGCGACGAGCTGGCCGGGCGGCCGCTCAACCCCTCGCTCGCGCGGTGCGCGGCGGACGGGATGCGGCTGGAGTTCGTGGACCGGGCCACGTACCGCGCGAAGAACGACCCGGCCACGCTCGCGGCGCTCCTGGAGCGGGCCCCCGCGGGCGCGTACGTGGTCCCGGAGGGCGGCAGCAACGCGCTCGCCGTCCACGGGTGCGTGGAGCTGGGCCGCGAGCTCGCCGGGGCGGCGGACACGGTCGCGGTCGCCTGCGGCACGGGCGGCACCCTGGCGGGGCTCGCGGCCGGGCTCTCCCCGGGACAGCGGGCGCTGGGCGTCCCCGTCCTCAAGGGCGGCTTCCTCGGCGGGGAGGTCCGCGCCCTCCAGGAGGCGGCCTTCGGCGGGCCGCGCGGGGAGTGGAGCCTGGACGAGCGTTTCCACTGCGGGGGCTACGCGCGCGTGTCCCCCGCCCTGGAGGCGTTCGCACGGGATTTCGAGGAGCGGCATGGACTCGCCATCGAGCGGCTGTATGTCGCCAAAATGCTGTACGGCCTGACGACCCTCGCGGAGGAGGGCGCCTTCCCGGCGGGCACCCGGCTCGCGGCGGTGATCACGGGGGCGCCGGAGGACGGGGCACGGGAGACCGGGGCGCCGGAGGCCGTGCCGCGGGGCGGCTCCTAGTCGTCCGCCTCCCGGTAGGCCGCCGCCTCCTCCAGGTCCAGGCGGCGGAGCAGGGTGCGCATCATCTCGTCGTCGATCCGGCGGGCGTCGCGCAGCCGGACGAAGACCTCGCGTTCGGCGTCGATCACCTCGCGCGAGAGGCGCCGGTAGGTGTCGTCCGCGGTCTCCCCCGTGATCTCGTTGACCGCGCCGAGCCGTTCCCACACGGCGTTGCGGCGCCGCTCCAGGACCGTGCGCAGCCGGTCGGCGAGGGGCTTCGGCAGGGCGTTGCGCTCGTCGGCGAGGAGCGCGTCGAGGCGTTCCTCGGCGGCCCGCGAGGCCTCGCTCTGGGCCTGCGCCTCGGCCAGGGTCTCGGCGTACCGGTCGCGTCCGGGGAGCTTCAGGAGCCGGATCAGGGGCGGCAGGGTGAGGCCCTGCACCACGAGGGTGCCGATCACGGTGGTGAAGGTGAGGAAGAGGACGAGGTTCCGGGCCGGGAACTCCTCGCCGTCGGTGGCGACGGGGATGGAGAAGGCGATGGCCAGGGAGACCACTCCGCGCATGCCGGCCCAGCCGACGACGAGCGGCGCCCGCCAGTCCACCTCGGGCTCCCGGTCCCGGATGCGCGGGGACGTCCAGCGGGGCAGGAAGGTCGCCGGGTAGACCCAGACGAACCGGACGACGACCACGGCGACGAAGACCCCGAGCGCGTACCAGGCCGCCTCCCCCATGCCGTACCGGCCGAGCCCCTCGACGACGTACGGTAGCTGGAGGCCGATCAGGGCGAAGACGGAGGACTCCAGGACGAAGGCGACCATCTTCCAGACGGCCTCCTCCTGCAGCCGGGTCGCGAAGTCGACCTTCCAGGCCTTGTGGCCGAGGAAGAGGCCGACCACGACGACCGCGAGCACGCCGGAGGCGCCGACCTCCTCGGCGGCTGCGTACGCGATGAAGGGGATGAGCAGGGAGAGGGTGTTCTGGAGGAGGGCCTCGGTCAGGTGCGTGCGGAGCCAGTGGATCGGGACCATCAGCACCAGGCCGACGCCGATGCCGCCGAGCGCGGCGAGCGCGAACTCCCCGAAGCCGCCGGCCCAGCTGACGCCCTCGCCGACGGCGGCCGCGAGGGCGACCTTGTACGCGGTGATCGCGGTGGCGTCGTTCACGAGGGACTCGCCCTGGAGGATCGTGGTGATCCGGTTCGGCAGGCCGAGCCTGCGGGCGATGGCGGTGGCGGCGACCGCGTCCGGCGGGGCGATCACGGCGCCGAGCACCAGGGCGGCGGTGAGCGGCAGGTCGGGCACGAGGACGTAGGCGAGCCAGCCCACGGCCACGGTGGCGAAGAGGACGTATCCGACGGAGAGCAGCGCGACGGGCCGGATGTTGGCCCGCAGGTCGAGGTACGAGGAGTCGACGGCGGCCGTGTAGAGGAGCGGGGGCAGGATCAGCGGGAGCACGATGTGCGGGTCGAGGGTGTAGTCGGGGACCCCCGGGACGTACGAGGCGGCCAGGCCGACCGCGACGAGCAGCAGCGGGGCGGGCACCGGGGACCTGCGGGCGAAGCCGGCCACGGCGGCGCTCGCCGCCACCAGTGCCACCAGCTGTAGTGCGTCCATGTCCGACCCCGTTCCCCTGCCGCAACGTAACCTGGCCATCATGAGCGAGTGCCTCCACCTGGCCGAAATGCCGCGCCCCGAACCGGCGCCGCTGGCCGACACCTGTCCCGAGTGCCTGACGGACGGCACGCACCCGGTCCAGCTGCGGCTCTGTCTGAGCTGCGGGCACGTGGGCTGCTGCGACTCCTCGGCGGGGCGGCACGCGACGGGGCACTTCTCCTCGACCGGGCATCCGGTGATGCGGACCTTCGAGCCGGGCGAGTCCTGGCGGTGGTGCTTCGTCGACGGTTCGATCGTCTGACGGCCGGTGCGCCGCTCCGCGGCCGGTGCGGTCACGGACGGTTCGATCGCCCGGACGCTGGGTACGTCACCCCTCCGCGGGTTCTCCGCGGCTGCCGGTGCGGGGGCGAGGAAACCGTTGGTCTCCAGGGCTCACGGCGACACGGCAGGATGGATCGCGATAGCGTCACGGCGGACCGCGCAGGCTCCCTGCGTACCGCCCGGTCCGGGGGCCTCTTCCTCCGGACCCCGAATGAGCTTGTGCCACCTTGGAGGTGAGGGTGTCCCAGATCGCAGGCGAGCCCGGGACCCAGGACTTCGTGGAAGTCCGGCTGCCCGCTGCGGGTGCCTATCTGTCCGTGCTGCGTACGGCCACGGCCGGCCTCGCGGCGCGCTTGGACTTCACCCTCGACGAGATCGAGGACTTGCGGATCGCGGTCGACGAGGCCTGCGCCATCCTGCTCCAGCAGGCCGTGCCGGGGTCCGTCCTCAGCTGTGTCTTCCGGCTGATCGACGACTCGCTCGACGTGACGGTCTCCGCCCCGACGACGGACGGCAGGGCGCCCGAGCGGGACACCTTCGCGTGGACCGTGCTGTCGGCGCTGGCCGGGAAGGTGGAGTCGTCGGTGGCCGATGACCGTACGGTCTCGATCAGCCTGTACAAACAGCGCGGCGCGGGGCCAGGCCCGGCGTGAGGAGCGGGGACGCGACGGCCGGCATCCCTGAGCAGCAGGCGCGGCCGAACAGGGTCGCTACGGAGCAGGCGGACCAGATGAGCGAGCACGAGCAGCACCCCGAGGTTCCCGAGGCACCGGGAGTCTCCGAGGCCCCCGCGCGTCCCGAGGCGCCGACCCCCGACGAGGCCGGGGCGGTCGAGGCGGCTTCGGCGGCGGAGAAGGCCGAGGACGACGAGGGGCCGGGCGCCCACGCCGTCCCGGACCCGCACGACCGGAGCGGCGCCCGCGCCCTCTTCGTCCGGCTGCGCGAGCTGCCCGAGGGCTCCCCGGAGAAGGCGGAGCTGCGCAACCGGCTGGTGCGCATGCACCTGCCGCTGGTGGAGCACCTGGCCCGGCGCTTCCGCAACCGCGGCGAGCCGCTGGACGACCTGACGCAGGTGGCGACGATCGGCCTGATCAAGTCGGTCGACCGGTTCGACCCGGAGCGCGGGGTGGAGTTCTCCACGTACGCGACGCCGACGGTCGTCGGCGAGATCAAGCGCCACTTCCGTGACAAGGGGTGGGCGGTCCGGGTGCCGCGCCGGCTCCAGGAGCTGCGGCTCTCGCTGACCACGGCGACGGCGGAGCTCTCGCAGCAGCACGGCCGCTCGCCGACGGTGCACGAGCTGGCGGAGCGGCTCGGGATCTCCGAGGAGGAGGTGCTGGAGGGGCTGGAGTCGGCCAACGCCTACTCGACGCTCTCCCTGGACGTCCCGGACACGGACGACGAGTCGCCCGCGGTGGCGGACACGCTGGGCGCGGAGGACGAGGCCCTGGAGGGGGTCGAGTACCGGGAGTCGCTCAAGCCGCTCCTGGAGGACCTGCCGCCCCGGGAGAAGCGGATCCTGCTGCTTCGTTTCTTCGGGAACATGACCCAGTCGCAGATCGCGCAGGAGGTGGGCATCTCGCAGATGCACGTTTCCCGACTGCTGGCCCGGACCCTGGCCTCGCTCCGGGAGAAGCTTCTGGTGGAGGAGTAGCCCGTCAGGCCTCCTGGCCGGGGCGCCGGATGCCGAGCGCCTCGGTCGTGGCCGGGCTGAGGAGGAGGACGAGGCCGGTCACGGCGAGGACGGCCACGGCGATCCCGTAGGGGATCACGCCGTCGGTCTGGAGCATCTGCCAGGCGACCGGCAGGGCGAGGATCTGGGTGATCACGGCCGGGCCGCGGCTCCAGGAACGCATCCGCCACAGGCCGCGGGCGGCGGCGAGCGGGATCAGGCCGAGTGCGATCACCGTCACACCGCCGGTCACACCGCTGGTGAGGTCCCCGCCGCCGGAGCCCCCGTCGAGGAGGGCCCGCACCAGCATGTAGACGCCTCCGGCGAGGAGCCCGAGGGCCTCGACGAGGGCCACGCCCGCGGCGGCGGCCAGGCGGGCGGGACGGGGGGTCTGCTCCGTACTGCTCATGAAGGGCAGCGTAACGGGGGCGGCCGGAGGACCGGGGCCGGGACCCCGGCCGGGGGTTCCGGCGGAGGTGTCCGGGTATCGGGCTGGACTGGGCCCGATACCGCCGGGTAGGTACGCTGGCGCTCATGCGCGCACTTCTCGTGGTCAACCCGGCAGCCACCACCACCAGTGCCCGCACCCGTGACGTGCTCATCCACGCGCTGGCCAGCGAGATGAAGCTGGAGGCGGTCACCACCGAGTACCGCGGGCACGCGCGCGACCTGGGCCGGCGGGCCGCCGAGGCCGGGAACATCGACCTGGTCGTGGCCCTCGGCGGGGACGGCACGGTGAACGAGGTCGTCAACGGACTGCTGCACGAAGGGCCCGACCCGGACCGGCTGCCGGGCCTCGCGGTCGTCCCCGGCGGTTCGACCAACGTCTTCGCCCGCGCCCTGGGACTGCCGAACGACGCCGTCGAGGCGACCGGCGCTCTGCTCGACGCGCTGCGTGAGCGGCGGACACGGACGGTGAGCCTGGGGCTCGCGTCCGGGACGCCGGGCACCGAGGACGAGGCGGTGCCGGAGCGCTGGTTCACGTTCTGCGCCGGGCTCGGTTTCGACGCGAGCGTCATCGGCCGGGTCGAACAGCAGCGCGAGCGCGGGAAGAGGTCGACGCACGCCCTCTATCTGCGCCAGGTGGTGCGCCAGTTCCTGGGGGAGCCGAACCGCCGGCACGGCACGATCACCCTGGAACGGCCCGGCGCGGACCCGGTCGAGGACCTGGTCCTCTCCATAATCTGCAACACCTCCCCCTGGACCTACCTGGGCAATCGCCCGGTGTACGCGTCCCCGGAGGCTTCCTTCGAGACCGCGCTGGACGTGCTCGGACTGCGCCGGCTCTCCACCCCGGCGGTGGCCCGTTACGGCGCCCAGCTGCTCACCTCGACCCCGGAACGGGGTCCGCGCGGCAAGCATGCCGTGTCTCTGCACGACCTGACCGACTTCACCTTGCATTCGAAGGTTCCCCTCCCCCTGCAGATGGACGGAGACCACCTCGGACTGCGTACGAGCGTGACGTTCACAGGCGTACGCCGTGCACTGCGTGTGATTGTGTGAGTGGAAGGGCCCAAAGTCCTTTCACTCGAACGTTTAGGCGCGCATCCACCCCTTAGAAGTACGGCTGTGACCTAGCCGACACCGAGGAATCAAAAAAAACTTTCCGGAAGGGGTTGTATCCGCCCCTGGGGTTTGGGAGTCTCTTCTTGGCGATCGGGACGGCCCGCAACACCGGCCTCCACTGAGAGCCAGAACCCCTCCTCAGCAACAAGGACCACACCAGTTCACCTGGCAGTCGGCCCTTCCCTTGCGGAGGGATTCGTGAAAGCGTTCACATTCACAAGCAACTCGCACGTAACACCTGAGAGAGGTAGCAGCCATGGACTGGCGTCACAACGCCGTTTGTCGTGAGGAAGACCCCGAGCTGTTCTTCCCCATCGGCAACACCGGTCCTGCGCTGCTGCAGATCGAGGAAGCCAAGGCCGTCTGCCGCCGCTGCCCCGTCATGGAGCAGTGCCTGCAGTGGGCGCTCGAGTCCGGCCAGGACTCCGGCGTCTGGGGTGGCCTCAGCGAGGACGAGCGCCGCGCGATGAAGCGCCGTGCCGCTCGCAACCGGGCGCGTAACGCCAGCGCCTGAGCCACCTGCACAGCCTGAGGCACGCGGCGCGTACACCGCGTACGCAATCACCGCCCCCCGAGCCGCAGCGCGCAGCAGTAACCCACAGCATTCGAGCCCCGGACCGATTCCCTTCGGTCCGGGGCTCGCTGCTGTGCGCTCGCCCGTACGGCTACTTCTGCGACTGCACGGGGATGTCGAGGACCACCTTCGTGCCGCGCTCGGCCCCCGGCAGCATGTCGAAGGAACCGCCCAACTCCCCTTCCACCAGGGTCCGTACGATCTGCAGGCCGAGGTTGCCGGCCCGCTGCGGGTCGAAGCCCTCGGGCAGGCCGCAGCCGTCGTCCTGGACCGTGATCAGGAGCCGGGCGTCCGTCCGGGCCTCGCCCCGGACGGCGCTGACCTCGACCGTGCCCTGCTCCCCCTGCGCGAAGGCGTGTTCGAGCGCGTTCTGCAGGATCTCGGTGAGGACCATGGAGAGCGGGGTGGCGACCTCGGCGTCGAGGATGCCGAAGCGGCCGTTGCGCCGGCAGGTGACCTTGCCCGGGGAGATCTCCGCGACCATCGCGATGACCCGGTCGGCGATCTCGTCGAACTGCACCCGCTCGTCCAGGTTCTGGGACAGCGTCTCATGCACGATGGCGATCGAACCGACGCGCCGCACGGCCTCGTTGAGGGCCTCGCGGCCCCGGACGGAGTCCATCCGGCGCGCCTGGAGGCGGAGCAGGGCGGCCACCGTCTGGAGGTTGTTCTTCACCCGGTGGTGGATCTCCCGGATGGTGGCGTCCTTGGTGATCAACTCGCGCTCGCGGCGGCGCAGTTCGGTGACGTCCCGGAGCAGGACGAGCGAACCGATCCGGGTGCCCTTGGGCTTGAGCGGAATCGCCCGCAGCTGGATCACGCCGCCGTTGCCCTCGACCTCGAACTCGCGGGGCGCGTAGCCGGAGGCCAGCTTGACCAGGGCTTCGTCCACCGGCCCCCGGGAGGGGGCGAGTTCGGCGGTGATCTGACCGAGGTCCTGGCCGACCAGGTCGGCGGCGAGGCCGAGACGGTGGTACGCGGAGAGGGCGTTCGGCGAGGCGTACTGGACGACGCCCTCGGCGTCGAGCCGGACGAGACCGTCGCCGGCGCGCGGCGAGGAGTCCATGTCGACCTGCTCGCCGGCGAAGGGGAACGTTCCGGCGGCGATCATCTGGGCGAGGTCGGAGGCCGACTGGAGGTAGGTGAGCTCCAGCCGGGAGGGGGTGCGGACGGTCAGCAGGTTGGTGTTGCGGGCGATGACGCCGAGGACCCGGCCCTCGCGGCGCACGGGGATGGACTCGACCCGCACCGGGACCTCCTCCCGCCACTCCGGGTCGCCCTCGCGGACGATCCGGCCCTCGTCGAGGGCGGCGTCGAGCAGCGGGCGGCGGCCGCGCGGGACCAGGTGGCCGACCATGTCGTCCTGGTAGGAGGTGGGGCCGGTGTTGGGCCGCATCTGGGCGACGGAGACGTACCGCGTGCCGTCGAGGGTAGGGACCCAGAGCACGAGGTCGGCGAAGGAGAGGTCGGAGAGCAGCTGCCACTCCGACACCAGCAGGTGGAGCCACTCGAGGTCGGAGTCGCTCAGGGCGGTGTGCTGGCGGACGAGGTCGTTCATGGAGGGCACGATGCGAGCGTACCTGCGGAATTACACGGGCCGTGAACCTGGATCTCCGGGGCTCGGTGTTGGAGGATGGGCCGGGAAAGAGCGTGTTCCTGTGGATGGACAGACAAGAATGGTCTAGTCCACAATGAAAAATACAGAGCCTCCATCCTCCCCGCACAGGAGGATGGAACGAGGTACCCGGCGCTCTCTGCCCTGACTGCGCCGAGACCTCCCACACGGCCGAGGGACCGCACACCCCCGGCCGGGCAACTCCGGGCTGCGGTGCCGGGCGGGCTGAGGGTCCCGCCGGGCGCCGCGGCCCGCGGGTTTTCCGGGGCCTCCGGGCCCGGCTTCCGCGGCGCGCCCCGCCCCCGGCCGTCCGGGCCCGCGCGCCCCTCAGGCCGGCCAGGCCCGCATCGCCGCTTCCGCCACCGCCGTCAGCTCCTCCGCCGTCGCCCCGTCGCGGGCCTGCAGGGACATGCCCTGGAGGACGGCGCCGACGAGCCGGGCCAGGGCGCGCGGATCGGTGTCCGGCGGGAGCTCGCCCGCCTCCACGCCCTGGCGGATGCGGTTCTCGAACGCCGCCAGGTTGTCGTTCCGCCGGGCCCGCAGGGCCTCCTCGACCTCCGGGGTCGAGCAGTTCACGGCCGCGGAGATCATCAGGCAGCCGTGCGGATGGCCGGGCTCCGTGAAGAGCACGGCGGCCTCGCGCAGCATGCGCCCCAGGGCGGCGCGGGCGGTCGGCTCCTCGGCGAAGGCGCGGCCGCCGTAGGCCCCGTAGCTGAGCGCGTACGCCTCGACGACCTCCTCGAACAGCGTCTTCTTGTCGCCGAAGGCCGCATAGAGGCTGGGCGCGCTGATGCCCATGGCGCGGGTGAGGTCGGCGACGGAGGTCGTCTCGTAGCCGTGCTCCCAGAAGGCCATCGTCGCCTGCTCCAGGGCCGTGAGCCGGTCGAAGGAGCGGGGGCGGCCGCGCTGTCTCGTCACCATGGAGTGAATTCTATAGCGGTCGCTACGAATCATGGGGTACGGTCTTTTCTTAACGACCGCTACAGAAAGAGGGGGACGTCGCCATGGGCGTGCTCGACGGAAGGCTGGCCGGGAAGACGGCACTGGTCACGGGCGGGAGCCGGGGCATCGGACGGGGGATCGCCGAGCGGCTCGGCCGCGAGGGCGCGCGGGTCGCGGTGCACTACGGGACGAACGAGGCGGCGGCGAAGGAGACGGTCGCCGCGATCGAGGCGGCCGGCGGCTCCGCCTTCGCGGTGGGGCAGGAGCTGGGGGTGCCGGGTGACGCGGCGGCGCTGTGGGAGGCCTTCGACGCCCACGCGGACGGTCTGGACATCCTGGTGAACAACGCCGGGATCGGGGCGTCGCGGCCGTTCGCGACGATCGGCGACGAGGAGTACGACCGGATCTTCGCGGTCAACACGAAGGCGCCCTTCTTCCTGGCGCAGCTGGGGGCGGAGCGGCTGCGGGACGGCGGCCGGATCGTCAACGTCTCGACGGGCCTGAGCCGGGCGGCGGCCATGCCGGACCTGATCGCGTACGCGATGTCGAAGGGCGCGCTCGACGTCTTCACCCGCTACCTGTCGAAGGTCCTCGGCCCGCGCGGGATCACGGTCAACGCGGTGGCACCGGGAATCGTGGACACGGACATCAACGCCGGGTGGCTGCGGGGGAACGAGGAGGCCTGGGCGGGGGCGGCGGCGATGGCGACGCTGGGAGCGGTCGGGACGCCACCGGAGATAGCGGACGTGGTGGCCTTCCTGGTCTCCGACGACGCGCGCTGGGTGACGGGCGACTGGATCGACGTGACGGGAGGCTCCCTGGCCTGAGACAGGGGGCGGGGACGGAGGCTCGCCGGGCCGGCGCAGGGGGCGGGGACGGAGGTTCGCCGGGCCGGCGCGCGAAGGGGGCGGGCGGGGTTCGAGTGGCTGGTGGGGCGGGTGCGGCCGACGATGGAAGCGGCGCCGTCCGCGGGGTGGAACGGCATGAGGGGAGGGCCTCCCCTCTGCTAGATTTGGACCCAGATTGGTCTATACCACACGGTCCTTTCAGCAGCCCCTCACCAGATCGGCAGGCACAGCGTGGAAGTTGTCATCGTCAAGGACGCCAAGGCCGGCGGCGAGCTCATCGCGGACGGCATCGCCGACCTCCTGCGCCGCAAGCCCGACGCGCTGCTCGGCGTGGCCACGGGTTCGACCCCGATCCCGATCTACGACGCCCTGGTCGCCCGGGTCTCCGCCGGCGCCGTGGACGCCTCCCGGGCGCGGATCGCCCAGCTGGACGAGTACGTCGGCCTGCCCGCGGGGCACCCGGAGTCGTACCGCTCCACCGTGCTCCGCCAGGTCGTCGAGCCGCTCGGGCTCTCCCCGGAGGCCTTCATGGGCCCCGACGGCTCCGCCGAGGACGTCCTGGCGGCCTGCGAGGCCTACGACAAGGCGCTGGCCGAGGCCGGCGGCGTGGATCTGCAGATCCTCGGCATCGGCACCGACGGGCACATCGGCTTCAACGAGCCGTGCTCCTCGCTCGCCTCCCGCACCCGGATCAAGACGCTCACCGAGCAGACCCGCGTGGACAACGCCCGCTTCTTCGACGACGACATCGAGCAGGTGCCGCACCACGTCATCACCCAGGGCATCGGCACCATCCTGGAGGCCCGGCACCTGGTGCTGCTCGCCACCGGCGAGGGCAAGGCCGAGGCCGTGGCGCAGACCGTCGAGGGCCCCGTGGCCGCGCTCGTGCCGGCCTCCGCGCTGCAGCTGCACCCGCACGCCACGGTCGTCGTGGACGAGGCGGCCGCCTCCAAGCTGAAGCTCGCGGACTACTTCCGCCACACCTTCGCGAACAAGCCCGCCTGGCAGGGCATCTAGGACCCGTACGGAGAGGGGCCCGGTACCTGGACAGGTACCGGGCCCCTCTCCGTACGCCCGGCCGTCAGGCGCCGGTTCCGACGACCGCCTCGGCGGCGGCGCGGCCGCAGACCCGGGCCGCGCCGTGGGTGGCGATGTGCAGGGCCCCACGGGGCTCCGCCTCGTCGAGGCCCATCTCGACCACGACGGTGTCGGGGCGGGCCGCGAGCAGGCCGTCCAGGGCCCGGGTCATCCACGGGTGCCGGTGGGCGTCCCGTACGACCGCCACGATCCGCCGCTCCCCCGCGGCGGCCAGGACGGCGTCCACGGACGACTCGCCGTACGAGCCGCTCTCCGTGCCGGGCAGCAGGCGCTCCAGCTCGGCCGCGACGCCCCAGGGCGTCTCGTCACCGACGGCGAAGTTGGCGACCGGGGTGAAGGAGGCCACGTAGGGAGCGCTGGTCACCGGCGTGTACGGCCGCTCCCCCCGGGTCACCTTCAGGGCCCGGCGGGCCGCGACGAGTCCGATGTCGGCGCCGGGCGCGGTCCCCTCCTGCACTGCCGCGCCCGGCACCGATCCAGCCCCCCTGGCCCGGTGCGCCTGGGTCCAGGCCGCCAGGGCGCGCACGCGCGCCGCGGCGTCGGCCAGCCGCTCCTCGGGCAGTTCACCGGTCCGTACCGCGTCGACGAGGGCGTCCCGCAGCCGCAGCACGGTGCCCTCGTCGCACAGCCCGCCGCCGACGCAGATGGCGTCGGCGCCCGCGGCGATGGCGAGGACGGATCCGCGCTCGATGCCGTACGTCGCCGCGACGGCCCGCATCTCCATGCCGTCGGTGACGATCAGCCCCTCGAAGCCCAGCTCCTGGCGCAGCAGACCGGTGAGGATCTGCGGGCTCAGGGTGGCCGGACGGTGGGGGTCGAGCGCGGAGAGCAGGATATGCGCGCTCATGACCGCTTTGGTACCCGCGGCGACGGCCGCGCGGAAAGGTACCAGCTCACGGGCGTGCAGTGTGGCGAGGTCCACATCGATCCGGGGCAGCGCGTCGTGCGAATCGACGTTGGTGTCGCCGTGTCCGGGGAAGTGCTTCGTGCAGGCCGCGACCCCGACGCCCTGGAGGCCGTCGACGTACGCCACGGTGTGCCGGGCGACCAGGTCCGGGTCCGGTCCGAAGGAGCGGACGCCGATGACCGGATTCTCGGCGTTGGAGTTGACGTCCGCCGAGGGCGCCCAGTTCAGGTCGACGCCGCACTCCACGAGCCGGCGGCCCAGCTCGCGGGCGACGGCCCGGGTGAGCTCGACGTCGTCGACGCTGCCCAGCGCGTAGTTGCCGGGGAAGGACGAGCCCTGCTTGACCTCCAGGCGGGTGACGTCCCCGCCCTCCTCGTCGATGGCGACGAGGACGTCGTCCCGCTCGGCGCGCAGCCGGGCGGTGAGGGCGGCGAGCTGCTCGGGGTCGGCGATGTTCCGGCCGAAGAGGCCGACCGAGGAGAGGCCCTCGCCGATGCGGCGGAGCAGCCAGTCGGGGGCGGTGGTGCCGGCGAAACCGGGCTGGAGGACCGTGAGCGCGTCACGGGTCAGGGTGTCCGAGCCGTGTACCAGTGTGGTCATGGAGAGCCGTTATCCCTTCACCGCGCCGGCGGTCATTCCGCCGACGGCCTTGCGCTGGAGGAAGAGGAAGACGATGAGCACGGGGAGGGCGAAGAGCGTGGAGGCGGCCATGGTGGCGCCCCAGTCGCTGCCGAAGGCGGTCTGGAACTGGGTCAGCCAGAGCGTCAGGGTCTGCGACTCCTTCTCCTTGTTCAGCATGAGGATCATGGCGAACTCGTTCCAGGCGGTGATGAAGCCGAAGAGCGAGGTCGACATCAGACCGGGCGCGAGCAGCGGGAAGATCACCTTGCGGAAGGCCTGGCCGCGGGTGCAGCCGTCGATCTGCGCGGCCTCCTCCAGTTCGACCGGGACGGCGGCGATGAAGCCGCGCAGGGTCCAGATCGTGAAGGGGAGGACCATGACGAAGTAGATGAGCGTCAGCATCGGGATGCTGTTGAGCAGGTCGTTCTCGCGGGAGATCATGTACATCGCGATGACCATGACCTCCCAGGGGGCCATCTGAGCCATCATCACGACGAGGACGATGCCCTTGCGCCCCCTGAACTTGAGACGGGCGATCGCGAAGCTCGCGGCCAGGGCGACGACCAGCGCGAGCAGGACGGCGCCGAGGGTGACCGTGAGGCTGTTGGTGACGTACGTCCAGAACAGGTCGACGCCGGTCGCGGTGCCGTAGTTCTCGAACGTCGGCGTGAAGACGAAGACCGGGTCCTTGGTCATGATCTCGTGCTGCGGCTTCAGCGAGGACGAGAACATCCAGTAGACCGGGAAGACGAACACGGCCGCGAGCACGAGGGCGCCGAGGTTCTTGGCGACCGCGGCGACGGTGAGCGGCTTCCTGGTGCGCAGCTTCTGCGGAGTCGGGGTGGCGGCGGCGCTCACAGCTCCTCCTCCTTCAGGATCAGGCGGAAGTAGAAGGACAGGACCGCGATGAGCATCACGATCGTCAGGACGGAGATGGCGGCGGCGACGCCGTAGTGGAACTGGCCGACGCCCTCGATGTAGGCGAAGACCGGGAGCGTCTCCGAACCGCGGTCGGGGCCGCCCAGGTTCATGGCGTAGACCTGCGCGAACGCCTTGAAGATCCAGATGATCTCCAGGAACGTGGTGATCATGAAGAAGGACTTCAGGTTCGGGAAGACCACGGCCCAGAAGGTCCGCCAGCCGCTCGCGCCGTCCATCTTCGCGGCCTCGTACAGCTCGGAGCCGATGGTGGTCAGGCCGGCGTACATGTTGAGGGCGACGAAGGGGACGGAGCCCCAGACGAGCAGGATCAGGACGATGACCAGGGTGGAGAAGCCGGTCTCGAACCAGTTGTGCTGGTCGTAGCCGGCGAAGCCCAGCGTGCGCATCAGCCAGTTCACGACGCCGAACTGCTCGTCGAAGAGCCAGCGGAAGACCGTGACGGAGGCGACGATCGGCATGGCCCAGGCGAACATCAGGGCCAGCGAGAGGACCAGTCGCATCTTCTTGCCGAGGCGGTTGAGCAGCAGGCCGATGCCCGTGCCGATCGCCATGATGAGGGCGACGTTGACGGCGGTGAAGACGACGCTGCGGACGACGACGGTCCAGAAGTCCGGGTCACCGAGGAGCTCGGTGTAGTTGTCGAAGCCGGTCCAGACCGTCTCGCGGGTGATGAACTCCTTCCGGTTGAGCTGCTGGAAGGAGAGGATCACGTTGCGGATCAGCGGGTAGAGCAGCAGCACCGCCATGGACAACAGGGCCGGCGCGACGAGCAGGTAGGGCAGCACCCCGCTGGGCAGGGAGCGTCTGCCGCGTGGAGGCTGAAGGACTTCCTTCGGGCCCGGAGAGGGTGGCGGAGTCTGAGACTTCCCTGCCGCCCTCCCGGGCGCGTCCTGGGGACCGGCGGTCGCCGTCCCCTGGGAGTCCACGGTCATGGTCTTATTCCTCGCGGTTCTGGGGCTCCCGCGCCCACCGGGGCACGGCCCGGGGGAGCGGGCCGCTGATCACTGCATCGCTGCGACGCGCCGGTGGTGCGGCCGGTGCGTACCGGCCGCACCACCGGGGCTACGGATTACTGCTGGTTGATGCGCTCGTCGATGACCTTGTCGGCCGCCTCGCCGGCCTTCTTGGCGTCCTCGCCCTTCAGGACCTTGGTCATGTAGTCCTTGATCGGGTTCGGGGCGGTCTCGACGTTCGCCCAGCCCGGGGTGACCGGGGTGACCTTGCCGGAGGCGGACGAGGCCGCCATGGCCTCGGCGAAGGAGCCCGGGGCGGGCTTGAACTGCGCGGAGTCGGTGTTGGGAAGCAGCGCGCCCTCGGTGGCGGCGGCGTACTTCGTCATGAACTCCTTGCCGGCGGCGAGGGCCAGCCACTCCTTCGCGAGGTCCTTGTTCTTGGAGCGCTCGGCGATGGCGAGGTTCGAGCCGCCGAGGAAGACGGAGCCCGGCTTGTCGGCGGTCTTGCCCGGGATCGGGAAGTAGCCGAAGTCGGCGGTCTTGCCGGCCTTCTTCATGGCGTCGATCGCGCCGCCGGCCTCCCAGCCGAGGCCGATCCAGGACGCCACGCCGCCCTTGGGGATGATGTCGGTGGACTGCTGCGGGGTCGCCTCGTCCTTGTCCTTCGGAGCGGTCGAGTAGGACGCCAGCTCCTTGTAGAAGTTCATGGCGCTGACGGCCTCGGGGGAGGACAGGTTGCCCTTCCACTTGTCGCCGTCCTTGACCGCCAGGTCGCTGCCCTCGTCCCAGATGAGGCCGGCGAGGACGTACCAGGACTGACCCGGCAGGTAGATGGCCTGCGACTTGGGGTCGGACGCCTTGAGCTTCTTCAGGCCCTCGATCCACTCGGCGCGGGTCTTCGGCGGGGTGACGCCGGCCTTCTTGAAGGCGGCCTTGTCGTAGACGACGACGCGGTTGGCGGCGTACCACGGGGCGGAGTAGAGCTTTCCGTCCAGCTCGTTGGAGGCGACCATGCCCTTGTTCCAGGCGTCGTAGCCGAGCGTGGCCTTGTCGCCGGAGAGGTCGGCGAGGCCGCCGGTGACCGCGTAGCCGGCGGTCTGCGTGTTGCCGAGCTCCAGGACGTCCGGCGGGGTGTCCTCGGAGAGGGCGGTGGTGACCTTCTCCTGGATGCCGTTCCAGATCTGCTTCTCGACCTTGACCTTGACGCCCGGGTGCTTGGCCTCGAAGGCCTTGTTCACCTCGGCCATCCAGGCGTCCGGCGCGGACCCGTCCATGACCCAGACGGTCAGGGTCTTGTCGCCGCCGGCCGTGGCCTTGCCGCCGTCCTTGCCGCTGTCGCTGTCCGAACCACACGCAGCGATGGAGACCATCATGCCCGCGACGCCGATCGCCGCGATGAGCTTGCGCTTCACGCCACCCTCCTCAGGGATGCCTGCAACCCCTGCCCACCGCGCGAAGACATACGTCAGGTAGTGCTCGTGGGGCTGGGACCTGGTCTTTAATGGTTTAGACCAGTACCGGGAGCTTGGCCTAGACCTTTAGGGGTGTCAAGGGTGTATAAGAAGGGCAGTCGCGTCCGTTATCGGACCGACACCTGAGGGAGGGCGACGACCCGTGACCGGTCCGTGCCACCATGTGAGCCGCGACAGACGGAGGAGCCGGTGACGGCAGCAGCACAGGACTCGGGAAGGCAGGCCATGGCCACGGACGCGGGCAGTACGGAGACAGAGAGCGGGACACCGACCCGCACCGCGCGCGTGCCCAAGTACTACCGACTGAAGCGGCACCTGCTCGACATGACGGAGACCCTGCCGCCCGGCACGCCGGTCCCGCCGGAGCGGACGCTCGCCGCCGAGTTCGACACCTCGCGCACCACCGTGCGCCAGGCGCTCCAGGAGCTGGTCGTCGAGGGCCGTCTGGAGCGCATCCAGGGCAAGGGCACCTTCGTGGCCAAGCCCAAGGTCTCGCAGGCCCTGCAACTCACCTCCTACACGGAGGACATGCGCGCCCAGGGCCTGGAGCCCACCTCGCAGCTCCTCGACATCGGGTACGTCACGGCCGACGACACCCTCGCCGGGCTGCTGGACATCTCGGCCGGCGGCCGGGTGCTCCGCATCGAGCGGCTGCGCCTCGCGAGCGGCGAGCCGATGGCGATCGAGACCACCCACCTGTCGGCGAAGCGCTTCCCCGCCCTGCGCCGCTCGCTGGTGAAGTACACCTCCCTCTACACGGCGCTCGCCGAGGTCTACGACGTGCACCTCGCCGAGGCCGAGGAGACCATCGAGACCTCCCTCGCCACCCCGCGCGAGGCCGGTCTGCTCGGCACGGACGTGGGCCTGCCGATGCTGATGCTCTCCCGTCACTCGCTGGACGCCCAGGGCGAGCCGGTGGAGTGGGTGCGGTCCGTCTACCGCGGCGACCGGTACAAGTTCGTGGCGCGCCTCCAGCGCCCCAACGGCTGAGCCCCCGACGGCCGGACCCCCGCGGGGACGGACCCCTCGTACGGCGCGAACGGCCGCACCCCGGCGGGGGGTGCGGCCGTTCGGCGTCGAATCGCTTCCGTTATGCGGACAGGGGTTCCCAGCACGGGAGCAGTCCCCTAGATTTCCCCAGCACTATCGAGGTGATCAGCGAGGGGACGGGAATCGCCATGTCAGAAGCGTCAGATGTGACACAAGGGAAGCAACCGACCATCACACCCCTGCGGGTGGTGATCGCGCTCTGCCTGTTCGCCCCGTTCGTGGCGATGCTCTGGGTGAGCTCCTACGCGAAGGTCGAACCGCTCTTCGCCGGCATCCCGTTCTTCTACTGGTACCAGATGCTCTGGGTGCTGATCTCCACGGCGCTCACCATGATCGCGTACAAGCTGTGGCAGCTGGACCAGCGTGCCCGCAAGGGAGGTGACGCGCGATGAAGGACGGCGTGAACGGCGTGGCGCTCGGCGTCTTCGTCTTCTTCTTCCTGGCCGTCACGGTCATGGGCTTCCTGGCCGCGCGCTGGCGCAAGGCCGAGAACGAGCACAGCCTCGACGAATGGGGCCTGGGCGGACGGTCGTTCGGCACCTGGGTCACCTGGTTCCTGCTCGGCGGCGACCTCTACACGGCGTACACCTTCGTCGCCGTCCCCGCGGCCATCTACGCGGCGGGCGCGGCCGGCTTCTTCGCCGTCCCGTACACGATCCTGGTGTACCCGCTGATCTTCACCTTCCTGCCGCGCCTCTGGTCGGTCTCGCACAAGCACGGATACGTCACCACCTCCGACTTCGTGCGCGGCCGCTTCGGCTCCAAGGGCCTGTCCCTCGCGGTGGCGGTCACCGGCATCCTCGCCACCATGCCGTACATCGCCCTCCAGCTCGTCGGCATCCAGGCCGTCCTGGACGTGATGGGCGTCGGCGGCGGCGAGGACACCCACTGGTTCGTCAAGGACCTGCCGCTGCTGATCGCCTTCGGCGTGCTGGCCGCGTACACGTACTCCTCCGGCCTGCGCGCCCCCGCGCTCATCGCCTTCGTCAAGGACACGCTGATCTACATCGTCATCGCGGTGGCGATCATCTACATCCCGATCAAGCTCGGCGGCTTCGACGAGATCTTCACCAGGGCGGGCGAGGCCTTCGCGCAGACCAACCCGGCGACCGGCAAGCCGCGCGGCGCGCTCGCCCCCGGCGAGGCGGGCCAGTGGACGTACGCGACGCTCGCGCTCGGCTCGGCCCTCGCGCTCTTCATGTACCCGCACTCCATCACGGCGACGCTGTCGTCCCGGAGCCGTGAGGTCATCCGCCGCAACACCACGATCCTGCCGCTGTACTCGCTGATGCTGGGTCTGCTCGCGCTGCTCGGCTTCATGGCGATCGCCGCCGGCATCAAGGTCAAGAACGGCCAGCTCGCCATCCCGCAGCTCTTCGAGACCATGTTCCCGGACTGGTTCGCGGGCGTCGCGTTCGCCGCGATCGGCATCGGCGCGCTCGTCCCGGCCGCGATCATGTCGATCGCCGCGGCCAACCTCTTCACCCGCAACATCTACAAGGACTTCATCAAGAAGGACGCCACCCCGGCCCAGGAGACCAAGGTCTCCAAGCTGGTCTCCCTCCTGGTGAAGGTGGGCGCGCTCGTCTTCGTCCTCACCATGGACAAGACGGTCGCGATCAACTTCCAGCTGCTCGGCGGCATCTGGATCCTGCAGACCTTCCCGGCGCTCGTCGGCGGTCTGTTCACCCGCTGGTTCCACCGCTGGGCGCTGCTCGCCGGCTGGGCCGTCGGCATGGTCTACGGCACGGCCGCCGCGTACGGCGTCGCCAGCCCGACCCAGAAGCACTTCGGCGGCTCGGCCGCCGAGATCCCCGGCATCGGCGAGATCGGCTACATCGGCCTCACCGCCTTCGTGCTCAACGTCGTCGTCACGGTCGTCCTGACCTTCGTCCTCAAGGCCGTCAAGGCCCCCGAGGGCGTCGACGAGACCTCCCCGGAGGACTACACGGCGGACGCGGGCGACCCCGGTGTCCACGAGATCCCGAAGGTCGGCGCCGCGACGCACTGACCGCGCGACACCCCGCAGGGGCCCGGGACCTCACCATGAGGTCCCGGGCCCCTGCGCGTGCGACCGGCGCGGCAGACTGGGGCGCATGGACTTCACGATCAGGGCGGTACGGCCCGAGGAGTACGAGGAGCTCGGCGACCTGACCGGGCTGACCTATCTGAACGACGGTCTGCTGCTGCACGGCGAGGACGACTTCTACCTGGCGGTGCTCCGCGACACGGCCCGGCGGGCGCGCGAGAGCGAGGTGCTCGTCGCCCTCGACGCGGACGACACCGTCATCGGCGGGGTGACCTTCGCGGAGGGCGGCACCGCCTGGGCGGACATCGCCGCCCCCGGCGAGGCCGAGTTCCGCATGCTCGTGGTCGCGCCGGCGGCCCGCGGCAGGGGCGTCGGAGAGGCCCTCGTACGCGCCTGCGCGGACCGCGCGCGGGCCCTGACCGGATGCGCGCGGCTCGTGCTCTCCACGGGCGCCAAGATGGTCGCGGCGCACCGGATCTACGAGCGGATGGGCTTCGTCCGCACCCCCGAACGGGACTGGGAGCCGGTCCCCGGCCACTTGCTGCGGACGTACGCCCTGGAGCTGTAGCCCCGGGACCGACACAACATGTGGGGGGTGCCACGAGCGGCGCCCCCCACATGTATGCTCGTCCTCGCTGTCGACGCAGGGGAATCCGGCGCGAATCCGGAACTGTCCCGCAACGGTGTGCTTCGTGCGGTTTCGTACGCGGTGAGTCCGAAGACCTTCCGGCAGCGCGCCCGGTCCGTCCGTTCCGGGTGCCACAGACGTCCGGGCCTCGCGGAGTGGGCCGGTGGACGCGGCGCGCCCGCGCGTACGGGTGCCCGCCCGCCCACCTCCCCGCCCGCGCGCCCCGCCGAGCGAGGGAGAGCCCCCACGTGACCATCGCGCCCGCCGATCCGGCTTCGGCCGAGGCTTCCGCGGTCGAGAGCGACGGCCCCGGGACCGTACTGCTGCGGACCCTGACCGACCTCACCGCCGATCTCCCCGACACCGACCCCGGCAAGGTCGCCGCCGCCGCGCTCCGCGGCCGCAGCGCCACGTCGGACGAGGCGGAGCTGCGCGAGCTGGCCACCGAGGCGGCCGCCGGCCTGATCGCCGAGGACCCGGCGTACTCCCGGCTCGCCGCCCGGCTCCTCACCCTCACCATCACCGACGAGGCGGCCGGCCAGGGCGCCGTCTCCTTCGCGGCCTCCGTCGCCGTCGGTCACCGCGAGGGCCTCATCGCCGACCGCACCGCCGAGTTCGTCGCCCTGCACGCCGCGCGGCTCGACGCGACGATCGACGCGGCCGGCGACGACCGCTTCGGCTACTTCGGTCTGCGCACCCTCTACTCGCGCTACCTGCTGCGCCACCCGATCACCCGCAAGGTGATCGAGACCCCCCAGCACTTCATGCTGCGCGTCGCCTGCGGTCTCGCCGAGGACGACAGCGTCCGCGCCCTCGACGAGGTCGCCGCGCTGTACGGCCTGATGAGCCGTCTGGACTACCTGCCGTCCTCCCCCACGCTCTTCAACTCCGGCACCCGCCACCCGCAGATGTCCTCCTGCTACCTCCTGGACTCCCCGCAGGACGAGCTGGACTCCATCTACGACCGCTACCACCAGGTCGCGCGCCTCTCGAAGCACGCGGGCGGCATCGGCCTGTCGTACTCCCGCATCCGTGCCCGCGGTTCGCTGATCCGCGGCACCAACGGGCACTCCAACGGCATCGTGCCGTTCCTGAAGACGCTCGACGCCTCCGTCGCCGCCGTGAACCAGGGCGGCCGCCGCAAGGGCGCCGCCGCGGTCTACCTGGAGACCTGGCACGCGGACATCGAGGAGTTCCTGGAGCTCCGCGACAACACGGGCGAGGACCAGCGCCGCACGCACAACCTGAACCTGGCGCACTGGATCCCGGACGAGTTCATGCGCCGGGTCAACGCCGACGCCGAGTGGTCGCTGTTCTCCCCGGCGGACGTGCCCGAGCTCGTCGACCTGTACGGCGAGGAGTTCGACGCCGCCTACCGCAAGGCCGAGGCGGCGGGCCTGGCCCGCAAGACGATGCCGGCCCGCGACCTGTACGGCCGGATGATGCGGACCCTGGCCCAGACCGGCAACGGCTGGATGACCTTCAAGGACGCCTCGAACCGTACGGCCAACCAGACGGCCGAGCCCGGCACCGTCGTCCACTCCTCGAACCTCTGCACCGAGATCATCGAGGTCACGAACGACGGCGAGACGGCCGTCTGCAACCTCGGCTCGGTCAACCTCGGCGCCTTCGTGTCGGGTTCGGACATCGACTGGGAGCGGCTGGACGAGACCGTCCGCACGGCCGTCACCTTCCTCGACCGGGTCGTCGACATCAACTTCTACCCGACCGAGCAGGCGGGCCGCTCCAACGCCAAGTGGCGCCCGGTGGGCCTCGGCGCGATGGGTCTCCAGGACGTCTTCTTCCAGCTGCGGCTGCCGTTCGACTCGGCCGAGGCACGCGCCCTGTCGACCCGTATCGCCGAGCGGATCATGCTCGCCGCGTACGAGGCCTCCGCCGACCTCGCCGAGCGCAGCGGCCCGCTCCCCGCCTGGGACAAGACCCGCACCGCGCAGGGCGTCCTGCACCCCGACCACTACGACGTGGAGCTCAACTGGCCGGAGCGCTGGGCCGCGCTGCGCGAGCGGATCGCCGCCGTCGGCATGCGCAACAGCCTGCTCCTCGCCATCGCGCCGACGGCGACCATCGCCTCGATCGCGGGCGTCTACGAGTGCATCGAGCCGCAGGTCTCCAACCTGTTCAAGCGCGAGACGCTGTCCGGCGAGTTCCTCCAGGTCAACTCGTACCTCGTCGACGAGCTGAAGAAGCTCGGCGTGTGGGACGCGCAGACCCGCGAGGCGCTGCGCGACTCCAACGGCTCGGTGGCCGGCTTCACCTGGGTCCCCGCCGAGGTCCGCGAGCTGTACCGCACGGCCTGGGAGATCCCGCAGCGCGGCCTCATCGACATGGCCGCCGCCCGCACCCCGTTCCTGGACCAGTCGCAGTCGCTGAACCTGTTCATGGAGACGCCGACGATCGGCAAGCTGTCGTCGATGTACGCGTACGCCTGGAAGCAGGGCCTGAAGACGACGTACTACCTGCGCTCCCGCCCGGCCACCCGGATCGCCCGCGCGGCCCAGGCCGCGACGACCGCCGCCGCCCCGATCCCCGTCCAGCAGGCGGCCCCCGACGCGGACGCCATCGCCTGCTCCCTTGAGAACCCCGAGTCCTGCGAGGCCTGCCAGTAATGAGCTCCACCGAGAAGAACCTGCTCGACCCGGGCTTCGAACTGACCCTGCGTCCGATGCGCTACCCGGACTTCTACGAGCGCTACCGGGACGCCATCAAGAACACCTGGACCGTGGAGGAGGTCGACCTCCACTCGGACGTCGCCGACCTCGCCAAGCTCACCCCCGGTGAGCAGCACATGATCGGCCGGCTGGTCGCGTTCTTCGCGACGGGCGACTCGATCGTGGCGAACAACCTGGTCCTGACGCTGTACAAGCACATCAACTCCCCGGAGGCGCGCCTGTACCTGTCGCGCCAGCTCTTCGAGGAGGCCGTGCACGTCCAGTTCTATCTGACGCTGCTCGACACCTACCTGCCCGACCCGGACGACCGCGCGGCGGCCTTCGACGCGGTGGAGAACATCCCGTCGATCCGCGAGAAGGCGCAGTTCTGCTTCAAGTGGATGGACTCGGTCGAGAAGATCGAGAAGCTGGAGACGGCCGCCGACCGCCGCCGCTTCCTGCTGAACCTGATCTGCTTCGCGGCGTGCATCGAGGGCCTGTTCTTCTACGGCGCCTTCGCGTACGTCTACTGGTTCCGCTCCCGCGGTCTGCTGCACGGTCTGGCGACGGGCACCAACTGGGTGTTCCGCGACGAGACGATGCACATGAACTTCGCCTTCGAGGTCGTGGACACCGTCCGCAAGGAGGAGCCGGAGCTCTTCGACGACGCGCTCCAGCAGCAGGTCACGGACATGCTGAGGGAGGCCGTCGAGGCGGAGCTGCAGTTCGGCCGCGACCTGTGCGGCGACGGCCTGCCGGGCATGAACACCGAGTCGATGCGCGAGTACCTCCAGTGCGTCGCCGACCAGCGCCTCCAGCGCCTCGGCTTCCCGCCGGTGTACGGCTCGGAGAACCCGTTCGCGTTCATGGAGCTCCAGGGCGTCCAGGAGCTGACCAACTTCTTCGAGCGCCGCCCGTCCGCCTACCAGGTGGCGGTCGAGGGCTCGGTGGACCTCGACGAGGACTTCTAGCCGGTACGGCGAAGGGCCCCGCACTCCGAGGAGTGCGGGGCCCTTCGTCATGGGGTCAGTCGTTCGCGACGACCGGGTAGCGCGGGGTGCCCTCCGCCATCTGGCGCAGGGCGTCCTTGCGGTCCCGCTTCGACAGCTTGTCGATGTACAGGAAGCCGTACAGGTGGTCGGTCTCGTGCTGGAGGCAGCGGGCGAAGTAGCCGGTGCCCCGGACCTTGATCGGGTTGCCCTGGGAGTCCTGGCCGTGCACCACCGCGTAGTCCGGGCGGGCCAGCTCGGCGTACGCCGTCGGCACGGAGAGGCAGCCCTCGTTGGACTCGTCGAGGTGACGCTGCTCGGCCGGCAGCTCCTGCAGGACCGGGTTGACGACGTGGCCGACGTGCCGGACGCCCTCGTCGTCCATGCAGTCGTAGACGAAGACCTTCAGGTCCACGCCGATCTGGTTCGCGGCCAGGCCCACGCCCTCGGCGGTGCGCTGGCTGGCGAACATGTCGTCGATCAGCTGCGCGAGCTCGTCGTCGAACTCGGTGACGTCCTTGCACTCCCGGTGGAGCACGGGGTTGCCGACGACCGTGATGGGCCGGGACGTGCCGCGCTCGCGGTGGGCACGCTCGCGCTCCTCGCAGTCCTCCGTGTCCACGACGAACCCGTCGTCGATCTGCGTCTGCTCGTCCGTGTCCTGCTGCGCCATGTCCGGCCGCGCCCTTCTGAAAACCCGATTCCGTCGAAGGACAGCCTACGGGGCCACGAGCGGACGCTCAGCAGACCTCTTCGAGATCACGCCACTCGCGGCTGTCCGGGCTGTCCGCGACCCAGCCGTCGAGGAGGCCCCGCACCAGACCCGCCGGGGCCGCGATGCCGCACTCGCGCTCGGGCACCCACAGCTCGCCGGGCGAGCGGTGGCCCAGCGGACCCGGGTGGCCCGGCTCGCTGTGGTCGTGCGGGTCGGAGTGCTCACCCTCGCCCTCGGCGCTCGGCATGGTCGACTCCGAGCAGGCACGGCAGAGCAGCCGCACGGAGGACGACCAGTCCTCGGCGGCGAAACCTGCCTCGGCGGCGAGCTGTTCCAGGGCGTCCCGGTCGGCCTCGGTGGCCGCCTCCAGGAGCACCACCCAGGTGGGGACGGGCGAGGGCGCCCACAGCTCGATCTCGTCGAAGACGGGGTAGGAGGGGCCGGCGGTGGTGGTCCGCTCGCCGTTGGGCACGCCGTCGTGGAGGACGACCTCGCCCCAGCGGCGGCCGGAGGAGGGCAGCGGGATGGAGAGGACCTCGATCCGGGCCGGGTCGAGCCGGCGGCCCCACACGACCTCCGCCTCGCCCTCGGGCGAGAGCCGGACGGCGGCGCTGCCCAGCTCCATGCCGGCGGGCTCGCCGGTGCCGGCCGCGGCGCCGGGCACCTTCAGTCCGTAGGCCTGCCAGGCCCGGCGGGCCAGCGGCCAGTCCTGGAGCGCGGTGGCGGCGATGCCGACGTTCCACCAGTCGGGGGCGCCGCTCTCCTTGTCGAGCAGCGCGACCGCGCGCAGCCCGGCGGCCCGGGCCTGCTCCCAGTCGTGCCGGAACTTGTGCAGCAGCGCCAGATTGAACCAGGACTCCGAGAGCCAGGGCTCCAGATCCGCCGCGCGCGTGAGCAGTGCGCCCGCGTCCTCGTACCGGCCGTCGCCGATCAGCGTGAACGCGCGGTCGGTGGCCTGCCGCCACGAGGCGGAGGGCCGATGCCGTACCTTCCCGAAGATCTTCACGATTCCCGCCTGCCGGTCGCTTCACCCTCTTGTTCGCATCCAACCATGCCCGGTCGGACGCGCGCTCATTACCCATGGGTTACCCAGGGACGGCGGAGGTCACCCCAGCGGCTCCGCCCCGTGCCAGGACCCTGGCCAGGCATTCGACGACATCCGGGTGATAGTCGCGGGCGGTGCCGAGCCTGAGCCGCTCCAGGGCCCCGAGCGCGGCCGCCGCCCCCTCGCCCGTCCCGGCGCCCGCGAGGTCGTCGTAGGCGTTCACGGCACGGACGATCCGGGCGGGGAGCGGCTGCTCGCGGTACGGCTCGGCCTGCCGCTCCACGACGACGGCGACGGCCTCGGGGACCCCGGTCCTGCGGACGACCTCGCCGCCCAGGAGGGCGATCCGGCGCTGCTCCTCGGCCGGGAGGAGGGCGGTGGCGCCGCCCGCGACCGGGTCGACGAGGGAGAGCTGGCCGATGTCGTGCATGAGCGCCGCGTGCTCCAGGACGGCCAGCTCGGCCCCGGACAGGCTGAGCTCGCGTCCGACGGCCGCGCTGAGGGCGGCGACCCGGCGGGCGTGCCCGGGCGGGGTGCAGCCGGCGATCTCGGTGGCGCGGGCGAGGGAGGCGATGGTCTGCCGGTTGACGGTCCGCACGGCCGCGTACCGCCGGAAGGAGACCTGGGTGAGCAGGAGCGGGACGGCGAGCACGGGCAGCGCCCAGAGTCCGGCGGCGGCGACGCCGAGCGCCATGACGGTGCCGGTGGCGCAGACGGCGGAGCCGATGCCGAGGACGGCGCGGAGTTCGTCGCGCAGGAGGGGGCCGTACGGGAATCCGGTGCGGGCGCGCAGCAGGAGGGCGGCGAGCACGGCGTCGCACAGGACGGTCAGGACGAGCAGGAGGACCAGGAAGAGGGCGTACGCGGGGCCCTGGCCGAGGTGCTCGGTGACGGCGCCCGTGTTGTAGAGGGGCTGGAAGCAGAGCGCGGCGAAGCCGGCGGTGAGGACGCGGCGGGCGAGGTGGTCGAGCCCGGGGCCCCGGCCGCGGGCGATGTGCGGGACGATCCCGGCGAGGCCCGCGGCGACGACGACGGCGACGGTCTGCGGGGCGCCGTGGGTGGTGGCGGTGCCGGCGCTGGTCCCGAGCAGGGCGTACGCGAGGGCTCCGGCGGCGGCGAGGGGCGCGGACTCGCTCCCCCGTGGCTCTTCGGCCGCGGGAGGCGTCCCCGTGCCCGGCGCGGCGCCCCAGCGGGCGAGCTCGCCGAGGGCGATGAGGGTGCCGAAGGCGAGGGCGTGGCCGGGTTCGTCGAGGCCGTGCCAGAGGGTGCTGCCGAAGCCGGCGAGGCCGAGGAGGAGGGCGGCGCCGTGCACGGCGCCGACGGTGAGCGCCCCGGGTCTCACGCGTGCTCCTCGGCGGGTGCGGGGAGGGGGCCGCGCGCCGGGGGGAGCGGTCCCGTCCGTGAGGGGCTCGCGGCGGTCTCGTCGGCGGTGACGGCGGGCTGCCAGCCGTACCGGTCCAGGGCCTGGACGAGGGCGGCGACCATGCGGGGGTCGAACTGGGTGCCGGCGCAGCGCTCCAGTTCGGCGAGGGCGGTGGGCACCGGGCGGGCCCGGCTGTAGCAGCGGGTGGAGGTCATGGCGTCGAAGGCGTCGGCGACGGCCACGACCCGGGCGAACTCGGGGATCTGCTCCCCGTGGAGCCCGTACGGATAGCCGCTGCCGTCCATGCGTTCGTGGTGGTGGAGGATCGCGGCCCGCGCCTCGCCGAGGAAGCCGATGCCGCGGACCATCTCGTGGCCGTACTCGGGGTGCAGTTCGATGACCCGGCGTTCCTCGGGGGTGAGGGGTCCGTCCTTGGTGAGCACCCGGGTGGGCACGCCGAGTTTGCCCACGTCGTGCAGGATGCCGGCGAAGCGGACGACGTCGAGGCGGTCCTCGGCCATGCCGAGCTCACGGGCGATCAGGACGGAGGCCTGGCCGACGCGTTCGCTGTGTCCCCGGGTGTACCGGTCCTTGATGTCGACGGCCTGGACGAGGGCGCGGATGGTGGCCTGGTGGGCGGCGCGCTCACGGTGGTACTGGGCGAAGACCCAGCAGGAGATGTACATGGGGAGGAGCACGAAGAGTGCCGCGACGGGGCCGTACGTGCTGCGCCAGAGGACGGCCATCATCAGTCCGGCGAGGCCGTGGACGGTGTGCGGGGTGAGGGACCGGCCGAGGAGGCCGCGCCAGGCGGCCCGGGGCGGGAGTCCGCCGGCGGTGGCCCGGATGCCGCCGTCGAGGGCGGTGAGGACCAGGCAGAAGACGAGGGCGGCGGCCCAGGCGGGCAGCAGCGCGTACGGCAGGTCGGGGGCGTCCGGGCCCCGGCCGAGGGCGGCGGGGCCGCCGAGGGCGCCGGCGGTCAGGGCGGCGGCCCAGGCGGCGAGGGCCGCGGCGGCGGCCCGCCAGGCGCGGCGGGGTGCGGCGGGGGGTTCCTCGACGCGGGCGAGGAGGCTGCCGGGGATCGCGGTGAGCGCGGCGGCGGCGGGCGGCAGGAGCAGGGCGGCGGCGAGGAGGACGGGGAAGAAGGAGCCGGGGCCCACGGGGAGGGAGCGGCCGAGCGCGCGGCCGATGAGCCGGCAGCGGGCGGGCAGCTCGCAGAGCGCGTACAGGGCGGCGAGGAGCGCGACCGTGCCCCAGGGGACGGCCGCGCCGGGGCGCAGGGCGGGCAGGACGCACGCTCCCGCGCCGAGCAGGGCGCAGCCGATGTACGCGCGGGCCGCTCGTGGAATGACCTTCACGCCCATCACGCCTGTCACGCTAGCGAGTCGGGCGGGCGGTGACGGCGCGGTCGGAGCGATTCGCACCATCGGGTGATACAAACTGACATATGCGCGAGGCCGCCGCGAGCGGTGCGCGACGGCCTCGGTTCCCGGTACGGGGGGTGCTACTCCTGCGGGGCCGGCGTCGTCGGGGCGCTCGTCGTGATGTCCTGCTCGGGCACCAGGTGTCCGGCGCGGATCAGGTCGATCCGGCCCATGACCTTGGCGCGCAGGTCGGTGGGGACGTCGTCACTGCCGCAGCAGCGCTTGACGAGCTTCTTCACCGCCTGCTCCAGGCCGTACTTCTCCAGGCACGGGGAGCACTCCTCGAAGTGCACCTCGAACTTGGTGCAGTCGCTGTCGGGCATCTCATGGTCGAGGAACTCGTAGAGATGATCCAGGACCTCTGAGCAATCCGTCTCGTGCGGCTCTCCGCAGCTCATGAGCCCGAGCCTTTCAGATCGTTCGACGACTCTCCGGCGCCCGCGGGAACCAGCCCGCGGTCGCGGGCGTAGTCCTCGAGCATGCCGCGCAGCTGGCGGCGGCCCCGGTGCAGTCGGGACATCACCGTACCGATGGGTGTCCCCATGATGTCCGCGATCTCCTTGTACGCAAAGCCCTCGACATCGGCGAGATAGACGGCGATGCGGAACTCCTCGGGAATCGCCTGGAGCGCTTCCTTCACGTCGGAGTCCGGGAGGTGGTCGAGCGCCTGCGACTCGGCGGAACGCAGACCGGTCGACATGTGCGACTCGGCGCGGGCGAGCTGCCAGTCCTCGATCTCCTCGGCGGCGCTGCGCTGGGGCTCGCGCTGCTTCTTGCGGTACGAGTTGATGAAGGTGTTGGTGAGGATGCGGTACAGCCACGCCTTGAGGTTCGTGCCCTCACGGAACTGGTGGAACGATCCGTACGCCTTGGCGTAGGTCTCCTGCACCAGGTCCTCCGCGTCCGCGGGGTTGCGCGTCATGCGCAGCGCGGCCGAGTACATCTGGTCGAGGTAGCCGAGGGCGTCCCGCTCGAAGCGCGCGTTGCGCTCCTCGGTCGTCTCCTCGGGGCCGTCGTCGGTCCCTGTGTCGGTCCCAGTGACCGGACCCACCTCCTCCAGCGCGGCGGCGAGCCCGAGGGCGGACCCGCTCGTTTCGGAGGATAGACGAGGAACCGCTCCGCCCGCCGCCCGAATCGGGGCGGTCCTGGGAGCGGGCAGCACTGTCCAGGCGAGGTCAGCGGCCTGCGCACGCTCTGGGCAGATGGTCGAACCCATGCGACGGACTCCCTCTTCCTTGCTCTCACACCGACGCTCTCCACAACAGCGACCCCCCGCTCCGCATTCCCGGTGCGCGGGGGTGGATGTCAACGCAGGGCGGCGAGCCACGCGGTGACGCCGTCGACGAGACCGGCGAGGGCCTCGTCCTGGCTCAGCGGCGCGCGCCCGGGGACGGCGAAGCCGTGGTCCCCGTACGGGACCTCCACGAGTTCGTACGGCCCTTCCGGATACTCCTCGGGCCGCCCGAAGGGGTCGTTGCCGCCCTGGACGACGAGGGTGGGCAGTCCGGTGGAGAGGAGCTCCTCGGCACGGGACCTCTCGGGCTTCCCCGGTGGGTGGAGCGGGAAGCCCAGGGCGAGGACGGCGAGCGCGCCGAGCTCCCGCCCGGTCCGGCAGGCGACCCGGGCGCCGGCGCTGCGGCCGCCCGCCACGACGGGGAGGCCGGGGGCGGCGAGGGACGGCCAGAGGCCGCGCCAGCCGGTGTCGAGGGTCTTGGGCGCGGGCGCGACCTTCTTCCCGGCGACCCGCCAGGGCTGCTCGACGAGGGCGACGGTCACGCCGTGCGCGGGCAGCGCCCCGGCCAGGGCCTGGAGGTCGCGGGCCTCGACGCCGCCGCCGGCGCCGTGCCCGAGGGCGAGGACGGCCCAGGGCTTCGTCCCGGCGTACCACGTGATGCGTGCCTCACCGGCGTCGGTGGGGACGGTCTCGTACTGTGTCACGTCCCCATCCTGCCGTGCGGCCCGGTCCGCACGTCAGAACAGCGTGCCGACCTCCGGTCCGGCCAACTCCTCCAGGAGTTCGGGGCCGTTGTTGCGGACGTTGCTGACGGCGGTCGCGACCGGGTAGGCCCGCATCAGGCCCTCGGGCGGCGGGGCGAGGAGTCCGCGCAGCTCCTCGGGGGCGGTGCGCGCCGGGTCGAGCCAGGCGTCCCAGCGGTCCTCCGTCAGCATCAGCGGCATCCGGGGGTGGATGTCGTGGAGCGAGCGCGGGCCCTCGGCGGGGGCGACGCCCAGCGGTCCGGTCTCGGCCTCGGTGGTGATCACCGAGCAGGTCACCCACCACGCGGAGGGGTGCCCGTCGGGCAGGGTGCGGTCCCGCCAGAACTCGTAGAGCCCGGCCATCGCGAAGACGGAGCCGTCCGCCGGGGTCACGAAGTACGGCTGCTTCCGGGGCCGCTTCTTCTTCCCCTCGACCTCCAGCTCGCGCTCGGCGGTCCCGGTCACCCACTCGTAGTAGCCGTCGGCGGGCAGGATGCACCGCCGGGCCTGGAAGGCGCGCTTGAAGGAGGGCTTCTCGTCCACGGTCTCCGCGCGCGCGTTGATCATCCGGGCGGCGCCCTCCGGCGACTTCGCCCAGGACGGCACGAGCCCCCATTTCAGCGCGCGCAGCTGGCGAACCGGGCGCGGGGACTCCGCGTCCTTCACAGGACGCTCCAGAACGGCCCAGACCTCTTTGGTGGGGGCCACGTTCCAGTCGGGGGCCAGGGTCTCCTCCGGCTCCCACTTCTCGACCCCGAAGAGATCGACGAGGTCCTCGGGCCGCCGACTCGATGCATACCGTCCGCACATACGTGCCAGACTGCCACGATCCCGACCACGAGCGAGGAGCAGTCCGCCAAATGACCGAGGTCCTCGGCACCCAGCCCGCTCCCGACACGTGGATCGTCTACGTCACCGCCGCCTGCGCGCTGGGCCTGGTCGCCCTCCGCCGCCTCTGGCTCCCGGCCCGCAACGCGATCACCATCGCCCACGAGGGCGGCCACGGCCTGGTGGCCCTCGCCACCGGCCGCCGCCTGCAGGCGATCCGGCTGCACTCGGACACCAGCGGACTGACCGTGTCCCGGGGCCGCCCGACCGGCCTCGGCGTCGTCCTCACCCTCGCCGCCGGCTATCCGGCGGCCCCGCTGCTCGGGCTCGGGGGCGCCGCCCTGCTCGGCACCCGCCACGTCACCCTGCTGCTCTGGGCCGCGACCGCCCTGCTGCTCGCGATGCTGGTGATGGTCCGCAACGCGTACGGGATCCTCACCGTCGTCCTGACGGGCGCCGCCTTCCTCCTCGTCTCCTGGCTGACCGGGCCGGACGTCCAGGCGGCCTTCGCGTACGCGGCGGTCTGGTTCCTGCTGCTCGGCGGCGTCCGCCCGGCCTTCGAGCTCCAGGCGAAGCGGCGCCGCGGCGGCGCCCCCGACTCGGACGCGGACCAGTTGTCGCGGCTCACCCAGGTGCCCGCGGGCGTGTGGCTGTTCTTCTTCCACACGGTCTCGATATCCGCCCTGATCGGCGGCGGGCGCTGGCTCCTGGGCATCTGACTCCCCCGTACAGTGAGTCCATGACCGCAGCAGCCTCCGCGCACACCGACCCGCCCACCGACCTCTGGCCCGCCCCGTACGCCCGCGGCGCCGTCGACGCGACCGTCACCGTGCCCGGATCGAAGTCGGTCACCAACCGCGCCCTGGTCCTCGCCTCGCTCGCCGCCGAGCCGGGCTGGCTGCGCCGCCCGCTGCGCTCCCGCGACACGCTCCTGATGGCCGAGGCGCTCCGTACCCTCGGCGTGAAGATCGAGGAAGGGGTGGGCCCCGACGGTTCCGGCGAGGCCTGGCGGATCATCCCCTCCCCGCTGCGCGGCCCCGCGACCGTCGACGTCGGCAACGCGGGCACGGTCATGCGCTTCCTGCCCCCGGTCGCGGCCCTCGCCGACGGGCCGGTGCGCTTCGACGGCGACCCCCGCTCCCACGAGCGCCCGCTGCACGGCGTGATCGACGCGCTGCGCGCGCTGGGCGCCCGGATCGACGACGACGGCCGGGGCGCGCTCCCGATGACCGTGCACGGCGCCGGCGGCCTGGACGGCGGCACCGTCGAGATCGACGCCTCCTCGTCCTCCCAGTTCGTCAGCGCCCTGCTGCTCTCCGCGCCCCGCTTCAACCAGGGCGTCGAGGTGCGGCACGTGGGCGGCCGGCTCCCCTCGCTCCCCCACATCCGGATGACGGTCGACATGCTGCGCGCGGTCGGCGCCCAGGTCGACGAGCCGGAGCACGGCGGCGCCCCGAACGTGTGGCGGGTGACGCCCACCGGGCTGCGCGGCCGGGACCTCGTCGTCGAGCCCGACCTGTCGAACGCGCAGCCGTTCCTGGCGGCGGCCCTGGTGACCGGCGGCCGGGTGACGATCCCCGACTGGCCGGAGCGGACCACCCAGCCGGGCGACGAGCTGCGTCGGATCTTCACCGAGATGGGTGGTTCCTGCGAGCTCACCGAGGCGGGCCTGACGTTCACCGGCACGGGCCGGATCCACGGGATCGACGTGGACCTCGGCGAGGTCGGCGAGCTGACCCCCGGCATCGCGGCGGTCGCGGCCCTCGCCGACTCCCCGTCGACCCTGCGCGGAGTGGCCCATCTGCGGCTGCACGAGACGGACCGGCTCGCGGCGCTCACCAAGGAGATCAACGAGCTGGGCGGCGACGTGACGGAGACCGAGGACGGCCTCCACATCCGCCCGCGCCCGCTGCACGGCGGCGTCTTCCACACGTACCACGACCACCGCATGGCGACGGCGGGCGCGATCATCGGCCTCGCGGTCGAGGGCGTGGAGATCGAGGACGTGGCGACGACGGCGAAGACCTTGCCGGACTTCCCGACGATGTGGACCGAAATGCTCGGGGTCTGAACCATGCGGCGCTACGGCAAGCACACCGACGAGGACGACATCCGCCAGCGGCCCAACCGCAAGGGCACCCGTCCCCGCACCAGCATCCGCCCGAAGCACGAGGACGCCGTCGAGGGCATGGTCCTCACCGTCGACCGGGGCCGGCTCACCTGTCTGGTGGAGGACCGGACCGTGACGGCGATGAAGGCGCGCGAGCTGGGCCGCAAGGCCGCCGTCGTCGGCGACCGCGTCTCCCTGGTCGGCGACCTCTCCGGCGAGAAGGACACGCTGGCCCGGATCGTGCGGATCGGCGAGCGCAGCTCGGTGCTCCGCCGCACGGCCGACGACGACGACCCGTACGAGCGGGTGGTCGTCGCCAACGCCGACCAGCTGGCGATCGTCACCGCGCTCGCCGACCCGGAGCCGCGCCCCCGGCTGATCGACCGCTGCCTGGTGGCGGCCTACGACGGCGGGCTCTCCCCGCTGCTCGTCCTGACCAAGTCGGACCTGGCCCCGCCGGACGCGCTCCTGGAGATGTACGGCGCGCTGGGCGTGCCCCATGTGGTGACGACCCGCGAGGAGTTCGTCGACGGGGTCGCGGCCGAGCGGGTCCACGAGCACCTGAAGGGCCGCACCACCGCGTTCGTCGGCCACTCCGGCGTCGGCAAGACGACCCTGGTGAACGCCCTGGTCCCGCCGGACCGGCGGCGCACCACGGGTGTGGTCAACGCGGTCACGGGCCGCGGCCGGCACACCACCACCTCGGCGCTCGCGCTGCCGCTGAACGACAAGGAGGGCGGCTGGGTCATCGACACCCCGGGCGTGCGCTCCTTCGGGCTGAACCACGTCGACCCGTCCCGGGTGATCCTCGCCTTCCCCGATCTCGTGCCGGGCACGGAGAACTGTCCGCGCGCGTGCAGCCACGACGAGCCGGACTGCGGGCTCGACGCGTACGTGGCGGAGGGGCACGCCGATCCGGCGCGGCTGGTCTCGCTGCGGCGGCTGCTCGCGACCCGGGAGCGACGCGAGGGCGACTGAGCCGCCCGTGTTTGCGCCCCGTCGCTTTCGGTAAGTGCATAATCACACCAAGTGCGACGAAGCAGTCACCGACGGCGTGGGAGGCACTGACGATGGCGTGGCTGCTGGTGGTGATCGCGGGGCTCCTGGAGACGGGTTTCGCGGTCTGTCTGAAGCTCTCGCACGGCTTCACCCGGCTGTGGCCGACGATCGCCTTCGCCTCCTTCGCCCTGGGCAGCTTCGGTCTCCTCACGCTGGCGCTGCGGAAGCTCGACGTGGGTCCGGCGTACGCGGTGTGGACGGGGATCGGCGCGGCCGGGACGGCGATCTACGGGATGGTCTTCCTCGGCGACGTGGTCTCCACGCTCAAGATCGTCTCGATCACCCTGGTCATCGTGGGGGTCATCGGACTCCAGCTCTCCGGTTCCGCGCACTGAGGGGTCACCGGCAGGACCGGTGCCACGATGTGGCTGAGGGCGATCCGTACGGCGAGTTCGCAGCCGGCCGCCCACCGCTCCCCCGCGCAGGCCACGGTCTCCGCCACGAGTTCGCCGGGCGCGGGCGGTCCGGCGTCGGCGCGCCGCTGGGCGGGGACGGGGGCGGGCCGGGCTCCGGGCCGTGCGGGCCGGGGCTGGGGCAGCCGCTCGTTCCAGGCGCCGGTGAGCAGGGCCCGCAGCATCGGGCGGACGGCGGCGCGGGTGACGATCCACTCGGCGACGGCGACGAGGTTCCGCTCGGGCGGGGCGGGGGCCGCCAGCAGGCTCCGGACGCCCTGGAGGTAGGTGTCGGCCTCTCTGCGCGCGAGGGCGCGTGCGAGCCCCTCCTTGCTGCCGAACTCGTTGTAGAGGGTCTGCCGGGAGACCCGGGCGGCGGCGGCGAGGTCGGCCATGCGCACGGCCGACCAGGGGCGGTGCGCGAGCGCGGCGAGCGCGGCGTCGAGCAGGGCCTCGCGGGCGTTCGCCATCCTCACCTCCGGAGGGAACGGTTCTCCGCTCAGCGTCGGCAGGCGCCCACTCTCTGTCAAGGGGGCCGCCGTGGACGGTTCGCCGCGTGTCCGCGCGTCGGGGATAGAGTGCCGACCATGGCCGACTACCACGATGATCTGCGTCTCGCCCACGTCCTCGCGGATGCCGCCGACGCGGCCACCATGGACCGTTTCCAGGCGCTCGACCTCCGGGTCGAGACGAAGCCGGACATGACCCCGGTGAGCGAGGCCGACAAGGCGGCGGAGGAGCTGATCCGCGGACAGCTCCAGCGCGCCAGGCCGCGCGACGCGATCCTCGGCGAGGAGTACGGCGTGGAGGGCTCGGGGCCGCGCCGCTGGGTGATCGACCCGATCGACGGCACCAAGAACTACGTGCGCGGGGTGCCGGTCTGGGCGACCCTGATCGCGCTGATGGAGGCCGGGGAGACCGGCTTCCAGCCGGTGGTGGGCGTGGTGTCCGCCCCGGCGCTCGGCCGGCGCTGGTGGGCGGCGAAGGGGCTCGGCGCGTACACGGGCCGCAGCCTGTCCTCGGCGACCCGGCTGGGCGTCTCGAAGGTCGCGTCCCTGTCGGACGCCTCCTTCGCGTACTCCTCGCTGAGCGGCTGGGAGGAGCAGGGCCGCCTCGACGGCTTCCTCGACCTCACGCGCGCGTGCTGGCGGACCCGGGCGTACGGCGACTTCTGGCCGTACATGATGGTCGCGGAGGGCTCCGTGGACATCTGCGCGGAGCCGGAGCTGTCGCTGTGGGACATGGCCGCGGTCGCGATCGTGGTCCAGGAGGCCGGCGGCACGTACACGGGTCTGGACGGCCGGCACGGTCCGCACAGCGGGAACGCCGCGGCGTCGAACGGTCTGCTCCACGGCGAGCTGCTGAGCTATCTGAACCAGGAGGGCGAGCGCTCCTGACGCTCCGCGGGGGCGCGTCGCGCGCCCCCTTTACGACCCACCTCCCCGGTGCAACTCTGAGAGTCCCCCCGCTTGTGAACTTGTGAATTCTTTCTCGTGGGGGTCCACACCAAGGAGGTGGCTCCGTCCATGCTCGTCCGTGACGCCATGAGCACCGTGGTCCTCACCATCGGTCCCGCCCACACCCTCCGACAGGCCGCCCGGCTGATGTCGGCGCGCCACGTCGGCGCGGCGATCGTCCTCGACACCGACGCCGGCGGCCTCGGCATCCTCACCGAGCGCGACATCCTCAACTCCCTGGCCCGGGACCAGGACCCCGACCGGGAGACCGCCGGCTCCCACACCACCCGTGACGTGGTCTTCGCCGCGCCCGCCTGGACGCTGGCGGAGGCGGCCGAGGCCATGACGCGCGGCGGCTTCCGCCACCTCGTCGTCCTCGACGACCGGGGCCCCGTCGGCATCGTCTCCGTACGCGACATCATCCGCTGCTGGATCCCCGTGCACAGCGTCGCCTCCGGGTGACCGGCCCCCCGGGACGGAACGTCTCCGGCTGAGCGGTCCCCCGGAACGCGCGAGGGCGGGCCGGACTCCCCACGGAAGTCCGGCCCGCCCCCTTTCAACGGCAAGCGCCCTCAGCCGCGCAGGGCCTGGACCGCGGCCTCCAGCCGCTTGCCGAAGTCACCGTCCGCCTTGCGGAAGTTGTCGATCGCCCGCTCGGCGATGTCGTCGCGGGAGACCTTGGCGATGAAGCCGGCCAGGTTCTCCACGAGACGGCCCTTCTCGTCCTCCGCCATCAGGCGGTAGAGGTCGCCCGCCTGCACGAAGTCGTCGTCCTCGGCGTGCGAGGGGGCGGCGTGGTCGCCGGTCACGCCGGTGACCGGGGAGCCGACCCAGAGCGGCCGGTCCGTCTGGTGCGGGCCGCCGAAGCTGTTCGGCTCGTAGTTCTTCGCGCCCTTGTGGCGGCCGTCGCAGAGGAGGCCGTCACGCGAGTGGGTGCGCGCCTCGGTGGCGTGCGGGCGGTTCACCGGCAGGTGGTCGGCGTTGATGCCGACGCGGTAGCGGTGGGCGTCGCCGTAGGCGAAGAGGCGGCCCTGGAGCATCTTGTCCGGGGAGGGACCGATGCCCGGCACGAAGTGCGCGGGGCTGAAGACCGACTGCTCGACCTCGGCGAAGATGTTCTCCGGGTTGCGGTTGAGCTCCAGCCTGCCGATCTCGATCGGCGGGTAGTCCCCGTGCGGCCACACCTTGGTGAGGTCGAAGGGGTTGAAGCGGTAGTGCGCCGCGTCGGCCGCGGGCATGATCTGGACCTGCACGGTCCAGCTCGGGAAGTCGCCGCGCTCGATGGCCTCGCGCAGGTCGCGCTGGTGCGAGTCGGGGTCCACGCCGGCGAGGCGGTCGGCCTCGTCCTGGGTGAGGTTCTCGATGCCCTGGTCGGTCTTGAAGTGGTACTTGACCCAGAAGACCTCGCCGGCCTCGTTGTTCCACTGGAACGTGTGCGAGCCGTAGCCGTTCATGTGGCGGTACGAGGCGGGGATGCCGCGGTCGCCGAAGAGCCAGGTGACCTGGTGGGTCGACTCCGGGGAGAGGCCCCAGAAGTCCCAGACGTTGTCCGCCTCCTGCGAGCCGGTGTACGGGTCGCGCTTCTGGGTGTGGATGAAGTCGGGGAACTTGATGGCGTCCCTGATGAAGAACACCGGCGTGTTGTTGCCGACGAGGTCGTAGTTGCCCTCCTCGGTGTAGAACTTCAGCGCCCAGCCCCGGGGGTCGCGCACCGCGTCCGCCGCCCCGAGGCTGCCCGCGACCGTGGAGAAGCGCAGAAAGGTCTCGGTCTCCTTGCCGACCTCGGAGAGGAACGTGGCGCGCGTCCACCGCGTGACGTCGCGGGTCACCGTGAAGGTGCCGTAGGCGCCCGCACCGCGCGCGTGGACCACGCGCTCCGGGATGCGCTCGCGGTTGAAGTGGGCGAGCTTCTCCAGGAGGAGCTGGTCCTGGAGGAGGACCGGGCCGCCGACGCCCGCGGTCTCGCTGTTCTGGTTGTCGGCCACCGGAGCCCCGGCCTCCGTGGTGAGCGGTCCCTGCGTCACGTGCGCCTCCTGCATCGTCCCTGCGCGTCCCGTCCCTCGGCCCGGATCCCTTGAACGAGTCCTCGACCAAACCCGGTCCTGATCCTACAATGGACAATGTCCAAGTCAAGTGAGCATCCAAAGTCACACCCGTTCGGGATCTTGCTCCCGGCTGTTAGGCTGGCCCCCATGAGTGACCTGTTGGAACGACTGCGCGGACGCGGCTGGCGGATGACCGCGCAGCGCCGCGTCGTGGCCGAAGTCCTCGACGGGGATCACGTGCACCTGACCGCCGACGAGGTCCACGCCCGCGCGGTGACGAAGCTGCCCGAGATCTCGCGCGCGACCGTGTACAACACGCTGGGCGAGATGGTCACCCTCGGTGAGGTCATCGAGGTCGCGACCGACGGCCGCGCCAAGCGGTACGACCCCAACGCCCACCGGCCCCACCAGCACCTGGTCTGCGGCCGCTGCGGCGCGATCCGCGACGTCCACCCGGCCGGCGACCCGCTGGCGGACCTCCCGGACACCGAGCGCTTCGGCTTCACCATCTCGAACGTCGAGGTCACCTACCGGGGCATCTGCCCCAGCTGCGCCACGACGGCCTGACGACCACCGCGAAAGCCCCCGCTCCGGCGGGGGCTTCCGCATGCCCTTCCCCCGACCCGGGCACACGGATACGACGAAGGCCCGGATCCACTCAATGGATCCGGGCCTTCGCTGCTACTGAGTAGCGGGGACAGGATTTGAACCTGCGACCTCTGGGTTATGAGCCCAGCGAGCTACCGAGCTGCTCCACCCCGCGTCGGTGAACCCAACCTTACGGGACCCCCGTCACCAGCGCAAATCCGTTAACGCCTCAGGCCGTGAGCTCCTGGTGCAGCGCCTCGCTCAGCCGGGCCGCCCGCTCGGCGACCTCCGCCGGCCCCAGCTCCACCGCGCGGTCGCACCAGCGACGCCCCTCGGTGAGCTCGCCCCGGCGCGCCGCGAGCAGCGCGAGCCGGAGCGCGGCGCGGCCGTGGCCGGCCCGGGCCGCGCGGGTCCACCAGAGGGCGGCCTCCCGCTCGCTGCCCTCGCGGGCGAGGAGCAGCCCCAGGTTGAAGGCGCCGTTGCGGCTGCCCGCCTCGGCGGCCTCGCGGTACCAGCGGTCGGCCTCGGCCAGGTCGCCACGCCCGGCGGCGAGCATCCCGACCCGCACCTGGGCGCGCCGGTGGCCCTGCTGGGCGGCCCGCTCGTACCACTCCTCGCACTCGGACTTCTCCTCGCGGGGCGCGCCGAGCACGGCGGGGCCGGGCTCGGGGCGACGCGCGTCGAGCACCGAGGCGAGCCGGAAGGCGGCTTCGGCGCTGCCGCCGCCGGCCGCGCACCGCAGGTGCCGCTCGGCGGTCTGCTCGTCGCCGTCCCGCAGGGCGGCGATGCCGACCTGGAGGGCGGCCTCGGTGTGCCCGGCGGCCGCGGCCCGCTCGTACCAGACCAGCGCCGTGCGGTCGTCGCCCCGGCCCGCGTGGAGGATGCCCAGGTTGAAGGCGGCGTCCACGCTGCCGGCCTCGGCGGCCTTGGAGAACCAGGGCTCGGCGCCGTTGGCGTCGCCGGCCTGGAGGAGCAGGACGGCGAGCGCGTTGGCGGCCTCGCGGTGACCCGCGTAGGCGGCGCGCCGGTACCACTGTTCGGCCTGCGGGATGCGGTCCTGGGCGGCGCAGAGCAGCCCGAGGTTGTAGGCGCCGTTCACGTCGCCGGCGTCCATGGCGGCCCGGTACCAGCGCTCGGCGGTCTGCTGCTCGCCCCGGGCGGCGTGCAGGGCGCCCAGCGCGTTGGCGGCGTTGCCGTCGCCGTCCTGGGCGGCCCGCAGCCACCACACGGCGGCGCTCTCCTCGTCGCCCGCGTCGCGGAGGAGGAAGCCGAGGGCGCAGGCGGCCTTCGCCTCGCCCTCCTTGGCCGAGCTGAGGTACCAGCGGCCGGCCTCCTTCAGCTCGCCGCGGTGCTCCAGGATGGCGCCCAGGTGGAGCGCGGCCCGCCGGTGGCCGCGCGCGGCGGCCTGCCGGAACCACTGCTCGGCCTCGGCGGCCTCTCCCGCGGCCTCGCCGGCCGGCTGCCCGGGAACGGCGGCCGCGGCGGCGCCGGAGGGCACGACCGCCCCGGCCCCCGGGGTGCGGAGCCGGGTGCCGGTCTCGTGCGGCCCCCGGGTGGTCTCGGTGGCCCGGCGCTCCAGGGCGAGGGCGAGGCGGTAGGCGGCCTCGCGGTGGCCCTGCTCGGCGGCGGCGCGCAGCCAGCGCTCGGCCCCGACGTCGCTGCGGTGCTCCAGGAGGTCGGCGAGGGCGTACGCGCCGAGGGCGTGGCCCTGCTCGGCGGCCTGGCGGAGCCAGTACTCGGCGGCCGGCTCGTCGCCGCGCTCGCGGTGGTGGCGGCCGAGGGCGTGGGCGGCGGGGGCCGAGCCGGCGACGGCTGCGACCCGCCACCAGCCGGCCGCCTCGTCGGGGTATCCGCGCTGGTGGAGCAGGACGCCCAGGTTGTTGGCGGCGGCCCGGTCCCCCTCCGCGGTGGCCCCCCGCAGGTACGGTTCGGCGCCGTCGAGGTCGCCGCGGCGCAGCAGCAGTGCGCCGAGCGCGCTCATCGAGGCGAGGTCACCGCACTCGGCGGCCCGCCGGTGCCTGGCCTCGGTCTCGGTCTCGTTCTCGGCGTCGGTCTCGGTGGTGGTGTCGACGGCCGCATCGACGGCCCCCGCTGCCTCGATGATCTCGTCTGCGGCGTTTCTGGCGTGCCGCTGCACAAACCGCCCTGTCTCCAACAGAGTTGCCCTGTCCCCCATAAATACCATCGTCGCACCACCCGCAACCCGAGCACACCTGGTATACCGCAGCCAGTGAGGTCACTCAGCGTTTTGTCGACATGCCCACAGAGAGACAAGTCAAACACGACTCACGCCAACTCGCCCCTTCCCTACCGCTCTTCGACACCCCCAGGCACGCCGACACACGACAAGGGCCCGGATCCTTATGGATCCGGGCCCTTGTCCTCTGAGTAGCGGGGACAGGATTTGAACCTGCGACCTCTGGGTTATGAGCCCAGCGAGCTACCGAGCTGCTCCACCCCGCGTCGGTGAAACCACAGTATCACGACGCGGGGACGGAAAACCTCAGGTCAGCCGCCTGACCCGGGCGTCTTGAGCTTCGCCCCGGCGTCCGCGGCCCGCTGGAGCGCCTGCTGAAGGTCCTCCTGGGCCTTGCCGTACGCGGTCCAGTCACCCTTCTGCAGGGCGGCCTCGCCCGCGTCGTACGCCTTCTGGGCGTCGGCGATGGCCTGCTTCAGGGCGGCGTCGTTCGAGGCCGGCGGCTGGGTCGTGCCGGGCGGCTGCGTGGTCCCCGGCGGAGTCGTCGGCTGGGACGGCGCCTCCACCCCGAAGACCGCGTTGAGCGCCTTGGTGAGGTTGTCCTCGAACACCGTGGTGTCCTTGGTCGTGTCACCGTTCGGCTGGTCCGCGTCCACGTACGACACCGCGACCTTCTTCAGGAGCGGGTAGAGCGCGTTGCGTCCCTGGGCGTACACCGGCTCCACGTACAGGAACCCGCCGTCGAGCGGCACGGTCAGCAGGTTGCCGTACTGGATGTCGGAGTCGGCGCCCTTCATGTCCCGGACGAAGGTGGCCACGGAGGGCAGACCGTTGAGCTTGCTCTGCACCTGGGCCGGACCCGGCACGTCCTCGGTGACCCTCAGCAGCCTCAGCCGGCCGTACTCCTTGCTGGTGGCGTCGGCGTCGACCGCCATGAAGGCGCCCAGGTTGGGCCGCCCGTTCGGCGTGAACGTCGTCGTCAGCGAGAAGCGCTGCGCCGTGTCCCCGGGCATCTTCATGCTCAGGTAGTACGGCGGGACCGCGTTGCCGTCCTTGTTGGTCGGGTCGTCCGGCACCTGCCAGGCGTCCGAGCCGCTGTAGAACTGCGCGGGGTCGGTGACGTGATAGCGGGTCAGCAGCTCGCGCTGCACCTTGAACATGTCCTGCGGGTAGCGCAGGTGCGCGAGCAGGTCGCCCTTGATCTCGGACTTCGGCCTGACGGTGTCCGGGAAGGCCTTCATCCAGGTCTTCAGGACCGGGTCCTGGGTGTCCCACTCGTAGAGCTTCACCGTGCCGTCGTAGGCGTCGACGGTGGCCTTGACCGAGTTGCGGATGTAGTTGACCTGGTTCTGCTGGGCGACGACCGTGCGCTGCTGGTTGCCGACGGTCAGCGAGTCGGCCGTGGTGTCGCCGAGCGTGGTGCGCGAGGCGTAGGGGTAGCCGTTGGTCGTGGTGTAGGCGTCGACGATCCACTGGATCCGGCCGTCGACGACCGCCGGGTAGGCGTCCCCGTCGATGGTCAGCCAGGGCGCGACGGCCTCGACGCGCTCCTTGGGCGTGCGGTTGTAGAGGATCCGCGAGCCCTCGCCGATGGCTCCCGAGTAGAGGATCTGCGGCTCGCTGAAGGCCACCGCGTACGCGGCGCGGTTGAAGGTGTTGGAGAGGCTGACGCCGCTCTTCTCCTGGTAGCTGGTGGTCTTCTCGCCGTTCTCCTCGTAGTCCAGCTCCTTCTGGGGGCCGCCCACGATCGAGTACTGGTCGGTCTTCTCGCCGTAGTAGATCCGCTGCTGGTACGTGCCCAGCGAGCCGGTCGTCGGCAGTCCGGACTCGGTGAAGACCGGGGAGCCGTTGGCGTCCGTCTGCGTGCCCGAGGCCAGGATCGCGCCGAAGCCGTGGGTGTAGGTGAAGTGGTCGTTGATCCAGTTCCGCTTCGGGATGCCCCGGATGTTCAGCTCGCGCAGGCCGACGACGGTGTCCTTGCCGGCGTAGCGGTCCACGTCCAGGGTGGTCGGGAACTGGTAGTACTTCCGCTTCTGCTCCAGCTGCTGGAACGTCGGCGACACGATGTTCGGGTCGAGCAGACGGTAGCTGGCCGCCGTGTCGGCGTCCGCCCGCAGCTTGTCCTTGGCCTTGACCGTCGACTTCCCCGAGTAGTTCTCGGCCTTCGTCCCGTCGATCGCGTACGCCTTGCGGGTCGCGTCGATGTTCTTCTGGATGTACGGCGCTTCCTTGGCCTGCTCGTTCGGCTGGACCTGGAACTTCTGCACGATGGCCGGGTACAGGCCGCCGATCAGGATCGCGGAGAGGACCATCAGACCGAAGCCGATCACCGGCAGCTGCCAGGTGCGGCGCCAGAGCGTCGCGAAGAACAGCAGCGCGCAGATGACGGCGATGCAGAACAGGATGGTCTTCGCCGGCAGGTACGCGTTGGCGTCGACGTACCGCAGGCCCGTCCAGTTGCCCGTCGCCTTGAAGTCGCTCGACTTCACCGCCAGGCCGTACCGGTCGAGCCAGTACGCCACGGCCTTGAGCGCGACGAAGAGGCCGAGGAGGACCGAGAGGTGTCCGGTGGCGGCGGCGGTGGCCCGCGCGCCCGGGCTGGTGATCCGCAGCCCGCCGTACAGGTAGTGCGTGAGCGCGGCGGCGACCAGGGACAGGACGGCGGCGGCGAAGCCGAACGCGAGGAGGAAGCGGTACCAGGGCAGGTCGAAGGCGTAGAACGACACGTCGAGCCCGAACTGCGGGTCCTTCTGGCCGAACTTCACCCCGTTGACCCACATGAGCCAGGTGCGCCACTGGCCGGACGCGGAGGCGCCGGCGATCAGGGCCACCAGGGCGGTGACCGCGAGCAGCACCCACTTCTTGAAGGGCGCCAGGCCCATCCTGTACCGGTCGAGGCTCTGCTGCTCCAGCGACATCGCGCTGAGCGGCGGCCGCAGCCGGTACGCCAGCCAGACGTTGAAGCCGACGGCGATCCCCATCAGCAGGCCGAAGACCAGGAAGAGACCGATCTTGGTCCACAGGGTGGTGGTGAACACGGACGAGTACTCGACCGAGCGGTACCAGAGCCAGTCCGTCCAGAACCCGGCGAACATCACGAACGCCATGGCGAGGACGGCCAGCACCCCGAGTGTCATGAGCAGGGTGCGGGCCCGCCGGGACGGCCGGCCGACTCTCACCCTCGGCCCGGACGGACCTTGGCCACGGTCCGGCATCTGGAAAGCCAACGTGCGCCCCTCGATGTTGATGCGTCTGAAAGCAGGCCCCGCGATCGTAGAGCCCACTGGTGCAACTTACTGAGGCTTTACCTAGTTCCCGCCTTCCGGGGAAGAGGAGGCAGGATATTGGTCATGTCCAACCTTTCCCCCTCCGGCCCGGCCATGGCCGCGAGCCCCCTCACCCGCGCGGTGCTCGAGATCGACGAGTACGCGTCGGGTCTCGGCTGGGACCAGCCCGCCCGCCTGTTCGCCCTGGTCGACACCGCACGGCTGCGCGCCCAGGAGCCCAAGCTCGCCTCCCAGCTCGGCCTGGGCGACGACGCCACCGCCTACACCCCCATCGAGCAGGACAAGCTGCCGCGCGGCAAGGCCCTCGACGAGTTCCTCGGCACGATCGCCTGGCCCGACGCCGTGGCGGGCTGCGCCCTGACCGTGGAGCGGCTCATGCTGCCCCCGTCGGCCGAGGCCCAGGTCCCGCAGGGCCTGAGCGAGAAGCAGCTCGCCAAGTGGGTCGCCGGGCACCCGGACCGCCAGGAGGTCCGGATGACCGTGGCCGTGCTGCGGGACGGCGCCCGCGAGGCGGCGATCCGGCTGCGCGAGAAGGACTCCCCGACCGAGGTGCTGACCGGCCCCGACCTGGTGCCGGGCCTCGCCGAGGCGCTGGCGGCGACCTTCGAGAGCTGAGCCGTTCCGGCACGGCTCCGGGAGTCGGGCTCCGTACGGGGAGGGGCGCCCGGTCGATGACCGGGCGCCCCTCCCCGTACGCGCGCGTGCTCGGCTCCCCGTACGCGCGCGTGCTCAGCTCTTCGAGCAGCTCGGCAGCGACTTCGTGTCGCCCTTGCGGAGCTTCTCCAGCGACTTCGTGGCGTCGTCGATCGTGTCGACCTTGATCAGGGTGAGCCCGTCGGGCGTGTCCGCGGCGGCCGCCTCGCAGTTGTCGGCCGGGGTGAGGAAGTACTCGGCGCCCGCGTTCCGCGCGCCGACCAGCTTCATCTCGATGCCGCCGATCGGGCCGACCTCGCCCTTATCGTCGATGGTGCCGGTGCCGGCGATGAAGCGGCCCTCGGTGAGGCTCTCCGGGGTGAGCTTGTCGACGATGCCGAGCGCGAACATCAGACCGGCGCTGGGGCCGCCGACGTCCGCCAGGTTGATGTCGATCGTGAACGGGAAGACGTGGTCGGTGCCGGCCTGGATGCCGACGACGGCCCGGTCGCCCTCCTCGGACGTGGTGGTCGTGATGACCACCTTCCGGGTGACGGTGGGCTCCTTGTGGGCCTTCTCGGCGGCGGCCGCCTCCTTGGCGGGGACGATCGTGAACTCGACGTCCTGCCCGGGCTTCCGCTTCGTCACCTGCTTGGCGACGTCGCCCTGCTCCTTGACCGGCACGCCGTCGACGGCCTTGATGACGTCCCCGGCGTGCAGCTTGCCCTCGGCCGGGGCGCCCTTGACGACGGTCGCGACGACGACCCGGGCCACCACCGGGATGCCCAGTTCCCTGAGGGCCGCCACCTTGGCGCTCTCCTGGGACTGGGTGAACTCCTCGGCGTTCTCCTGGCTCGACTCCTCCTCGGTCTTGCCGTCCGGGTAGAGGGTGTCGTGCGGCACCACCACGTTGTCGTGGGCCAGCCATCCGTAGACGGCCTCGACGGCGTTCATCTTGTAGTCCGCGCTGGTGACGCGGACCGTCGTCATGTTGAGGTGACCGTCGGTGGGGTAGGTCTTGCGTCCGGAGATCTGGAGTACCGGTTCCCCCCTGGCCTCGCCGAGGGTGTTGACCGTGGGGCCGGGGCTCATCTCCGCGTACGGCACCGGGATCAGGACGCCCGCGATGAGCAGACAGATCAGGACCAGGGTGGAGGCGAGCATCGTCGCGGTGCGGCGTGGCATGGAACGACAGTACGGGACTCGTCTGTGGGTGCACCCGTGGGGCGGTCCGTACGAGGAGGCCCCGCGTCAGCTGGACGGCGACGTGGTGACGGCGGAGGCCGTCGCGGCCGGCTCGCGTTCCTGACGGGCGGAATCGGCGATCGAGGCGTGGGACCGCTCCATGGCGTCCCGGAAACGTGCGTAGCCGGCGAGTTCCGCCACGTCGCCTATGGTCTTGTTCCTCGAAGCCCAGCTTCCCCATATCGCCGCGCCGACGACTGCGAAAAGCGGAATCAGCAACCAGGCCAGCGCTGCCATCCCGACCTCCCATCCCCAGTGAGTTGATCAGCAGACTGTCTCATCTGTGATGCCAACGCTCGCGCCTGGGGCCCGGTTACGCAAATCGGGCGTTCGACTACGCCCTGTCGGCGCGCCGCCTTGCCGCCCTCAGCAGGCTCCGACCCACTCCTCCGTGCCGTCCGAGAACTTCTGGTGCTTCCAGATGGGGACCTCGTGCTTGAGGTCGTCGATGAGCTTCCGGCAGGCCTCGAAGGCCTCGCCCCGGTGGGGGCAGGAGACGGCGACGACGACCGCGAGGTCGCCGACGCGCAGGTCACCGACGCGGTGGACGGCGGCCAGGGCGCGGACCGGGTGGTTCGCGACGACCTTCTCGGCGACGCGACGGAGCTCCGCCTCGGCGGTGGGGTGGCAGGAGTACCCCAGCGCGTCGACGTCCGCGCCGCCGTCGTGGTTGCGGACGGTGCCGACGAAGAGGGTGGTGCCGCCGGCGGCGTCGTCTCCGACGGCCCGGAAGACCTCGTCGACCGAGAGCGGGGTGTCACGGATCGCGAGCAGCTTGATCGGGTCGTCCGCTGCCTGCTCGCCGGGGTGGTCGTGCGTCTGCGCCATGAGCCCATGGTGCCGCACGCCTCCGACATCGGGTAAGGGACCTTTCGACCTGTGGACGGGACCCTCCGTAGGAGGGTCCTACAAGCCCGTCCCTACAGCCCGCGCCGCTTCCGCATCTGGCGCACCAGCGCCGCCGTGCCGAGCAGCGCCACCGTCGCACCGGCCGCTCCGGCCGCCGTCGCGTCCTTGCGGCCCAGGCGGCGGCCGGCGACCGTGTGGCGGCCCTCGACCTCCTCCAGGAGCGCGGCGAGGACCTCCTCGTTCGTCCACCGGGGGCGCCAGCCGGCGTCGTGCAGGCGTCCGACGCTCACCACCCAGGGGTGCATGGTGTAGGCGAGGTCGCCCGCCGGGGACGGGGTGAGGCCGATCCGGTGGAGGCGGGCCGCCGTGCCGAGGGCGACGGCGGAGGGCAGCTCCATGCGCCGGATCCCGGAGAGCTCCTCGACCTCCTCCTGTTCGAGCCAGCCCTCGCAGCCGACCGCGAACTCCCCGTCGACCTTCTCCAGGGCCGCGTACTCCAGGGCGCTCACCAGGTCCTCGACGTGGCAGAACTGCCAGGTCGGCCGTGACCCGGCGACGACGAGCAGCCGGGGCGACTCGAAGTAGCGGGTCAGCGCCGTGTCCGTACCGCCCACGAGGACGGCCGGGCGGACGACGGTGACGTTCAGGCCGGGGTGCGCGCGGGGGGCGCGGCGGCCGAGGCGCTCGATCTCCAGCATGTCGCCGACGCCGGTGGCCTCCGCCGTCGCCCTGAGCTCGGCGTCCTCGGAGAGCGGGATGTCGTTGTCGGGCAGGGCGCCGTAGACCATGGCGGAGGTGCAGAGCACCACCCGGTGGACACCGGCCGCCGCGGCGGCGGTGAGCACGGTCTGCGTGCCGCGCACGTTGTAGGCCGTCCGGGCGGCGGGGTCGGTCTCCAGGTCGAGGTCGACGGCGAGGTGCACGACGACGTCCGCGCCGCGCAGCTTCTCGGCGATGGCCGGATCGCGCACGTCGAGGATGTGCCACTCCGCCTCCTCGACCTCGCCGCGGCGCTCGTCGATGGCGACGACCCGCTTGATCTCCTCGGAGGCGGCGAGGCGCCTGGTGAGCAGGTCACCGACGCCGGAAGCCGCACCGGTGACCGCGACGACGGGGCCGCGCACGGCGGACCGGGTTGAGTGGTTTCGCGCTCCGCGAACCTGTGGATCTGGGGAACTCACCGGGCGTCTCCAGCGGTTGTCTTCAGTACGTACGTGCATGACGCGTACGGACCAGGTGGCGTCCATCCTGCCGCAGGGCACGGCCCGGCGGAGCACCGAGCCCATTTCCGGCCCGGATGTCTACGCTGGTGGTGTGCGGGGCCTGTCTGGACAGGCCCTGGTCGGGCAGTCGCCGTCGGCAGGAGGCCGGCGGCCCTACGAGCCGAGGAAACCTGTGAGTGACACCCCATTCGGATTCGGCCTTCCGCCGGAGGAGCCGGAGAACGGCGACGAGGGCAAGAAGAAGGACCCCGCCGGAGGTGGCCAGGGGTCCGGCGGCAACCCGTTCGGCGCGAACCCCTTCGGCTTCGGCGGGCTGCCGGGCATGGGCGGTCCCGGCGGTGCGGACAATCCGTTCGCCGCGATGTTCGGCTCCATGAACCCCAACGACCTGGGCGCGGCCTTCCAGCAGCTCGGGCAGATGCTGAGCCACTCGGGTGGTCCCGTCAACTGGGACATGGCCAAGCAGATCGCACGCCAGGTGGTGGCCCAGGGCACCGCCGACGGCACCAAGGACGCGAGCGTGGGGCCGGCCGAGAAGTCCGCGGTCGAGGAGGCCGTGCGCCTGGCCGACCTCTGGCTGGACCAGGTCACCTCGCTGCCCTCCGGCGCGGGCACGGCCGTGGCGTGGAGCCGCGCCGAGTGGGTCGAGGCGACGCTGCCGGCGTGGCAGCAGCTCGTGGACCCGGTCGCCGAGCGGGTCGGCACGGCGATGGGCGACGTCCTGCCGCAGGAGATGCAGGCCATGGCCGGCCCGCTGATCGGCATGATGCGCTCCATGGGCGGCGCCATGTTCGGCCAGCAGATCGGGCAGGCCGTGGGCGCGCTCGCCGGTGAGGTCGTCGGCTCGACGGACGTCGGTCTGCCGCTGGGCCCGGCCGGGCGTGCCGCGCTGCTGCCGCTGAACATCGAGGCCTTCGGCAAGGACCTGGGCGTGCCCTCGGACGAGGTGCGGCTCTACCTGGCCCTGCGCGAGGCCGCGCACCAGCGCCTCTTCGCGCACGTGCCGTGGCTGCGGGCGCACCTCTTCGGCGCGGTCGAGGGGTACGCGCGCGGGATCAAGGTCGACACCTCGAAGCTGGAGGAGGCCGTCGGGCAGCTCGACCCGACGCACCCCGAGCAGCTGCAGGAGGCGCTCCAGCAGGGCATGTTCCAGCCGGAGGACACCCCGGAGCAGAAGGCGGCCCTGGCCCGGCTGGAGACGGCGCTCGCGCTGGTCGAGGGCTGGGTGGACGCGGTGGTCCACGAGGCCGCCAAGTCCCGGCTGACCTCGGCGGACGCGCTGCGCGAGACGCTGCGCAGGCGCCGTGCCTCGGGCGGTCCCGCCGAGCAGACCTTCGCGACCCTGATCGGTCTGGAGCTGCGTCCGCGGCGGCTGCGGGACGCGGCGCGCCTGTGGGCCTCGCTCACGGACGCGCGCGGGGTCGACGGCCGGGACGGGCTGTGGGAGCACCCGGACATGCTGCCGACGGCGACGGACCTGGACGACCCCGACGGCTTCGTGCACCGCGAGCACCTGGACTTCTCCGAGCTGGACAAGATGCTCGGCGAGGCGGCCAGGGGCGAGGCGCCGGAAGACGAGGACGGCAAGGAGTGACCCTGCACGACGACGCGGTCCTCGTCCTGAAGGGGTACGGGGACCAGCCGGAGCTGCGCGATGTCTACCTGGACCATCTCGCCCGGCACGAGGACGGCATGTACAAGCCCTGCGGGGCCGGGCACCTGACCTCCAGCGCGCTGGTGATCGACCCTTCGCGGGAACGGGTCCTGCTGACCCTGCACAAGAAGCTGGGCATGTGGCTCCAGATGGGCGGCCACTGCGAGCCGGGCGACGCGACGGTGGAGGCGGCGGCGCTGCGCGAGGCGACCGAGGAGTCCGGCATCGCGGGTCTGACCCTGCTGCCGGGCGGTCCGGTGCGGCTGGACCGGCATCCGATCCCGGCGCCCTGCCACTGGCACCTGGACGTGCAGTACGCGGCGCTCGCCCCGGTAGAGGCGGTGGCGGAGATCAGTGACGAGTCGCTGGACCTGCGCTGGTTCGGGTACGACGAGGTGGCCTCGGTGGCCGACACGTCGGTGGTGGAGCTGCTGAAGGGCACGCTGGCGCGGCTGGCGTGAGCGTGACCGAGGGGCGGTCTCCGGTGGAGACCGCCCCTCGGTCGTGGGTGCTCAGTTCCAGGCGTTGTTCTGGTTCTGGGCGTGGGAGCCGTGCTGGCCGGCGCCGAACTGGGCGGCGATCCCCTGTCCGATGGCCGCGTGCTGCGGGGGCATGACCTCGCTCGGCTGGACCAGCGCGAAGCCCTGGCCGAGGAAGCTGAGCTCCCAGCCCTCGCCCGTGTTCCCGCGGCGGCGCATCACGCTGGAGTTGGTGGTCTGCGCCTGCATCTGGACGCGCAGCCCGGTGGACCAGGCGACGATCGCGTCCGCGTCGACGCTGACGTACTTCTCGGGCGTGACCTGCATCATCAGCGGCTGCCCCGAGGTCATGAGGGCGACCTTGCCGCGGCCGGAGATGTTGAGCTGGTACTTGCCGGAGCCGGAGACGCCGTACTGGCTGTCGACGGCGATGACCTCGGTGTGGAGGGTCGAGTCGAGCGCCAGGACGTAGGCGCTGTCGACGGTCAGGCCGTCCTGCTCGACCTCCACGATGTGGACGTGCTGGGCGAGGTTGGCGAAGTAGACCGTGCCCTGCCCGGAGCAGCGCATCAGGTCCAGGCCCTCGCCGGTGCGGGCCTGGGCCCGGCGCTGGCCGGGGGTCTTGTACTCGCCGTCGAAGTCGACGAGCCCCTGGTACGCGACCATGGCGCCCTTGCGGGCGAGGACGTCGTCCTGCCCGGTCAGGCTGACCCGCAGGAGCTGCGGGTTCTGGATGACGTACCGCTCCTGGCTCTGCTGCTCGGCGTGGTTGAAAAGCGGGCTCTGCATGGTGTGTTCTCGCTCCCCCTCAGCCCCGGACCCGCAGGCGGTCGGTGCTGTCCTCGCTCGGCTGTACGACGACGATGCCCTGGCCCGAGAAGGCCATCTGGTATGCCTCGCCGCTGCCCCGCCCGATGAGGGAGGACGCCTTGAAGCTGCGCTTGCCCTTGACCTTGAGCGCGGGCGACCAGGCGACGAGCGCGTCGGGGTCGACGTACGTCTCGTCCTCGCCGCGTCCGCAGTCGACGACGATCGGCGTGCCGCGCGAGGTGAGCGCGACCCAGCCGGTGCCGGCGATCTCCACGTTGAACAGGCCCTGGCCGGCGAACTTGGCGAGCCCCTTGACCCGCTCGACGCCCCACTGGAGGTGGGCGTCGAAGGCGAGCACGTTGGTGCCGTTCACCGAGATCGAGTCGTTCTGGAGGTTGATGACGACGACGTCGGCGCCGTAGTCGGCGAGGTAGAGCAGTCCGTCGCCGGAGCACTTCATGAGGGGCGCGCCCTCGCCGGTGGCCCACTGCTGGGCGACCTGGCGGACGGCGGGCGGGTTGGGCTCGTAGCTGATGAAGCCCTCGTAGGCGACCATCGAGCCGGTCCGTGCGTACAGGTCCTGGCCGGATGCCATGGCGACCTTGAGCATGGTGCGGCCGTGGTTCTCCATCCGGGCCGCGACGGGGGTCGGGGCGTAGCCCGCGAGTTGCTGGTTCATGACGGGCTCCCTCAGACCTCGTAGGGCTGGACGACGATGAAGTTGCCGGGGGCTCCCCGGAACTGGAGGTTCACGGTCTCCCCGCTGTGGCCGGGGTAGGCGTTGCGGCGGAGCCGCACCTGGCTGGAGAGGATGACCTGGGACGCGGCCGACCAGGCGACGACGGCGTTGCAGTCGGCGAAGGTGGTCGGCGTGACGGGCAGCACGACGGGGACGCCGTGCGTCTTCACGACGACGGTGCCGGTGCCCTGGAACTGCATGGTGAACAGGGCGCCGCCGGGGATGCCGTGGCCCTCGATGCGGCGGACCTCGTACTGGAGGGACTCGTCGAACGCGAGGACGTTCTCGGCGGAGACGCAGATGCCGTCGCCCTGGAGCTCGATGGGGTGCAGGTGGGCGCCGTTCTCGGCGAGGAAGACCTGGCCGCGGCCGGTGCAGCGCATGAGCTGCATCTCCTGGCCGGTGGCGTTGCCGACGATCCGGCCGGCGAAGCCCGCGCCCTTGTAGCCGAAGTCGACCTTGCCCTGGTACATGACCATGGAGCCCTGCCGGGCGAGGACGGGCACGCCGCCCATGGCGAGGTCGACCCGCATGAGCTGCTGGTTCTGCGGGGTCCAGCGGGCGCCGGTGGCGGTCTCCTTGTACGGCGCGAGCGCGGCGGCGAGCCCCGCTCCGGTGGCCGGCACGCCCTGCGGGACGCCGGGCTGCTGCCCGTACGCCGGCGGCTGCTGCCCGTACGGGGCGGGCGCGGGCTGGCCGTAGGGGGCCTGCGGCTGCTGTCCCTGAGGGGGGTACTGGCCGCTGGGGTACTGGCCGGGCGCCTGGCCCGGGACCTGCCCCGGGTACGGGGCGGGCGGCTGTCCCGGGACCTGGCCGTACTGCGGCTGCTGCCCGTACGGGGCGGGGGCCGGGGCCGGCGGCGGCACGGGCGGCGGGGCCAGGGGGGCGACCATCGTGGGCGCCGTGTGGACCGGCGGCGCGGGCGGGACGGGCGCCTGCGGGGCCGGCGGGGCGCCGAACGCGGGCGCGGGGGCCGGGGCGGGCGCGGCGGGGGCACCGAAGGCCGGGGGCGCCGCGGCCTGCGGCGGCGGGGCGAAGCCGGGGGCCGCGGCCTGCTGCTGCGGGGCGGCGGGCTCGTCCTCGGCGACCTCGCCGCCGAAGTTCCGCAGGAGCGCCTCCAGGCCTCCGTCGAAGCCCTGGCCGACGGCGGCGAACCGCCACACGTCCTTGAGGTAGAAGTCGCCGAGCATCACCGCGCGCTCGGTGGAGAACTCGGCGCCCGTGAACGCGTAGCGCGCGACCTCCTCGCCGCCCGCCACGATCCGCAGGTGACCGGGGCCGACCTGGGACATCTGGCCGGCGCCGTCGATCGTCGCGGTGAACGACAGCTTGTGGATGTGCGCGGGGATGCGGTCGAGGGTGACGCGGAAGGACTCGGTGTCACCGGACTGCGCGCCGAGCAGCTGGATGGACTCCTCGGGCGACTTCGGCTGGTTGAAGAAGACGAAGTAGCGGTCGTCGGAGAGCCGTTCGTCCGCGTCGAGTCCGAAGCAGCTGATGTCGAAAGTCAGTCCGGGCGCCGCGATCTGCACACCGACGTACAGATCGGTCCCCGCGGTCAGATCGCTGATCTTGGCCTTGTGGCCGCGTTGGAATTCCCTGGCCATGCGTAACGACCGTCCCCCATCCCGAATGGCGAATGCTCGCGCCAGGCTAACCGCTGGGCACGACATTGAGACAGGCCAGGTCCTATTCGGTACCGAATCGGGAAACCCGCGCACGCCCGCGGGGCGGCGGCGTCACTCCTCGCGAGCGTCCGGAAGGTGCGGCAGCCGCCCGGCGGCGACCACGCCCTCCAGGTAGCCGCGCGCCCGCTCGGTGCGGGGGTAGGCCTCCAGGAGCCGCCAGAACCGCGGCCCGTGCCCGGGGACGAGGAGGTGCGCCAGCTCGTGCAGGAGGACGTAGTCGACGACGTACTCGGGCATGCCCTGGAGCCGGTGGGAGAGGCGGATGCTGCCCTCGGAGGGGGTGCAGGAGCCCCAGCGGGTGTTCTGGTTGGTCACCCAGCGGACGGACCCGGGGCGGGCCCTGCCGTCGAGGTACTGCTCCGAGAGGCGCAGCGCGCGCTCGGCGAGCTCACGGTCGCCGAGGACGCTCCGGCTCTCCTGGGCGGCGAGCTTGTCCAGCATCACGCCCACCCAGCGGCGCTCCTCCGCCTCCGACATGCGGGCCGGGATGAGCACGACGGTCCGGTCGCCCTCGCGGTAGGCCGAGACGGTCCTCCGCCGGCGCGGGCTTCTGCGGACCTCGACCGCGCTCGTCCCCGCCCCTCGGGGCGGTTCGCTGGTCACGCTGCGCTGTGGGTCGGCGGGCACGGCCCCGACGTTACCCGCTGCCGGCGGGGGAAGTCCCGTCCCGGGAGTGGTTTCGGGAACGATCCGGTCCCACCTCCCACCATTTGAATGACTAATCCCCCTGACCTGTGGACAACTTTCGGCGCCCGTCACGGCGGCGGGGCATTCTCGCTTCGGGGCGACGGAATGTCGCTGTCGATCTTGAATGCGGTCACGGGCGAGGACGGACATCGAGGACGGACATGGGGACGAACGGGGGCGGGAAATGCATCCGATGGTGAAACCGGCGCTGCGGCGGGCGTGGCGGAGTCTGCAGTGCGTGCAGTTCGGCGTCGCCCCCGCGCACGCGGTGGTGCTCGACCCGGTCGACCCGGCGACGGGGGCGGTGCTCGGGCTGCTCGACGGCACCCGCGGGACGGCGCTGCTGCGGGCCGAGGCGCGGGCGCTGGGCCTGCCGGACGGCCGCCTGGAGGCGCTCCTGGGCCGGCTGGAGTCGGCAGGGCTCCTCACGGACGCCGCGACCGGGCGGCCCGGGAAGGCGGGGCCGGCCGCCGGGGCGGTGGACGTGGCCCTCGATCCGCTCCGCGCGGACCTGGCCTCCCTCTCGGTGGTGCACCCCGAGCCGGAGCGGGCCGCGCGGACCCTGACGGCCCGGCGGGCCCTGCGCGTCCAGGTCCGGGGCGCGGGCAGGGTGGGGACGACGGTGGCGTCCCTGCTCGCCGCCGCGGGCGTCGGTTCGGTCGAGGTCCTCGACTCGGGCCGGGTCGAGCCCTGGGAGACGGCCCCGGGCGGGCTCCCCGCCGAGTCCGTCGGCGAGCGCCGCGCGACGGCGGCCCGCCGCCTGGTCACCCGCTGGGCACGGGAGCCGGGGCGCGGGGCGAGGACGGGAGGGGCCGGGCCGGACGGACCGGGCGGGCCCGGTGGAGCGCGGTGCCGGGGCGGACGCGGCCGGTGGGGTGAAGCCACGGGGGAGCCCGGGCTGTCACTCGTCGTGGTGACGCCGCGGGACGGGCTCGGCGCGTACGTCCCCGATCCGCTCCCCGCCGAGCCGTGGATCTCCACCGGCACCCCCCACTTGTACGCGGGCGTCCTGGAGGCGACGGGGACGGTCGGACCGCTCGTGCTGCCCGGCGGCACGGCCTGCGCGCGGTGTCTCCAGGAGGAGCTGACGGACCGGGACCCGGTGACGCCCCGGCTGCTGGCCCAGTGGCGTTCCGGCGCCCCGCATCCGCTGCCCGCCTGCGACCTCGGTCTGGCCACGGCGGTCGCCGGGCTGGCCGCCGCGCACGCGCTGGCCTTCCTGGACGGGGACCTCCCGGCGAGCACCGGCACCCGGTGGGAGGCGTCGCTGCCGTTGCTGGAGTGGCGGGCGGAGCGGCTGAGACCTCACCCGGCCTGCCCCTGCGGGGCGGCGCGCGGAGGAGAAGGGGAGCGCGCCTCGGCGGCCGGGGAAGCGCAGGACACAATGGCGGGGTAACGGCCCTGCGCGGCACGGCAGTCTGGGTTTTGGAGGGGCGTATGTCTGATCTTCCCCGGAAGGCGGTCACCCGGACCGCCAAGTTGGCCGCGTTGCCTCTGGGCTTCGCGGGCCGGGCCACCTGGGGTCTGGGCAAGCGGATCGGCGGCAGATCCGCGGAGTTGGTCGCCCGCGAGCTCCAGCAGCGCACGGCGGAGCAGCTGTTCAAGGTCCTGGGCGAGCTGAAGGGCGGGGCCATGAAGTTCGGGCAGGCGCTGTCCGTCTTCGAGTCGGCCCTGCCGGAGGAGGTCGCCGGGCCGTACCGGGCGGCGCTGACGAAGCTTCAGGACGCGGCGCCGCCGATGCCGACGCGCACGGTGCACACGGTCCTGGAGGAGCGGCTCGGGGCCGAGTGGCGGACGTTGTTCCTCGAGTTCGAGGACAAGCCGGCGGCGGCGGCCTCGATCGGGCAGGTGCACCGGGCCGTGTGGCACGACGGCCGCGAGGTCGCGGTGAAGGTGCAGTACCCGGGCGCCGAGGAGGCGCTGCTCTCCGACCTGACGCAGTTGAGCCGCTTCGCCCGGCTGCTCGGTCCGCTGATCCCGGGCATGGACATCAAGCCGCTGATCGCCGAGATGCGGGACCGGGTCTCGGAGGAGCTGGACTACGCCCTGGAGGCGGAGGCGCAGCGGATCCACGCGGAGGAGTTCGCGGACGATCCCGACGTGGTGGTGCCCGCGGTGGTGCACCAGTCGGAGCAGATCCTCGTGACCGAGTGGATGGACGGGGTACCGCTCGCGGAGGTGATCGCGGACGGCACGGAGGCGCAGCGGGACCGGGCGGGTCAGCTCCTCGCCCGTTTCCTCTTCTCCGGCCCCGCGCGCACGGGCCTGTTGCACGCCGATCCGCACCCGGGGAACTTCCGGCTGCTGCCCGGGGGCGAGGACGAGGGGCCGGAGGGCTGGCGGCTCGGCGTCCTCGACTTCGGCACCGTGGACCGGCTGCCGGGCGGGCTGCCGGAGACGATCGGCACCTGTCTGCGGATGACGGTCGAGGGCGAGGCCGAGACCGTCTACGAGCTGTTGTGCGCGGAGGGCTTCGTCAAGGAGTCCGTCGCGCTCGACCCGGACGCGGTCCTGGAGTACCTGCTGCCGATCATCGAGCCGGCCGAGGCGGAGTCCTTCGTCTTCACCCGTGGCTGGATGCGCACGCAGGCGGCCCGGATCGCCGACCCCCGCTCCCCCGCCCACCAGTTGGGCAAGCAGTTGAACCTGCCGCCCGCGTACCTGCTGATACACCGTGTGACGTTGAGCACCATCGGGGTGCTCTGCCAGCTGAACGCGACGGTACGGCTGCGGGACGAGCTCGTCGAGTGGCTGCCGGGCTTCGAGGACCCGGACGCCGTCTAGGGCCTGATCGGCAGGACGCTCCCTAGGAGCCGGCTCGGGCGGGCTTGCGCCACACGAGGGTGTAGCGCCAGTAGAGGCGGCGGCGGATCCGGGCGCCGGGGAGGATCCGCCGGGCGACGAGGGCGATCTCGGCGAGGGTCTCCTCGGCGTCGCGGGTCGCGGCGGTCATGGCCACGGGCCGGGGGGCCCGGCGGCCCCGGTTCCTGAGCCAACCGGTGGCCGCGTTCAGGGGGATCGCGAGGAGGCCGAGGAGGTGGTCGCCGGCGGTGGCGGGGCGGGAGAGGCCGAGGACGACCAGGGTTCCGCCGGGGGCCAGCCGGTCCTTGAACCGCTGGAGGGCCGGGGCGAGCGGCAGGTGGTGGAGGGTCGCCACGCAGGTGACGGCGGTGTGGGCGCCGTCGTCCCCGGTGTCGGCGAGGGCGTCCTCGACGTCGAAGGTCACGGGGGCGCCCGGGGCGGTGAGCTCGCGGGCGCGGGCGACGATCGCCGGGTCGGCGTCGACGGCGCGGACGGCCGTGGCCCGGCCGGCGAGGAGCCGGGCGAGGTCACCACTGCCGCAGCCGACGTCCAGGGCACGGTCGACGCGGCGCGGCAGCTGCCTCAGGATCCACCGGTGGTAGTGGGCGTTGTGGTCCCAGGGGTGGGCGGCGTTGAACCGTTCGAGCGCGCGCAGAAGACGCTCCGTGAGGGCTGCCATCGGGGCAGTCCATCACACGCGGCGGGGGCCAGGGAGACCGGACCCGGCGCGGGGCGCCGTCCGTCCTGCCCGCGGCGGGAGGGGCGGCTCACCACCAGGAGGAGTCCAGGCGGCCCTCGATGGAGCGGATGTTGGCGCGGGCGCACTCCTCGCAGAAGTACTCGCGGCGGCCGTTCTCGACGGAGCAGGTCCAGGTCACCGGAAGGGGGTCGGCGGTCCTGCCGCAGCGGGCGCAGGAGACGGGCTCCTGGGGGACGCGGGCTTCGTTCACCCTGGTGACGATAGCCCCGCGCGGGGTCGTGGTGCGGACAACGCACCGCGGGGGCCGGTCCGTTCGGACCGGCCCCCGCGAGGGCGTCACGGAGACGCTCAGTGCATGACGGCCATGGCGAGCGCGCGGCGGGCGCGCAGCGAGACGCGCTCGGCGCGGCGCTGCATGCGCCGGGCGGCGACCAGGCGCACGGCCTGGCGTTCCGCGTCGGCCTCACGCTGTCGCTCATGCATATGGGCACGGGCCAGGGCTTCGGGGGCGAGTTGCATTTCACGGGTCCTGTTCTGACGCGCGGTGTGCGCGGCGGCGGGGGAGAAGACTGGGGTCGCGGAGCCGAGGGGCTCGCTGGCGGAAGAGGTCATCGGGGCCTGCTTCTGGGGATCGTGCGTGAGGGGGCGGTCGATGGTTCCGGTGGCGCTCATGCCGCGACCGGGTTCTTGCGCGGGCGGCCACGGGGCCGCTTGCGGGCGACGACCACGCCCTGGACGAAGAGCTCGCCACCCCAGACGCCCCAGGGCTCGCGGCGCTCCTTGGCGCCGGCGAGGCAGGCGGCCATCAGCGGGCAGGTCCGGCAGAGGGACTTCGCGTACTCGACGTCGGCCGGGGACTCGGCGAAGAAGACCTCGGGGTCGTAGGCGCGACACGGGACGGGGACGCCGAGGTTCTCGATGGCGTCGTCGAGCGCGGTGAGCGCGGTGAGGGGGGTCAAAGCGGGGTCCTCCGTGGAGCCGGGCAGGGGGATCGATTCGGAATGCGGTACGGACGGGGCGTGCGCTTCGAGTTGCACGGTGGTCTTTCCTCGTCTGGTCGTTCCGGCCTGTTGACCGGGGTTTCGGCTGGTACCGGGCGGTGTCTTTCCCGAGGCCCCTTCGCGCCGTCGTCCCCGTTCGAGGACAAACAGAAGGGCCGCGGATCCCGGGTGGGGTTCCGCGGCCCTGAAGGCGCCGGTCTGATCATGGATCAGACTGGATCACTCCAGGGTTCGAGCCCACGGAAGGCCCACATCATGTGGTGGTGCGTCGTCGTCTGCTGCTGGGTTCCGGCACCGGTCGCCGCAAAGCCATAGGCCGTGGCCTTGCCTGCTGCTCCTGCTTCCAGTGCCTTGGTCGGTCGCTCATTGCGCGGAGCCACGGCGGCCGCACCGAGACCGGAAAGACCGGTGACGGGCAGGCCGGCGACGGGCAGACCGGTGCCAATGAGAGCCGAGGCGGAGAGGCCGAGCGAGCAGGCGGAGACGACCGAGCGATCGGTCATTTTGGCCGTGCCGATGAAGCCGACGGTGCTGACGGTGCTGGTCTGGATGGTGTAGCTGATCACTGGAATCGCCTCCTCTCGGCGTCTCGGAGGGTTCGGGTGCGAGCCGGACCCTCATGTTTATTTGGACAAGTACAGCACGAAGACAGGGCTTCGAAGAAGCCGCTGTTTCCGTGGTTAAGAACCTATGGGGCTTGACGGGGCGGGCGCAAACTATTTTTCCGACGAGTTTTCCTCAGACCTCACCCTCGTCCGTCCCGCCCTCTTCACCTGCGCAGATGGCCAGGACCTCGGCTCCGAAGCGGTCGAGCTTGCGGATGCCGACGCCGGAGATCGAGGCGAGCTCCCCGTCGGTGGCGGGGACCCGCTCGGCGATCGCCATGAGCGTCTTGTCGGTGAACACGCAATAGGCCGGCTGGCCGAGCTGCCTGGCCTGTTCCGACCGCCAGTCCCGCAGCCGCTCGTACAGGCCCTCGTCCATGTCCGAGGGGCAGTCCTCGCAGCGCATCAGCTTCATCGCGCCCGCCTGGGTGAGGGTGGCGCCGCAGACCCGGCACAGGACGGGGCCGCGGGGCCCCCGCCGGCGGAGGCCGCTCCCCCGCTCGACGGAGCTGGAGGCGCCGCCGGAGCCGACGGTGCCGAGGGAGCCCGAGCCGGGGCGCAGGCCCTGGAGGAAGCGGCTGGGGCGCCGGTTGGCGCGGCCGCCCGGGGAGCGGGAGAGCGCCCAGGAGAGCGTGAGGTGGACCCGGGCCCGGGTGACGCCCACGTACAGCAGGCGTCGCTCCTCCTCGATCTGCTCGTCGGTCTTGGCGTAGGTGATCGGCAGCATGCCCTCGGTGAGGCCGACCAGGAAGACGGCGTCCCATTCGAGGCCCTTGGCGGCGTGCAGCGAGGCGAGGGTGACGCCCTGGACGGTCGGGGCGTGCTGGGCGGCGGCCCGCTCGTCGAGCTCGGCGACCAGGTCGGAGAGGGTGGCTCCGGGCTTGGCGCGGGCGAAGTCCTCGGCGAGCCGGACGAGGGCGGCGAGGGACTCCCAGCGGTCGCGGACCGCGCCGGAGCCGGCGGGCGGCTCGGTGGTCCAGCCCTTGGTGGAGAGGACGGCCCTGACCTGGGCGGGGAGGTCCTCGGCGTCGTCGAGGAGCGAGTCGTTGCCCCCCGCGCGGGCGGCGCCGCGCAGGGCGATGCCCGCCTCCCGCACCTCCTGGCGCTCGAAGAAGCGCTCGGCGCCGCGGAGCTGGTAGGGCACTCCGGCGTCGGCGAGGGCCTGCTCGTACACCTCGGACTGGGCGTTGATCCGGTAGAGGACGGCGATCTCGCCGGCCGGGACGCCGGCGGCGATGAGGTCGCGGATGCGGCGGGCGGTGCCCTCGGCCTCGGCGGGCTCGTCGGCGTACTCCGTGTAGACCGGATCGGGGCCCGGGTCGCGCTGGGAGATCAGCTCCAGGCGGTGCTCGGCGGCCCGGCCGCGGGCCTGGCCGAGCAGCCCGTTCGCCAGGTGGACGACCTGCGGGGTGGAGCGGTAGTCGCGGACCAGCTTGACGACGGTGGCGCCCGGGTGCCGGGTGCGGAAGTTCAGCAGGTGGTCGGGGGTGGCGCCGGTGAAGGAGTAGATCGTCTGCCCGGCGTCGCCGACGACGCAGAGGTTGTCGCGGTCGCCGAGCCACAGGTCGAGCAGCCGCTGCTGGAGCGGGGAGACGTCCTGGTACTCGTCCACCACGAAGTGCTGGTACTGGCGGCGGATCTGGTCGGCGATGTCGTGCCGGTCCTGGAGGATGCCGACGGTGAGCAGCAGCACGTCCTCGAAGTCGATCACCGAGCGGTCACGCTTCAGCTGCTCGTACATGGCATAGATCTGGCCGATCTCGGCCGGGTCGCGGGGGGCGTCCCTGACGGACTTGGCGACGGCGGCCGGGTAGTCGGCGGGGACGGTCTGGGTGACCTTGGCCCACTCGATCTCGCCGGTCACGTCCCTGAGCTCGTTCCGGTCGAGCCGGATCCGGCAGCGGGCCGCGGCCTCGGCGACCAGCTGGACCTTGCGCTCCAGGAGGCGGGGCAGCTCGCCACCGACTGCTTTCGGCCAGAAGAACTGGAGCTGTCGGAGGGCCGCGGAGTGGAACGTGCGGGCCTGGACGCCGCCCGCGCCGAGCTGTCGGAGCCGGCCGCGCATCTCGCCCGCGGCGCGGTTGGTGAACGTGACGGCCAGCACACTGGCGGGCTGCAGGATGCCGGCCCGCACCCCGTACGCGATGCGGTGGGTGAGGGCCCGCGTCTTGCCCGTGCCGGCTCCCGCGAGGACGCACACCGGCCCGTTCAGGGCAAGGGCGACCTCGCGCTGCTCGGGGTCGAGCCCGTCGAGCACCGCGTCGGCCGTCTCCGGGACCTGGGGGAAGAGAGTGGAGGGCGTTGCTGCTGTCACCCCGCCATGCTGCCAGGTCGGCGAGACCGGTGCGGCGGCTCGTCCACAGGCACGAGACGCCGGTCATACGAATTCCGGGAATGGCGTCGGGAGGGCGTACGTTCTCCCTCTCGGCACCCGTCCGCGAACAAGAGGAGCGCCTGGCCATGCAGGGCACTGTGACGATGTACAGCACCACGTGGTGCGGCTACTGCCGTCGGCTGAAGAGCCAGATGGACCGCGAGGGCATCGCGTACACGGAGATCAACATCGAGCAGGACCCCGACTCGGCGGCGTTCGTCGAGAAGGCCAACGGCGGCAACCAGACGGTGCCGACCGTCCTCTTCCCGGACGGTTCCACCCTGACGAACCCGAGCCTCGCGCAGGTCAAGCAGAAGATCGGCGTCTGAGCGTCGGACGCGCGAAGCCCCCGGCCGTGGCCGGGGGCTTCTCCGTGTGCGGGGGCGGTCAGATCACGTCGCCCGGCTTCGGGAGCGGCTTGCCGTACCAGCGCTCGATCAGCCGGGAGGCGATCGAGATGCCGTACGGGGGCAGGACCTCGCCGGACTCGAAGGCGGCGGCCAGGTCCTCGCGGGAGAACCAGCGGGCCTCGTGGATCTCCTCGCCGTCCACGTTGATCTCGGAGGACGTGGCGCGGGCGAAGAAGCCCAGCATCAGGCTGGACGGGAACGGCCAGGGCTGGCTGGCGATGTACTCGACCTCGCCGACCGTGACGCCGGCCTCCTCGAAGACCTCGCGGGCCACCGACGCCTCGATGGACTCGCCCGGCTCCACGAAGCCGGCGAGGGTCGAGAAGCGGCCCTCGGGCCAGTGCACCTGGCGGCCGAGCAGCGCCCGGTCCTGGTCGTCGGTGACCAGCATGATCACCGCGGGGTCGGTGCGCGGGTAGTGCTCTGCGCCGCAGGCCTGGCAGCGGCGGACGTGCCCGGCGGCCGCGATCACCGTGTGCTCGCCGCAGCGCGAACAGAAGCGGTGGAGGCGCTGCCAGTTCTCCAGGGCCACGGCGTGCACCATGAGGCCCGCGTCGCGGTCGGAGAGCAGCAGGCCGGCCTCGCGCAGCCCGGCGGGGCGCGCGGACTGGTCCATGCGGCCGGGCAGCGAGTCCTTCTGGAGGGCGAAGTAGGAGACGCCGTCGGCGTCCGTGCCCAGGAAGTAGCGGTGGGTCTCGGTGACCGGGGCCTCGAAGGCCGGGGTCATCACGATCTCGGTGGTGCCGTCGGGGCGGTCGTCGATCAGCACCTGGCCGCCGGAGACCACGAAGACCCGGGTCGTGGGGTGGCTCCAGGCCGCCGCCAGCCATGCCTCGTCGAGGCGGTGGTGGGCGGCGCGGTCGACGCCGCTCGGGGCGGTGAGCGAGATCGGGCGGTCCGCGGACGCGTGCGCCGGGCTGCTCGGCGCGTTCTTCAGGGTGCTCACAGGTGCTTCCAACTCCCCCGGATCGGTGTGTGGGTTCAGCGCGCGGCGGCGTGGAGGGCGGCGGGCAGGTCGCCCCACAGGTGCGCGGTCGTCTCGACGCCCTTCATGAGGAGATCGATCTCGATCTTCTCGTTGGGGGCGTGCCAGCCGTCGGACGGGACGGAGACGCCGAGGAACAGGACGGGCGCTCCCAGGACGTCCTGGAGGTCGGCGGCCGGCCCGGAGCCGCCCTCGCGGGTGTAGCGGACCTTGGCGCCGTCGAAGGCCCGGCTCATGGCCCCGGCCACCGCCTTGAGGGCGGGGTGGTCGAGGGGGGTGAGGCAGGGTCGGGTCGGGGCGCCGAAGACGATCTCGTGCCGGATGCCAGCGGGCACGAGCCCGTCGAGCCAGTCCCGTACGGCGAGCTCGATCTTGGCCGGGTCCTGGCCCGCGACGAGCCGGAACGACAGCTTGATCCGGGCCGAGGCGGGGACGATCGTCTTGCCGCCGGGGCCCTGGTAGCCGCCGCCGATGCCGTTGACCTCGGCGGTGGGGCGGGCCCAGACCCGCTCCAGGGTCGTGAAGCCGGCCTCGCCGAGGGTGCCGTGGGACTTGGCCGTGCGCAGCCAGGCCTCCTCGTCGAAGGGCAGCTCGGCGACGAGGGCCCGCTCGGCGTCGGTGAGTTCCGTCACGCCGTCGTAGAAGCCGGGGATCGCGACGTGCTCGTGCTCGTCGTGGAGGGCGGCGACGATCCGGCCGGCGACGGTGGCCGGGTTCGGCACGGCGCCGCCGAAGGAGCCGGAGTGGATGTCCTGGTCGGGGCCGTACAGCTCGATCTCGCAGTCGGCGACCCCGCGCATGCCGGTGCAGACGGTGGGGGTGGTCTCGGACCACATGCCGGTGTCGGAGACGATCACGGCGTCGGCGGCGAGCCGCTCGGCGTGCTCCTCGACCAGCGCGCGGAAGTGCGGGGAGCCGGACTCCTCCTCGCCCTCGACGATCAGCTTGAGGTTGACGGCGGGCGCGGTGCGGCCGGTGGCGGCGAGGTGGGCGCGGACGCCGAGGGTGTGGAAGAACACCTGCCCCTTGTCGTCGGCGGCCCCCCGCGCGTACAGCCGGCCGTCGACCACCGTCGGCTCGAACGGCTCCGTGTGCCAGCCGTCCTCCCGGGCCGCGGGCTGCACGTCGTGGTGGCCGTAGACGAGGACGGTCGGGGCGTCCGGGTCCCCGGAGGGCCACTCGGCGAAGACGGCGGGCGCGCCGGCGGTCTCCCAGATCTCGACCGTGGTGAAACCGGTCTCCGTGAGCTTGGCGGCGAGCCACTCGGCGCTGCGCCGTACGTCCCCGGCCCGGTCCGGCCGGGCCGACACGGAGGGGATGCGCAGCCACTCGGCCAGGTCGCCGAGGAAGGCGGCACGGTGCTGCTCGACGTACGTGCGTACGGTGCGGACGACGCTGTCCGGGGTCTCGCTCATGCCCCGAGCCTATCCGGCGTCCGGAGGTGCCCCTCCCAGCAGGACGGCCTCCAGCTCGGCCCGGCCGGGCAGGCGGGTCGGACGGGCGACCTCACCCGTTCGGACGTACACGAAGGCGGCGGTCACCTCCTCGGGCGCGAGGCCGTGCTGCTCGGCCCAGGCGAGCCGGTAGATCGCGAGCTGCAGCGGGTCCGCGGAGCGGTCCCGACTGGTCTTCCAGTCGACGATCTCGTACGCGCCGGACTCCGGGTCCCGGTAGACGGCGTCGATCCGGCCCCGGACGACCCGGCCCGCGAGGGAGAGGTGCACGGGGACCTCGACGCGGTACGGGGTGCGGTGCGCGTACGGGGTGCGGGCGAAGGCCTCCTTGAGCTCGTCGAGGTCCCGCTCGTCGAGGATCTCGGGCTCGCCCGCGAAGTCCTCGCCGCCGGGCAGCTCCTCCGGGCCGAGGAACGGCAGCGGGAGCTCCTCGAAACGGGACTCCACCCACGCGTGGAAGCGGGTGCCCCGGCGGGCCGCGGGCTGCGGCGCCTTCGGCATCGGCCGGGCCAGCTCCTGCGCGAAGCCGTCGGGGTCGGCGGCGAGGCGCAGGACCTGGGACGCGGAGAGGTAGGCGGGGAGGAGGACGTCCCGGGTCGTCGCGCGGGCGCGGCGGAGCTCGGTGGTGAGGGCGGTGAGGTCGCGGTCCCAGGAGGCGATGGTCTTCGTGTCCTCGGGGGTGGGTCCGTCGTACGGCTCCGGTGGCCGGGGCTCCTCGCGGGGCGCCGGGATCGCGTCCCTGTGGAGGTCCTCCGGGAGTTCCTCCTCGTCCCAGACGGGTTCCTCCTCGTCGGGCCAGAGGTCCTCGGGGTCGGGGTCCGGGAGGTCGGGGTCCGGGAGGTCGGGCGCCGTGCCGGCGGGGTGGTGCCCGCCCTCCTCCGGGCTCCGTCCGGGGGCGCCCCCCTCGCCCCGCGGAACGTACGCCCACAACCTGGTCGTCACCGCCTTCGCCGCTTCCCTGCGCCGTCGCAGCGCCTCGGCGTCCAGCGGGAGCGGCCAGGCCAGGTCCTTGTCCCCCGCCGCCAGGGAAGGGTTCTCCGCGTCCTCCTCCGGCTCGTCCGCCCAGGCCTCGATCTCGCCGTGGCCCGCCGCGCAGTGGTCGTACAGCGCCTGGAGGAAGTCCGAGGGGCCGCGGGGCTTCTTCTGGGCCGGGCCCCACCAGTGGGCGGAGCCGAGGAGCAGGGAGCGGGGGCGGGTGAAGGTGACGTAGCCGAGGCGGAGCTCCTCGGTGTGCTGGTGGTCCCGCATCTCGTTCTTGAAGGACGCGAGGGACTTGGCGTCCCAGGTGTCGATCCCCGGCAGGGTGGCCGCGTCGCCGCGCAGGGCGTGCGGGAGCACCTGGGGCTGCGAGGTCCACGACTCGCGGGCCCGGGCGCTCGGGAACTGGCCCGTGACCAGGCCGGGGACGGCGACGACGTCCCATTCGAGGCCCTTGGACTTGTGGGCGGTGAGGACCTTCACGGTGTTCTCGCCGCCCGGCAGCGCGCTGTCGAGGCCCTTCTCGAACTGGACGGCCGTGCGCAGGAAGCCGAGGAAGGCGAGGAGGCTGGCCTCGCCGTCGAGGGAGGCGAAGCCGGCGGCGATGTCGAGGAAGTGGCCGAGGGTCTCGCGGCGGCGGGCCGCGAGCGCGTGCGGGGAGGCGGAGAGCTCGACCTCCAGACCGGTCGCGGCGAGGACGCGGTGCAGCACGTCCATGAGCGGGTCGGCGAGGGAGGTGCGCAGGGCGCGCAGCTCGGTGGCGAGGCGCGCGAAGCGGACCCGGGCCTCGGCGGAGAAGGCCAGGCCGTCGTCGGTGCCGCCGGAGTCGAGGAAGGTGTCGAGCGCGTCGGCGAGGGAGACGACCTCGGCCGGGTCGACGCCCTCGACGGCGGCGGCGAGCCGCTGCTCGGGGTCCGCCTCCTCGCCGCCCCGGTGGACGAGGAGGCGGGCGCGGCGGCCGAGGAGGGCGAGGTCGCGGGCGCCGATGCGCCAGCGGGGGCCGGTGAGGAGGCGGACCAGGGCGGCGTTGGCCCCCGGGTCCTGGAGGACCTCGCAGACGGCGACGAGGTCGGCGATCTCGGGCAGGTGGAGGAGGCCGGAGAGGCCGACGACCTCGACGGGGACGTCACGGGCGACGAGGGCCGCGTGGATGGCGGGGAAGTCGGTGGCGGTGCGGCACAGGACGGCGATCTCGCCGGGCTCGCGGCCGGTCCGTACGAGGTGGGCGAGGGAGTCGGCGAGCCAGTCGATCTCCTCCGCGTGGGTGGGGAGGAGGGCGATGCGGACGTTGCCGTCGTGCTCGGCGCCCGGGGCGGGGCGCAGCGCCTCCACGCCCGCGTGCATGGCCCGCAGGGGGGCGGCGAGGCGGTTGGCGAGGTCCAGGAGGCGGCCGCCGCTGCGCCGGTTCTCGGAGAGGGAGTAGCGGCTCGCGGGGCTGCCGTCCCGGTGCGGGAAGTGCTCGGGGAAGTCGTCCAGGTTGGCGACGGAGGCGCCGCGCCAGCCGTAGATGGCCTGGCAGGGGTCGCCGACGGCGGTGACGGCGTGCCCGGTGGCGCGGCCGGACGGGCCCTGGCCGAAGAGGCCGGAGAGCAGCAGCCGCTGGGCGACGGAGGTGTCCTGGTACTCGTCGAGGAGGACGACGCGGAACTCGTCGCGCAGGATGGCGCCGACCTCGGGCCGGGTGGTGGCGAGCTCGGCGGAGCGGGCGATCTGGTCGCCGAAGTCGAGCAGGTCGCGGGAGCGCTTGGCGGCGCGGTAGCGGACGACGAGGTCGAGGAGTTCGCGGCGGGCGGCGGAGGCCTCGGGGACCTTGCGCAGTTCGGCGTTGCTGAGCTTGGCGCCGGCGAGGGCGGTGAGGAGCTCGGAGTCGTACGCGTGGAGCCGCTCGGGCGGCACGAGGTGCTCGGCGAGCTCGGCGTCGAGGGCGAGCAGGTCGGTGATGAGGGTCGGGAAGGACCGGGTGAGCGCGGGGTACGGGCCGGGGGCCTCGCGCAGCACGCGCGCGGCGAGCTGGTAGCGGGTCGCGTCGGCGAGGAGGCGGGAGGTGGGCTCCAGGCCGATGCGGAGGCCGTGGTCGGTCAGGAGCTGCCCGGCGAAGGCGTGGTACGTGGAGATGCGGGGCTCGCCCGGGGGGTTCTCCGGGTCGATGACGTCGGGGTCGGTGACGCCGGCGCGGACGAGGGCGGTGCGGACGCGCTCGGCGAGCTCGCCCGCCGCCTTGTTGGTGAAGGTGAGGCCGAGGACCTGCTCGGGGGCGACCTGGCCCGTGCCGACCAGCCAGACCACCCGGGCCGCCATCACCGTCGTCTTGCCGGAGCCGGCTCCGGCCACGACGACCTGCGGGGCGAGCGGCGCGGTGATGCAGGCCGTCTGCTCCGGAGTGAACGGGATGCCGAGGAGCTCCTTGAGCTGCTCGGGGTCGGTGATGCGTGCGGTCACCGGAAGAGGCTAGCGGGGCCCTCCGACACTCCGGCCCCGCACCGCTCCCACCTGCGCTTCTACGCGGACGTGCCCTGGTCGAGCCTCGCGAGGCCGCCCGTCTCGCCGGCCGGCGGGGCCTTCACGTGGACCGGCTCGTCGTAGTCGGAGAGCCCGAGGGTGCCGGGCTCCTCGCCGCCCGCCTGCCCGGGGCGCCGCCGTCGCGGGTCCCGCGACGGCGGCGCCCCGCGGACGACGGCCGCGGCACGGAGCTTCCGGTGGGACCGGGACGTCGTGCGAGCCTCCTCGCTGGCTCCCCGGGCCGTCCCACAGGGGTCGCCCTGCGCGCGTGCCCGCTGCTTCTGCGTTCCGGGCCCGCGCGGGCGGGTCAGGAGGCGGCCTTCATCAGCTCTTCCATGTCCACGGTCTGGTCGGCCGGCGGGGCCGTGACGGTGACCGGCTTGTCGAAGTCGCTCAGGTCGACGGTGCCGGGATCGTCGCCACCGGTCGTCACGACGCGGAGGATGTAGGGCTTGGCGGAGTCCTTGGCCACGTAGAAGGTCGTGGTCCCGCCCTTGTCCTTCTTGCTGAGCACCGCGGCGGGCGTGCCGTCGACGTCGGCGTCGGCCTCGCGGGTCAGGCCCTTGCGCGGCGTCCCCTCGTCCATGTCCTTGACGATCTGCTCCAGGTCGCAGAACGCGTCGGGGCCGCTCGCCTCCGCGCCCTTCTCGCTCGGCATCTTCATCCAGCGGCCCTTGAGGAGCTCGGACATGGCTCCGGACTCGTCGGAGGACGCGCCTTCCTCACCGCCGGTCGACTTCCAGAAGGCGTCGTCGCCCTTCATGTAGCTGGTGCCGCCGGTGCCGATGATCTCGGCGCTGCCGCCCGCGGGGGCCTTCATCGAGCCCTTGCAGTTGCCCTTGTTGTCGACGGAGAAGTCGACGGTCATCTCCTCGCCGTCGGTCTTGCCCTTGCCGTGCATGCGGAAGGCGGTGGCCGCCTTGGTCGTCTCGACCGACTTGTCGGCGATGGCGTCGGCGGTGAGCCCGGCGAAGGGGTCGGCGGGCTTGTCGTCGCCCTTGGAACAGCCCGTGACGCCCGCGACCACAGCCACGCAGACCGTCGCCGCCGCCCAGAGCTTCCTGTTGGCCCTCATGCGTGCACTCCTCACAGCCGTCTCGCACGGCGGTTCTCACAGCTTGTCCTGACGACGCCTTTATGCGGACGTCGCGAAGACAAGGGCCGGCGGGGCGGCGCCAGGGATGTACGGGCAAGGACGTGACGCTCCGCACACGCGTCGGAAGGGCGTCAGTCGACGACCTGGCGGCCCTCCGGCCGGGCGCTGCACGAGGCCCGGAAGGCGCAGGTCGTGCAGTGCTGACCGGTGCTCGGGGTGAACCGCTCGTCGAGGACCCGGCCCGCCGCGTTGGCGAGCAGCTCGCCGACCCACTCCCCGGTCAGCGGCTCCTGCGCCTGGACCTTGGGCAGGGCGTCGCCGCCCTCCTTCTTCGGGGCCGCCTGCCGCAGCTGTACGAGCTCCGCTCCGCCCGGCTCCGGGCGGTCGCCGCCGAAGACCTCGTCGAGGGCGCCCTCCCGCACCGCGAGCTGGTAGACGGCGAGCTGAGGATGGTGGGCGACCTCGTCACGGGTGGGGGCCGACTTGCCGGTCTTGAAGTCGACGACGTACGCGCGCCCGTGCTCGTCGGTCTCGACGCGGTCCATGGAGCCCCGGATGCGGACCTCGTACTCCCCCGCCGCCAGGGTCACGTCGAAACCGTGCTCGGAGGCGGCCGGGGTGCGGCCGCCGCGGTCCATGACGTGCCAGCTCAGGAAGCGTTCGAGGGCCACGCGCGCGTTCTGCTTCTCCTGGGCCGACTTCCAGGGCGCGTCGAAGGCGAGGGCGTCCCACACGGAGTCCAGCCGGGCCATGAGGACGTCGAGGTCGGCCGGGGTGCGCCCGGAGGCGACCTCGTCGGCGAGGACGTGGACGACGTTCCCGAAGCCCTGGGCGACGGTGGCCGGGGCCGCCGCCTTGACCTCCCGGCCCAGGAACCACTGGAGGGCGCAGGTGGAGACCAGGTTCTCCAGGGAGCTCGGCGACAGCGCCACCGGCCGGTCGCGGTCGCGCAGCGGCGCCGCGCTGTGCGTCGGCTCGAACAGGCCCCACCAGCGGTCCGGGTGCGCGGCCGGAACCAGCGGCTGGCCGTCCTCGTCGGTGAGCGCGGCCAGCCGGGCGAGCCGGTCGGCGGCCGCCTCGCGGAGCGCGGGCGAGGCCTCCGGGTCGACGGTGGTGGCGCGGAGCTCGGCGACCAGGGCGGAGACGGCGAGCGGGCGGCGCGGGCGGCCCGGGACGTCCTTCGGTTCGGCGCCGAGCTCGGTGAGGAAGCGGGACGGCTGGTCGCCGTCCTCGGCCGCGGCCTTCACGGCGGTCACGACGAGCCGGTCGCGGGCGCGGGTGGTGGCGACGTAGAACAGCCGGCGCTCCTCCGCGAGGAGGGCGCCGGGGCTGAGGGGCTCGGCGAGGCCGTCACGGCCGATGCGGTCCGCTTCGAGGAGGGAGCCCCGGCGGCGGAGGTCCGGCCAGAGGCCCTCCTGCACGCCGGCGACGACGACGAAGCTCCACTCCAGGCCCTTGGAGCGGTGCGCGGTCATCAGACGGACGGCGTCCGGGCGGGTGTGCCGGCGGGTGAGGGTGTCGGCGGCGATGTCCTGGGCGTCGAGCTCCTCCAGGAAGTTGAGGACGCCCCGGCCGCCGACGCGCTCCTCGGCGCGGGCGGCGGTCTCGAAGAGGGCGCAGACGGCGTCGAGGTCGCGGTCGGCGTTGCGTCCGGCGGGGCCGCCGCGGAGGGCGGCGCGCTCCAGGCGGTTGGGCCAGGGGGTGCCCTGCCAGAGCACCCAGAGGGCCTCCTCGGCGGTGCCTCCGGCGTCGAGCAGCGCGCGGGTCTCCTGGAGGAGCTGCCCCAGGCGCTGGGCACCACGTGCGTAGGCGGGGTCGTGCGCGACGAGGCGCTCGGGCTCGGCGAGGGCCTTCGCCAGGAGGACGTCCGAGGGGGGCGGGACCTTGTTGCCCGCGGCGCGCTCCTCGTCCCGCAGGGCCCTTCCCAGTCGGCGGAGGTCGGCGGGGTCCACTCCCGCGAGGGGGGAGGCGAGCAGTTCGAGTGCGGTCTCCACGGGGAGCCAGGCGGCTTCGGCGTCGGGCTCGCCCGGGGTGCCCGTCGCGTCGGGGGCCGGGTCGCCGTCCGGCGCGGGGGCGGGGTCCTGCGGGACGCCGGCCGGGGTGGGTGCGGCGCCGTTGTCGTCGGTTGTGCCCACCCGTTCCGCCTCTGCGGAACGCCCGCCCACGACCGGGTCCGGAGAGGGCCCGCCCACGACCGGGTCCGTGGAGCGTGTGCCCGTCGTGCCCGCCACCGCCCTCAGTGCCAGCAGCAGGGGGGCCACGGCCGGTTCGTGGCGGAGGGGGGTGTCCGCCGCGTCCGTCTCCACGGGGACGCCCGCCGAGGTGAGGGCGCGGCGGAGGGACGGCAGGGAGGCGGCGGCGCGGGTGAGGACGGCCATGTCCTGCCAGGGCACGCCGTCCTCCAGGTGGGCGCGGCGCAGCAGGTCGGCGATGTTCTCGGCCTCCGCCGAGGCCGTGGGGTACGTGTACGCCTCCGCCCGTCCCCCGTCCCGCGTCGGGGCGAGCTCGCGGTGGGCGCGGACCTTGTCGGCGGGGAGCCGGGGCATCGGCATGCGCTGGGCGAGCAGCCGGGTCGCCCCGAGCAGCGCCGTACCCGCGCGGCGCGAGGTGCGCAGGACGCGGACGTCCGCGCCGGCGAAGGAGGACGGGAAGTCGAGGATGCCGTTCACGTCGGCGCCGCGGAAGGCGTAGATGGACTGGTCCGGGTCGCCGAAGGCGACGACCGTGCTCCGGCCGTCGCCCGCGAGCGCGTGCAGGAGCCGGACCTGTGCCGGGTCGGTGTCCTGGTACTCGTCGACGTAGATCGCGTCGTACGCGGGCGTGCGGGCGTCCCGGGCGAGCGGTACGGCCCGGTGGACGAGCTCCGCGTAGTCGAGGACGCCCTGGAGGTCGAGGACGTCGAGGTACTCGGCGAGGAAGCCGGCCGCGGCCTTCCAGTCCGGGCGGCCGACCCGGTCCGCGAAGCGGGCGAGCGCGTCCGGTCCGAGGCCCAGCTCGCGGGAGCGCGCGAGGACGGCCCGCACCTCGTCGGCGAAGCCCCGGGTGGTGAGGCAGGCGCGGAGCTCGTCGGGCCAGCGGACCTGTCCGAGGCCCGTCCGCTCCAGGTCGATCTGGCCGGCGAGGAGTTCGCGGACGGCGAGGTCCTGCTCGGGTCCGGAGAGCAGCCGGAGCGGTTCGGCGAAGAGCTCGGCGTCCTGGTGGGCGCGGATGAGGGCGTAGCAGTACGAGTGGAAGGTGGTCGCCTGCGGGGGGCGGCGGCCTCCGAGCCGGGTGGCCATGCGGTCGCGGAGTTCGACGGCGGCCTTGCGGCTGAAGGTGAGGACGAGGAGGCGTTCGGGGTCGGCGCCGTTCTCCATGCGGGCGGCGACCGCCTCGACCAGGGTGGTCGTCTTGCCGGTGCCGGGCCCGGCGAGGACGAGGAGAGGTCCGCCGGTGTGGTCAACCACTTCCCGCTGGACTGCGTCCAGCTGAGGGGGATCCAGCGGGGCCGGCGTGGTGCGTACCAGTCGGTACGCACCCGGGGTCCGCTGCCGTCCCGGACCCGGGTACGGCTGTCCCTGGTGCGGCGGCGTACGCCGGGTGGTGGAGGAGGAGCTCACGTGGTTCGCCGGTCCTGGTGGGTGTGGTGGTGCGGGTGAGGCGGCCGTGTGCCGTGGCCGCCGCCTCGGGAGACGCGAGCGAAGACGTTACGCGAAGCGCGCCGCCGACAAGCCGTACTCCGTGCCTCGTCCACCCTCGCGGACCCGTTCCGCCCGGGCCGACCGGGGCGGCTCCCTCAGATGTGAGTTCCGTCCCAGCGGGCCCGGCGCATGTCGATCCTCGGCACGTGCCCCTCGGCCGCCGGGCCCGCCGCGCGCAGCGGGGTGCCCTCCTCGCGGTAGTGGCCGAGGGCCCGGAGCTCGTGGCCGGGCAGCAGCGTGCCGTCGGCGCGGACCACCCTCCACCAGGGGGCCGTCCCGCCGTACAGGGCCATGACCCGGCCGACTTGGCGCGGTCCGCCCTCGCCGAGCCACTCGGCCACGTCGCCGTAGGTCATGACCCGGCCGGGAGGGATCGAGTCGGCGACGTCGAGCACCCGCTCCGCGTACTCGGGCAGTTCTCCGGGCTCCCCCACGGGTTCCTCCACGCTCATCCGCCCCATCCTGCCTCACCCCACCGACATGGCCCTGATGCCTCCGCGCGGCAGCTCTTCGTGCCACCATCGTGCGGGCGGTGACTGGTGATACGAGATCAAGAGCGACAAGTACAAGAACAAGACGTACGAGAACGTGATCGACGAGACGCACAGGCAGAGACGGACATGGTGATGGGGCAGGACACGCAGCCTCCCGGCGGGGCTCAGCCCGACGTGCCCGAGCGGGTCTCCGGTGACGAGCCGCTGCTCGCCGCCCGCGTCCACCGGCCCTCCGACCTCATGCGGCTGCTCGTCGGTCTGCTCGCCATCGGGCTCGTCATCGCCGTCGCCGCGTTCGCCCACGCCACGACCTCGGGCCTGGAGCAGGACATCAACAAGGGGGCGACCGGCACCCCGGACGTCTTCGTCAAGATCGCCGGCCTCGTCTCGTCCATCGCCGTCCTGCTCGTGCCGGTCGCCTTCGCCATCGAGCGGCTGATCAAGCGGGACGGGCTGCGCATCGCGGACGGCGTCCTCGCCGCCGTCCTGGCGCACGGCGTCACCCTCGCCACCGACCTGTGGGTCGCCCAGGCCGCGCCCGGCACGGTCCAGGACGCGCTGACCCAGCCGCAGTCCGGGGGCGGGCTCACGGACCCGGTGCACAACTACCTCGCGCCGGTGATCGCGTACATGACGGCCGTCGGCATGGCCCGCAGGCCCCGCTGGCGGGTGTCGCTCTGGGTGGTGCTGCTGCTCGACGCGTTCACGATGCTGGTGGCCGGCTACACCACCGCCCTCTCGATCATCCTGACCGTCCTGATCGGCTGGACGGTGGCGTACGGCACGCTGTACGCCGTCGGCTCGCCGAACGTCCGGCCCACCGGACAGACCCTCCTCGCCGGTCTGCGCCGGGTCGGCTTCCGGCCGGTGACCGCGCTGCGCGCCGAGGGCGTGCCCGACTCGGCGGAAAGCGCCGACCGGGGCCGCCGCTACATCGTGACCCTGGAGGACGGGCCGCCGCTCGACGTCACCGTCGTCGACCGGGAGCAGCAGGCGCACGGCTTCTTCTACCGCGCGTGGCGGCGGATCACCCTGCGGACGATCACCACCCGCCGCTCGATCGTCTCGCTGCGCCAGGCCCTGGAGCAGGAGGCGCTCCTCGCGTACGCGGCGATCGCCGCCGGGGCGAACGCACCGAAGCTGATCGCCACCTCGGAGCTCGGCCCGGACGCCGTGATGCTGGTGTACGAGCACACCGGCGGCCGGAGCCTGGACAGCCTCGACGACGCCGAGATCACCGACGAGCTGGCCCACAGCGCCTGGCGGCAGGTCCGGGCGCTGCAGTCGCGGCGGATCGCGCACCGCCGGCTCACCGGGGACGCGATCCTGGTGGATCGTTCCGGCAGGGTGATCCTCACCGATCTGCGGGGCGGCGAGATCGCGGCCGGCGACCTGATCCTGCGGATGGACATCGCCCAGCTGCTCACCACCCTCGGCCTGCGGGTGGGGGCGGATCGGGCGGTCGCCGCGGCCGTCGAGGTGCTCGGCCCGGACACCGTCGCCGACTGTCTGCCGCTGCTCCAGCCGATCGCCCTGAGCCGCTCCACGCGCGCGACGTTGCGGAAGCTGGCACGGGAGCGGTCCGCGCGGGAGCGCGAGGCCGTGCTCGCGGCCTCGGAGGCGGCCAAGCACGAGCGGGAGCTCGCCAAGGCCGAGGCGGCAGCGGACAGGAAGGCCGTACGGGCGGAGACGAAGGCCGAGAAGAAGGCGGACAAGAAGGCCGAGAAGCGGGCCCTCGACACCGCCCTGGACGAGGCCCGCGAGGAGGACCTGCTCGCGCAGATCCGACAGCAGGTGCTGCTGATCCGCCCGCAGGCCCCGGTGGAGCCGGTCCGGCTGGAGCGGATCAAGCCGCGGACGCTGGTCAGCCTGATCGCGGGCGCGGTCGCCGCGTACTTCCTGCTCTCGCAGATCGCCCGTACGCCGCTGTCGACGGTCAGCGAGGCGGACTGGCGGTGGGTCGCGGCGGCCGTGCTGTTCTCGGCGCTCAGCTATGTGGCGGCGGCGATGAGCCTGCTCGGCTTCGTCCCCGAGCGGGTCGGGTTCTGGCGGACGGTGGTGGCGCAGATCGCCGGCTCCTTCGTGAAGATCGTCGCCCCGGCGGCGGTCGGCGGCGTCGCCCTGAACACCCGCTTCCTCCAGCGCTCGGGAGTGCGCCCGGGGCTCGCGGTGGCGAGCGTCGGCGCCTCGCAGCTCTTCGGTCTCGGGGCGCACATCCTGCTCCTGCTCTCCTTCGGCTATCTGACGGGCACCGAGAAGTCGCAGTCCTTCACCCCGTCGAGGACGGTGATCGCCGGGCTCCTGACGGTCGCGGTGCTCGTCCTGGTGGTGACGGCGATCCCGTTCATGCGCAAGTTCGTCTCGACGCGGCTGCGCTCGCTCTTCGCCGGTGTGGTGCCCCGCATGCTGGACGTGCTCCAGCGGCCGGTGAAGCTGGCGACGGGCATCAGCGGGATGCTGTTCCTGACCCTCGTGTTCGTCCTCTGTCTGGACGCCTCGATCCGGGCCTTCAGCCACGGGAACCAGACGATCAGTTACGCGACCGTGGCCGTCGTCTTCCTCGCGGGCAACGCGCTCGGTTCGGCGGCGCCCACCCCGGGCGGTGTCGGCGCGGTCGAGGGCGCGCTCACCGTCGGCCTGGTCACCGTCGGCGGCCTGCCGATCGAGGTCGCGACCCCGGCGGTGCTCCTGTACCGCCTGCTGACGCTGTGGATCCCGGTGCTGCCGGGGTGGCTCTGCTTCAACTGGCTGACCAAGCGGGAAGCCCTGTAGGGGCCCGTCCCGCCGGTCGGGCCGGGCCCGCGGCACGACCGGCGGGGCCCCTCGTCCGCCACCCGCTTGGACCTCCGCCCGCGCGGGGGCGCGGGCGGCGGCCCAGGATGGTCCCATGCCGATCTCCGCAGCCCAGCGCGCCGCTCTGCTCACCGCCACCACCGTGCTGCTCGCCGCCGGCTGCTCGGACGGGGGAGACGGGACGGCGGGCCCGGTGAAGGCGTCCGCCACCGCGAGCGGGCTCGCGGCGCTGATGGCGCAGAAGCTGTCCTGGGCACCCTGTCCGGCACCGTCCGCCGCCGAGGGCGGCGGGCCGTCGCCCTCGCCGCTGCCCGGGGGCGCAGCCTGGGAGTGCTCCTTCCTCCAGACGCCGCTCGACTGGTCGAAGCCGGACGGCGACAGGATCGAGCTGGCCCTCATCCGGGCCAGGGCCCGGGACGCCTCCCGGCGGATCGGCTCGCTCGTCTTCAACTTCGGCGGGCCCGGCGGCTCCGGCGTCACCGGCCTGCCCGGTTTCGCCGGCGACTACGAGGCCCTGCGCGGCCGCTACGACCTGGTCTCCTTCGACCCGCGCGGGGTCGGCCGCAGCGACCCCGTCGAGTGCGCCACCGACAAGGAGCTCGACGCCTACTACGCCCTGGACTTCACGCCCGACGACACCGCCGAGGAGCGGACGCTGTCCGACGCGCAGAAGCGGTACGCGAAGGGCTGCGAGCGGGACGCCGGCGCGGCCCTGCCGCACGTCGGCACGGAGAACGCGGCCCGGGACATGGACCTGATGCGCCAGGTCCTCGGCGACGAGAAGCTGCACTACTTCGGCATCTCGTACGGCACCGAACTCGGCGGCGTCTACGCCCACATGTTCCCGAAGAACGTGGGCCGGGCCGTCTTCGACGCGGTCGTCGACCCGGACGCGGGCGTCGAGGAGGGCGCCCTCGGCCAGGCGAAGGGCTTCCAGCTCGCGCTGGACAACTTCGCCCAGGACTGTGTGGACCGCGGTGACGAGTGCGCGCTGCCGGGCGACAGCGTCGCCGAGGTCGAGAAGGGGATCACGGACCTCCTCGCGGCCCTCGACAAGAAGCCGATCGCCGGGATCGGCGACCGGAAGCTGACCCAGACCCAGGCCACCAACGGCATCGCGCAGGCCCTGTACTCGAAGGAGTTCTGGCCGTATCTGGAGCAGGGGCTGGACGCGGCCGACGGCGGCGACGGGGGGCTGCTCCTCTCCCTGTCCGACTCGATGAACGGGCGCGGCGAGAACGGCTCGTACAGCAACATCCAGGCCGCGAACGCGGCCATCAACTGCGTGGACTTCAAGGAGCGCTACACCCTCGGGCAGGCGAAGGAGCGGCTCGGCCAGTTCCGCGAGGCCTCCCCCGTCTTCGGCGACTTCATGGGCTGGGCGCTCGCGAGCTGCTCGCAGTGGCCGGTGCCGGGGCTGTGGGAGCACCCGGACGTCTCCGCGCCGGGCTCGGCGCCGATCCTGGTCGTGGGGAACACCGGTGACCCGGCCACGCCGTACGAGGGCGCCCGGGCCATGGTGAAGGCGCTCGGCGACGGCGTCGGGGTGGAGCTGACGTACGAGGGCGAGGGCCACGGCGCGTACAACGGCGGCAGCACGTGCGTGAAGAAGGCGGTGGACGACTACCTGCTGGCGGGCAAGGTCCCGGCCTCGGGCACGGTCTGCAAGAAGTGACGGACCCGGCGCACGCGGAAGGCCCCGGACCCGCGTCGGCGGGTCCGGGGCCTTCCGTGGTGCGTCCTAGTAGACCGGCTTCTCGGGCTCGATCTGGTGGACCCAGCCGATCACGCCGCCGCCGACGTGGACCGCGTCCGCGAAGCCCGCGGACTTGAGCACCGCGAGGACTTCCGCACTGCGGACACCCGTCTTGCAGTGCAGGACGATCCGCCGGTCCTGCGGGAGGTCCTGGAGGGCGTTGCCCATCAGGAACTCGTTCTTCGGGATCAGACGCGCGCCGGGGATCGAGACGATCTCGTACTCGTTCGGCTCGCGGACGTCGATGATGTCGATCTTCTCGTCCGCGTCGATCCACTCCTTGAGCTGCTTCGGAGTGATCGTCGAGCCGAGCGCCGCCTCCTGGGCCTCCTCGGACACGACGCCGCAGAAGGCCTCGTAGTCGATGAGCTCGGTGACGGTCGGGTTCTCGCCGCAGACCGCGCAGTTGGGGTCCTTGCGGACCTTGACCTGGCGGTACTGCATCTCCAGGGCGTCGTAGATCATCAGGCGGCCGACCAGCGGGTCGCCCACGCCGGCCAGGACCTTGATGGCCTCGGTGACCTGGATGGAGCCGATGGACGCGCAGAGCACGCCCAGGACGCCGCCCTCGGCGCAGGACGGGACCATGCCCGGCGGCGGGGGCTCCGGGTAGAGGCAGCGGTAGCAGGGGCCGTACTCGGACCAGAAGACGGACGCCTGGCCGTCGAAGCGGTAGATCGAGCCCCAGACGTACGGCTTGTTGAGCAGCACGCAGGCGTCGTTCACCAGGTAGCGGGTGGCGAAGTTGTCGGTGCCGTCGACGATCAGGTCGTACTGGCCGAAGATGTCCATCACGTTGTCGGCCTCGAGCCGCTCCTCGTGAAGGATCACGTTCACGTACGGGTTGATGCCGAGCACGCTGTCGCGCGCCGACTCGGCCTTGGAGCGGCCGATGTCGGCCTGGCTGTGGATGATCTGGCGCTGGAGGTTCGACTCGTCCACTTCGTCGAACTCCACGATGCCGAGCGTTCCCACGCCGGCGGCGGCCAGGTACATCAGGGCCGGGGAACCGAGGCCGCCGGCGCCCACACACAGCACCTTGGCGTTCTTCAGCCGCTTCTGCCCGTCCATCCCGACGTCGGGGATGATCAGGTGGCGGGAGTACCTGCGGACCTCGTCTACGGTGAGCTCGGCGGCCGGCTCGACCAGGGGTGGCAGCGACACGGGGACTCCGGTGGTCGGGATGTCAGTACGGTTGTTCTCCCCGTAACACTGCCACGCCCCTTCTCATTCCGAGACACCCGTTCCGATCCGCGAGACGATTTCGTCCCAGTAGCCGGGCAGTGATTGGAATGGGGCACTTTGTCCCGGCCGCCCCGTGCGATCCGTGAAGAAGATCGTTCCCGCCCCCTGCCAGCGGGCGATCCGCAGGGCCTCCTCCAGGTGGGTGCGCGGGATCCCGTGGACGAGGTGGACGAACTTGGCCTCCGTGTACTCGGCGGTCCACTCCGCCACCTGCGACCAGCGGTAGTCCACCCAGGAGCCGGCGAAGGTCACCAGCTGGTCGGCGGCCTCGGCGTACCCCGGGTGGGGGTGGGTGCCGTGGCCGAGGACGAGGTGGGCCTCGCCGCCGAGCACGGCCTCCAGGGCCGCGGTGAGCCGCCGCGTCCCGGCCAGGTCCGCCCGGTCGGCGGGGGCCCGGTCCAGGTAGAAGCCGTCGATCCGGTACCAGTCGAGGAAGCGGTGGGCGTCCGAGACCAGCTCTCCGAAGGGCCGGGAGCCGTACGCCAGGTCGAGGTGCCCGAGCACCTTCACCCCGGCGTTCCGCAGCTTCCCGGCGGCCGCCAGGCAGTGCGGGTCGGGGCGGCTCCCGGGGCCCTCCGCCACGTTGAGCACCGCCCAGTGCAGCGGGGTCCCGGGGCGGGTCAGCTCGGCCCACTCGACGGGGGCGAGCAGCGGATGGGCGTAGCCGGGGACGCCGAAGCCGAGCGCCTGGACGGCCCCGGTGGCCGTGGTCCCCGTCAGATGCGACACGCCGCCTCCATCCAGATGTCGGCGAGGGACTCCTCCAGATTGATCCGGGGCCGCCAGCCGAGCCGGTCGCGGGCGGTGCGGACGTCCGCCTGCTGCCAGGGCCCGCAGCCGTCGGGGTACGGGTACGGGGCGGAGGCCAGCTGGTCGGCGATGGTCCCCTCGGTGCGGGGGGCGCCGATCATCGGGCGCTGCGGGATGCCGTGCGGGGCGTCCAGCTCGTGCAGGTTGCCGGAGTAGCCGGCGACCCGGGCGAGGACGGCGGCGGCGTCCCGGAGCTTGACGGCGCGGCCGGTGCCGATGTTGACGACGCCCTGGGCGGCGGAGAGGGAGGCGGCGTGGACGGCCCGCGCCACGTCCCGCACGTCCACGAAGTCCCGCTGCACGCCGAGGCCGCTGAGCTTGAGCTCGCCGTCCCCGGCCTGCATGGCGCGGCGCATCGCCTCGGCGAGGCGGCCGAGCGGGGAGCCGGCCGGCGTGCCGGGACCGACCGGGGAGAAGACCCGCAGGACGACGGCGTCGAGCCCCGAGCCGAGGACGAGTTCCGTCGCGGCGAGCTTCGACACGCCGTACGGGCCGCCGGGGCGCGGGATCGCGTCCTCGGCCGTGGAGGAGCCGGGCTGGCTCGGTCCGTACTCCGAGGCGCAGCCGACCTGGACGAGCCGGGCCCCGCAGCCGCTGCGGCGCAGGGCCTCGCAGACGGTGGCGACGGCGACGGTGTTGTGCCGGGTCAGCTCGCGGGCGCCGCCGCGGGTGGCTCCGGCGCAGTTGACGACGACCCCGGGGTGGACGGCGTCCAGGAAGCGGGTGAGCGCGCCGGGGCTGCCGGAGGCGAGGTCGAAGCGCACGTCGGCGTCGTCGCCCCGGCCGAGCGCGGTGAGGTGGACGGCCGGGTCGGCGAGCAGCCGGTCGGCGACGAAGCGTCCGATGAAGCCGTTGGCTCCGAGCAGTAGAACCCTCATCGCGCGGCCCCTACGTGCCGACCGGCCGGTCCTTGGGTTCGAGGGGTCATGATCTTCGTTCTCCTTGCGGGGTGATGAGAGAGGTGACGGGGCGCGCCCGCGGCGTCGGCTCCGCGGGTGCGGAAAGGTTCTTCACAGGAGGCTCGGCGGGGTGGGGGTTGCTCTGGCCGCCAGGCCTCCGGCGGGGTGCACGGCTGGTTCTCATGGGGTGGCGTGGGCCGAGGCCCGGGCGAGGGCGCCGGTCGCGTGGGCCAGCAGGCCGAGCGCGGCGGCGCCGCAGACGAGGGTGGGTACGGCCCCGGGGCCCCAGGCTCCGACGAGGGTGCGCACCGGGGCGGCGAGCGCGTCGAAGCCGGGGACGGGGAGGCGGGCGGCGAGGACGCTCGCGAGGGCGAGGACCTCGCCGGCACAGGCCGCGGCGAGGACGGCGGCGGCCGTCCCGGGATGGCCGTGGACGGTGTGGAGCCGGGCGAGCAGCAGCAGCGCCCCGAGGGCGAGGGCTCCGGAGCTGAAGCCGGTGAGGGCGAGCAGGCCGGCGAGGGCGAGGAGTTGGAGGGTCACGGTGCCGAGGAGCAGCGGCCGGGTGGCGGCGGCGAAGTCGGCGAGGCCGCGGCTGTCGGCGATGCGGCGGCGGGCCCGGCTCGCGAAGAGGTGGGCGCCCCAGGCCGCGGGGGCGACGGCGAGGGCGAGGCCCAGGAGGGGCGCGGGGGCGGTCTCCCAGGGCCCCTCGGGGCCGCCGGTGAGGACCTGGTCCAGGAGTCCGTCGCCGCCGACCGCGTACGCCAGGAGCCAGAGGGTCCAGAGCCGGGCGGCGGGGACGGTCCCCCCGTCCGGGGCGCGGAAGGGGCCCTGCCGGACGGCGAGCAGCAGGGCCCCGCCGAGGGCGAGGGTCCCGGCGGCCCCGACGGCGAGCCGCACGGGCCCGTGGCCGAGGGCGAGTCCGAGCCCCGTGAGCCCGGCGACCCCGCCGGGGGCGAGGACGGCGAGCGCCCAGGGCGCCCGGGCCCGCTCCGGCTCCGCGGCGGGCGCGGGCCCCTCCTGTCCGCGGGGCACGCGCGCGTACAGCTCCTCGGCGAGCGAGAACACGTCCCGGTGCCGGAACCGCGCGGCGGTCCGGTCGGTGAAGCCCTGCGCCTCCAGGCCCGCGGCGATCTCCAGCGGATCGACGGCCCGCTCGCAGAGCTCCCGGTACCGGTGCATGAGCACCTTCACGGGGTCGGCCTGCCCCCGCCGCCCCCGGGGACGGCCGGCCTCCGCGACGGCGCCGGCCGGTGCGGGGCGGCGGGCGGTGCCGTCCGCGACGGTGTCGGCCGGTGCGGGGCGGTGGGCGGTGCCTGCCGGTGCGGGGCGGTGGGCTGCGGCCGTGGCGGTCGCGGGGCGGTCCTCGGTGCGGGTCCCCTCGGCCCGCTCGGCCGAACCCGGGGTCGGGGCGGGGCCCTTCGGGGCCGGGGCGGAATCCGGCGTGGCCGCCGCATCCGACGAGGTCCCGTCCTGCCGGTCCGTCGTCGCCGGGTCCGGCGCCCCCGGCGCGCCCCAGGCCGTGCCGGGGCACGGGGGCGTCGTGGTGGCCGTCACCGTGGGCGGGGCTATCCCGGAAGGGGTCGCGTCGACGGGGTCCTCGGGGGCGGGGGCGCGCAGGTCGAGGGTGCCGGCCGCGGTGAGGGCGGGGGTGCCGAGAAGGGCTTCGGAGCGGGCGTCCCAGGCTCCGGGGCTCGTCGGGGCGGCGGAGCCGCGCATGGGGGTGCCTCCTTCAGGCATCGGGGGCTCCCGTCCCCGCGGCCACGGCCTTGTGCGCCCAGCTGCCGGGCACATGCGCCTCTGCCGGGTGGGCGAAGGGGACGCCGTCCCCGGGGCGGTGGCGCACCGGCGCGTGGGAGAGGAGTTCGAGGTAGATGCCGCGGAACGCGGCGAGGTTCTGTTCGACGGTGAAGAGTTCGAGGGCGCGGGCGCGGGCGGCGGCGCCGAGCCGGTGGCGGCGCTCGGGGTCGCGGAGGAGCGCGAGGCACGCGTCGGCGAGCGCCCGGGGGTTGCGCGGGGGGACGACGAGGCCGGTGCCGCCGATGATCTCGACGACCGCGCCGACGTCGGTGGAGACGGTGGCCCGCGCACAGAACATCGCTTCGACGAGGCTGGCGGGGAAGCCCTCGACGAGGCTGGACATGACGACGAGCGCGCCGGAGGCGTAGGCGTCCTCCAGGGTGGGCGCCTCCGGGCCGCCGAGCTCCTCGAAGGCGACGGGGTTCTCGCCGACGGCGTGCGCCCCGGGGGCCTCGTCGGGGAAGAGCTGGGCGGCGAGCCCCTTGCAGTACGTGAGGTAGGCGCCGCCGCCCGGTTCGCGCTCGGGCACGGCGACGATCCGCAGCCGGGCGTCGGGCTGGCGGGCACGGATCTCGGCGAAGGCGTGGAGGAGGCCGATGAGGTCCTTGGCGGGTTCGACGCGGCCGACCCAGACGAGGGTGGCGGGGTCGCCGCTCTCCTCGTCCTCGCCGACCTCGGCGAAGCGTTCGGCGGCCATGCCGGGGTGGACGGTGCGGATGCGGGCCCGGTCGGCGCCGCACTTCTCCTGCCAGCGGCGGGCGTGGGCGTTGCCGGGGGTGAGGAGGGCGGCCTGCCGGTAGGTCTCGCCGGCGAGCCGGCCGTGGAGGGCGGCGAGCAGGGCGCGCAGGGGGGCGGAGCGGTCGGCGCCGGCCGCGGAGAGGTAGTGGGCGCGCAGCGGTACGCCGTACTCGGTGACGAGCAGGGGGGTCCCGAAGAAGCGTTTGGCCAGCAGGCCGGGGAGGGCGGTGGTGCCTCCGGCGGCGGCGTGGCAGAGGTCGGCGGCGCCGAGCGCGTCGTCCCCGTACCAGTCGAGCGAGAGGGGGCGCAGGGCCCGCTCCAGGTGCTCGGCGAAGGCGAGGTGGTCGGGGAGCCCGGCGGCGGCCGCGCCCCGGCGTGCGCCGGGCGCGCGGCAGGCGGCCTCCAGGGCGCGGACGGCGTCGTCGGAGCGGAGCGCCCCGGGCAGTCCGCCGCGCTCGCGGGCGAGTTCGGCGAGGGCGTAGAGGCCCTCGGCGAAGGGGGCCTCGCCGTCCTCGGCGCAGAGTCCGGTGGCGAGCCGGTGGCAGGCCTCGGTGAAGCGGCGCCGCTCGTGGCGTCCGTAGGCCCGGCGGGCGGCGCGCGGCCCGCGGGGGCTCCACGCTCCGGAGGCCGCCGGGGGCGCGTCCGGGCCGCCGAGGTCGGCGGTGCGGGCGACGCGGGCGTGGGGCGGCAGGGGCCGCGGGGTGCCGGCGGGGCCGAGGACGTAGAGGTCGAACCGGTGCTGTCCGAGCCCGCGCACGAGCCGTTCGCACCAGCGTCCGGACTCACCGGTGGCGTACGGGTAGCCACCCTCCGTGAGCAGTCCGATCCGCACGCGTGCACCCCCGATCTCCCTTGACGGCGGCCACCGTCGGTCCGGTGACTCGCAGCGGGAAGAACGTAAGCGGATACACCGGTGGTGGGGGGGGGGGGGGGGGGGGGGGGGCCCCCCCCCGGGGGGGGGCGCGGGGGGGGGCCCCCCCCCCCCCGGGCCGGGGGGGGGGCCGG
>NZ_JBIAMM010000004.1:201689-520321 GCF_042874095.1 Streptomyces sp. NPDC004266
CCGGTCCGCGCTGCGCCCCCCGCTGGGCGGGGGGGCGGGGGCGCGGGGGGGGGGGGGGGGCGGGGGGGGGGGGGGGGGGGGGGGGGGCCGGGGGGGGGGGGCGGGGGGCCCCCCCCCCCCACCACCGGAAGGGGTGAATGCACGTAACTTTCCCACCCCGGTCGCGTTCTGTCGCGGTACGCGGCGGAACGGTCACGGAGCGTCAGGCGGCGGCCAGCTCCTGGCGCCGTTCCCTGCGCTCCGCCGCGAGGACGGGGTCCAGGGAGGGGACGGCGGCGAGCAGCTGCCGGGTGTACGGGTCCCGGGGCGCTCCGTACACCTCGCCGACCGTGCCCTGTTCGACGATCCGGCCCCCGCGCATGACGGCGACCCGGTCGCTGACCTGCCGGACGACGGCGAGGTCGTGGGCGATGAAGACGAGCCCGAGGCCGAGTTCGGCCTGGAGTTCGGCGAGCAGTGCGGTGACCTGGGCCTGGGTGGTGACGTCGAGCGCGGAGACGGGTTCGTCGCAGACGATCAGCCGGGGTTCGGCGGCGAGCGCGCGGGCGATGCCGACGCGCTGGCGCTGTCCGCCGCTGAACTCGTGCGGGTAGGCCGCGTACCGGTCGGGGTCGAGCCCCACCCGGTCGAGCAGGTCGCGCACCCTGTTCCGGATCCGGGTCTCGTCCCGCTCCCCCGCCACGCGCAGCGGGTCGGCGATCGACTCGCCGACGGAGCGGCGCGGGTTGAGCGAGGAGACGGGGTCCTGGAAGACCATCTGGAGCTCGCGCCGGTACGGGAGCAGTCGCTTGTCGGAGAGGCCGCCGATCTCCTCGCCCCGGTAGCGGAGTTCGCCGGCGGTGGGGTCGAGGAGGCGGACGAGCATCCGGCCGAGGGTGGTCTTGCCGCTGCCGGACTCGCCGACGACGCCGAGGGTCTCGCCCGCGCGGACGGTGAGGGAGACCCCCTCGACGGCGGTCACGGCGGTCCTGCCCCGGCCGAACTCCCGCCGCAGGCCGACCGCTTCGAGGAGCGTCTCCTTCGTCTCGGGGGCGGTCCGGGCCGGTCCGTCGAGCCGGGGCACGGCGGAGAGCAGCGCGCGCGTGTACGGCGCCGAGGGCGCGCCGAGCACTCCGGCGACGGTGCCGCGCTCGACCTCGCGCCCGTGGCGCATGACGAGCACCTCGTCGACGCTCTCGGCGGCCACGCCCACGTCGTGGGTGACGAGGAGCAGGGCGGTGCCGGTCTCGCGCCGCAGTTCGTGCAGCAGGTCGAGGATCTGGGCCTGCACGGTGACGTCGAGGGCGGTGGTGGGTTCGTCGGCGACGATGAGCTTGGGCTCGCAGGCGAGGGCCATGGCGAGGAGGGCGCGCTGTCGCATGCCGCCGCTGAACTCGTGCGGGCGGGAGCGGGAGCGGCGGGCCGCGTCGGGGATGCCCACCCGGTCGAGGACGTCGACGGCGCGGGCCCGGGCCGCCTTTCTGGATCCAGGATGGTGGATCCGGTGGACCTCGGCGATCTGGTCGCCGACGGAGTGGTAGGGGTCCAGGGCGGACAGCGGGTCCTGGAAGACCATGGCCGCCACCCCGCCGCGCAGCCGCCGCAGTTCGGCGGGGCCGGCGGCGCCGACGTCGATGCCGTCGACCCGGACGGTGCCGCCGAGCCGCGCGCCCGTGCCCCGGTGGAGGCCGAGGAGGGCGCCGGCGACGGTGGACTTTCCGCTGCCGGACTCGCCGACGAGGGCGAGCGCGCGGCCGGCCCCCAGGGTGAAGGAGAGGCCGTCGACGGCCCGGACGCCGCCGAAGTCGACGGTGAGGCGGTCGACCTCCACGAGCGGGGTCGCGGTGCCGGTCCGGGGGTCCGTTTCGAGGGGTGGGGTCGCGGTGCCGGTCCGGGAGTCCGTTTCGAGGGGCGGGGTCGCGGTGCCGGGCCGGGGGTTCGGGAGCGTCATGTCAGGGCGACCCTTCGGTCGGCGAGGGCGTAGAGGAGGTCGGCGACGACGTTCGCGAGGACCACGGCGACCCCGGTGAGGAGCACGATGCCCACGACGATCGGCAGGTCGATGTGGCGGACGCCGTCGATGAGGGTCTTGCCGAGGCCGGGGAGGCCGAAGAGCGACTCGGTCAGCACGGCCCCGCCGAACATGGTGCCGAGGTCGACGGCGCTGAGCGCGATGACCGGCGGCACGGCGCCGCGCAGCGCGTGGCGGGTGACCACGGACCGCTCCCCCACCCCGTAGGCGCGGAAGGTGCGGATGTGGTCCTCGGCGAGCGTCTCCAGGGTGGAGCTCCGCGTGAGCCGGGCGTACTTGGCGGATTCGAAGAAGCCGAGGGTGAGCCAGGGCAGCAGCATGTTCCAGGCCCACTGCTCGGGGTCCTCGCCGAGCGGCACGTAGGTCGGGAAGGGCAGCCACTGGAGGTAGGCGCAGACCGCCATGAGCAGCAGCAGGCCCAGGATGAAGACGGGCGTGCCGGTGCCGGCGAGGGTGAGCACGGTGAGGGCCCGCTCGGTGAGTCCGCCGCGGCGGAGCGCGGAGAGCAGCCCGGTGCCGATGCCGATGACGAGCCAGATCACCATGGCGCCGAGGGCGAGCGAGGCGGTGGCGGGCAGCCGGTCCAGGATGAGCTCGGTGACCTGCTGGTCGGTCTGGTACGACAGGCCGAGGCAGGGCGCGTCGCAGTGCAGGACGCCGGTGCCGGTGGAGTAGTCGCGGCCGGTGAGGACGCCCTGGAGGAAGTGCAGGTACTGGGCGAACACGCTCTCGTTCAGGCCGAGTTGCTCTCTGACCTGGGCGATCTGCTGCGGGTTGCAGCGTTCGCCGCAGGCGAGCCGGGCGGGGTCGCCGGGCGCGACGTAGAACAGCGCGTACACGAGGACGGAGAGCGCGAGGAGGACGAGCGCGGCGCCCGCGAGCCGCTTCAGGACGTAGCGGGTCATCGGGAGGTCTCCCTTCGCGTGCCCACGCCGAGCCGGCCGGCCTCGCGCGGGTCGAGGGCGGTGCGGACGGCGTCGCCGAGGACGGTGAAGGCGAGCACGGTGACGAAGAGCAGTCCGGCCGGGAGCAGCACGTACGCCGGGTCGGCCCGGAACCAGGTCTGCGCGGTGGACAGCATCTGCCCCCAGGAGGGCGTGGGCGGGGTGACGCCCACGCCGAGGAAGGAGAGCGAGGCCTCGACCACGATGTTGGTGGGGACGAGGATCGCCGCGTACGTGATGACGGGCGCGGCGAGCGAGGGCAGCAGTTCGCGCCGGGCGGTCCGCCACCGCCCCGAGCCGGCGAGCCGTGAGGCGGCGACGAAGTCGAGGCTCTTCAGGGTGAGGGTCTGGGCGCGCACGATCCGGGAGGTGCCGGCCCAGCCGAGCAGCCCGATGACCAGGACGAGCAGCAGGGGGCGGGGGAAGTCGCGGGGGACGACGGCGGTGAGCGCGATGGCGAGGACGAGGAACGGCAGGGCGAGGAAGACGTCGGTGATCCGGCCGAGGGCGCCGTCGACCCAGCGGTTGCCGAGTCCGGCGGCGAGGCCGACGAGGAGTCCGACCAGGACCTGGACGACGGTGGCGCCGACGGCGACGAGGAGCGAGATCCGGGCGCCGTACAGGAGCCGGACGAACAGGTCGCGGCCGGTGCCCGGTTCGATGCCGAGCCAGTGGTCGGCGCTCGCCCCGCCGAAGGCGCCGTATGGGACGCCGCCGCGGGCCGAGTCGACGAGGTCGTCGTGGTACGTGTGCGGGTCCTGGCCGGCCAGGGCGGCGAGCAGCGGCGCGGCGAGGGCGAGGAGGACGAGCAGGAGGAGGACGGCGGCGGAGACGAGGGCGGCCGGGCGGGTGCGCAGCCGTCGCCACACCTGCCGGGCGGCGCCCGTGGCGGGGATGCCCGCCACGGGCGCCGGGGCGTCGATCAGGCTGGTCACTTGACCGCGACCTGCGAGATGTCGAGGACGCCGGTCCAGTCGCTGATGACGACGTTCTTGACGTCCTTGCCGACGAGCCGCTTGTAGACCGGGTGGAAGAGCGGCACGTCGAGGGCCTGCTCGCCGATCTTCTTGTCGAGGGCGCCCCAGCGGACGGCGGCGGCCTTGAGGTCGGTCAGCTTGTTGATCTCGTCGATCTCCTTGTTGACCGCCGGGTCGTTCAGCTGCGCGTGGTTGTAGTTCGAGCCGTTGGCGACGATCTGCCGTCCGTCGAAGATCGGCGCGAGGAACGGGCCGCCGGCCGGCCAGTCGGCGCCCCAGCGGGAGAGGAAGAAGCCGGGGGCGTCCTTGACGCTCCAGCGCTTCTCGTTGAAGGAGTTGGGCTGCTGTCCGTCGAGCTTGACGGTGATGCCGGCCTTGCCGAGGGCCTCCTGGACGGCGGTGGCGACCTCGGGGCTGGTGAGCCGGTTCTGGGCGGTGGAGTGGAGCAGGGTGACGGTGAGCCCGTTCGGGTAGCCGGCCTCCTTGAGCAGTTCCTCGGCCTTCTCCGGGTCGCCGGTCCTCCCTGCCGGGAAGTGGTCGTACGGCGTGTGGCCGAAGGCCTTCTGCTCGGGCAGGAAGGTGGTGGTGGCCTCGGCGAGCGCGGAGCCGCCGGCGGCGTTGACGACGCTGGTGCGGTTGACCGCGTACGAGATCGCCTGGCGGACCTTCGGGTTGTCGAAGGGCTTCACCTTCGGGTTGAAGGCGAGGTAGGCGGTGAAGCCGAAGTGGCCGGTGCCGACGCGGGCGGCGAGCGCCTTGTCGGAGCCGATCTGGGCGAGTTCGGCGGGGCCGAGGTTGGTGTCGGTGGTGACGGCGGAGGCGTCGGCGCCGGAGGATGTGGCGAGGCGCTGGTTGATGACGGCCTCGTCGAGCCCGGACTTGACGTCGATCTTGTCCGGGTAGGCCTTGCGCTCCTCGTCGGTCTTCGGGTCCCAGTGCTCGTTGCGCTCCAGGACGAGGTGCTCGCCGTCGTTCTCGTTCTCGACGACCTTGTACGGGCCGGAGGAGACGGGGTGCTCCTCGTACTTCGCGCCGGTGTCCTTGGCCTTCGGGACGGGGGCGAACTGCGTCTGGGTGGCGACGAAGGGGAACTCGCCCTCGGGCTTCTTCAGCTTGAAGACGATGGTGCGGGCGTCGGGGGTGACGATCGACGCCAGGCCCTTGCCTCCCTTGTACGGACCTTCGTACGTGTCGCCGCCGACGAGCCAGTCGCGCAGGTAGGGCGCGCCGCCGGAGAGCTCGGCCGCGAAGGAGCGCTCGATGCCGTACTTGATGTCGGCACTGGTGATGGGCGTGCCGTCCTCGAACTTCAGGCCCTCCTTCAGCGTGTACGTCCACTCCGTGGCGTCCTTGTTGGGGCGGCCGGTGTCGGTGGCGAGGTCGGGGACGACCTGGGTGCCGGCGGCGCCCGCCTCGCGGTTGCGGGTGGTGAGCGTGCGGAAGACGAGGGAGGGGACGTTGCCGCCGCCGGAGGTGTAGAGGCGGGCCGGGTCGAAGTCGCTCTGGGCCTCGCTGTTGAGGACGGTGAGCGTGCCGCCCTTCTGCGGGGCGCCCGCGGCCTTGCCGGAGGTACCGCCCTTGGCGCCGGCGTCCTCGGGACCGCAGGCGGCGGCGCCCGAGGCCAGGACGACACTGACGGCGGCCGCTGCCACGCGGCGCGAGATGACGGACGAATGACGCATCGGAAGGAAACCTCTCGGGGTGGACTGCGGAAAGGAGAAAGGGAATTCCGCAGGCACGGGGAAAGAGCCCGAAAGGGGGGACGGCGCCTGCGGGAATGAAGAACCCGGGCGCGGCGAGAAAAACGGAAAGCCGACGAGCGCTCGGGCTGCGTCAGCTACAGAGAATGTCGGCGACCGTGTGTCCGGTCACGCCGAAGAGCGCCAGCTCAAGGGCGGCGCTGTCGGAAACGGCGTGACGGGGCGACATGCCGAGAAATATGGACGAACGCGTGAGCGATGTCAACGCGCATACGCGCCGTTCCGAGACGCCCGTCTCGTAACGTGGACACGAGCGTTGCGGACGGCCCGTCAACTCGTCGGGTACACCCAGGGGTTGGGGCGGCACTTGATCCCGTCGATGTCCAGGGACTTCGTCTGCTGCTGCATCACGGGGGCGAGCGCGCCCGGCGTGCGACAGCTGACGTGCCCGTGCCCGAGGCGGTGTCCGACCTCGTGGTTGATGAGCATCTGGCGATAGGCGTACATCGCCTTCGGACCGAAGGTCTCCGACCCCTTCGCCCAGCGGAACGCGTTGATCATCACGCGCTGGGTCGAGGCCGAGTCGCACGAGACGTTGTCGACGGTGGTGTCGAGCCCCGACTTCGCGCACCAGGCACCGGTGGTCCCCGGGCTGGCCAGGGTGATCACGAACTCCGGCTCGCCGCTGGAAACGCGCTCGAAGGTCATCTCGCCCCGACCGGCCCAGCTGCGCTTGTCGTTGAGGGTCTTCTGCACGGCGTCGGCGAAGAGCTTCGGATCGAGACCGAGCCCCTTCTCGACGTCGACCCGGTAGCGGATCAGCCGCCCCTTGCCGGGCGCCTTCGCCAGACCCGGCACGGCCTCGAACTCCCCCGAACCCTTCAGCTTCGGGTCGATCGGGAACTGGCGGGACATCAGCTGCTCGTACGTCGGCGGGACGACGACGGGCGCCGGCTTCGCCGGGACGGGCCGGTCGTCGGAGCGGGAGGCGGAGGTGTCGTCCGCGGGCCGCTCGGCCGGCTTCCCGGCGGCGTGGGCGGCGGACGGGGACTCGTCCCCGCCCGTGACCTGCCCGGCGACGACGACGGCGAGGACGGTGGCGACGGCGGCGGCCGCGATGCCGGTGAAGGTGCGGCCGAGCCCGCCCCGGGAGGCCGGGGCCTCCGGCTCCGGGCTCCCCCCGGCGCCCTCCCGGCGTGGTGCGGGGACGAACGGCGCCTCGGCGTCGGCCCGTTCGGGCGCGGCGGTCCGGGCGGTGGCGCCGCGGGGGCCGTAGGACGCGGGGCGCGGGGCGGAGGCCTCGTCGTGCTGCGGATGACCGCCCCGGGCGGCCGGCCCCTGGGCGGGGACGCCGTGCGCCGGGGTGCCGGGCGCGCCGGAGTACACGGGGGTCCCGTGGGCGGGCGTGGCGTGCCGCGGCCCCCCGTACCCGACCGCGCCACGCCCCGGAGCCCCCTGCGCGGGGGCCCCGTACCGGGGGATCCCGTGCGCGGGGGTGCCGTGTCGCGGGGTTCCCGGCGCCGGAGCCCCTTGACGCGGAGCCGGAGCCCCTTGGCGCGGCGCCCCTTGCGCCGGGGCTCCCTGGCGCGGAGCCCCCTGGGCCGGAGCCCCGTACTGCGGAGTCCCCTGGGCCGGGGTCCCGTACATCGGCGTGCCGTGGGCCGGGGTCCCGTACCCCTGGGGGCCGGTGGCGTCCTGGCCGCCGTCGGCCGTGGTCCTGCGGCGGCGTCCCGTCCCGGGCGGCGGCCCCGCCGGGGACGCTCCCGCCTGCTGTCCGGTGTCGGCCACCGAGGGCGCGGAGCCCTTGCGACTATGTCGTCCCACGCCCCGGATCAGCTCCCGCCGTCATCGGCGATCAGGTCCCGGACGGCCTGGGCGACCGTCTCCGGGTACTCCATCATCGCGACGTGCCCCGCCTCGGGGAGGGTCAGCAGGCGCGAGCCGCGGAAGGCGGCGGCCGCCCTCCGGGCCATCCGGTACGAGACGAGCCGGTCGCGCCTGCCGTAGACCAGCAGCGTCGGGGCGAGGACCCGCTCCGCCTGCCGCCACAGCCCGTGCTGCCCGCCCAGGGTGTACGCGTCGACGATGCCGCGCGAGGAACGTGCCATGACGTCCCAGAAGTAGGGGAGCTCCAGGCGCCGCTCCATCTCCTCCACGGCGTCCCGGAGGCCCTCGTCGGTGACCAGGCCGGGGTCCCCGTAACAGAGCGCGAGGACGCCCTTGACCCGCTGCTCGGCCGTCCAGTCCTTGGTGAGCCTCGCGAAGAACGAGGCGACGCCGGGCACCGCGAGCAGCGCGGTGGGCCAGGCGGTGCGCTGGGCGCGCAGCTCGGGCAGGGCCGGGGAGACGAGGGTGAGGGTGCGGACCAGGTCGGGCCGGACGGCGGCGACGCGGGTGGCGACGGCGCCGCCCAGCGAGTTGCCGAGGAGGTGGACGGGTCCGCGTCCGCCGGCGTCGAGGAGCCGGATGACGGCGCGGGCGTGCCCGGTGACCGAGTAGTTGCCGTCGTCGGGCGGCGGGGAGTCGCCGAAGCCGGGCAGGTCGACCGCCTCGCCGTCGACGTGGTCCGCGAGCAGCGGCATGAGGGCGGACCAGTTCTGCGAGGAGCCGCCGAGTCCGTGGACGTACAGCGCGGGCGGCAGACCGGGCCGGTTCCCCGGCCGGGCGCGCACGGTGAGGGTGAGGCCGGGCAGCGCCACGGAGCGGAGCTCCTCGCCTTCGGCGACCCGTACGGCGCGGGTCCGCGACGCGGATGAGGCGGCGGCGGTCCGGGTTTCCGGCAGCTCGGTCGAGGACATGGCCGCAATATTACGAGACGATCACGCGCCGTCGCGTGTGGGTGGGGTCACAGGTGCGTGTGCGGCGGGGCGCGTTCACTCCTAGGCTCGGAGAGAGGGCCATCGGGAGCACCACGACCCGCACCCGGAAGGAACCGTATGACTGTCGATCCGAGCGAGCCGGACACATTCACCGAGGAAGAGGACGTCGTGCTGGACCAGGAAATCCCGGAGGCCGACGCTGCCGAGCAGCACACCGAACTCCAGCAGCGCGAGGACGAACAGCCCACCCATCTCGAGCGCGACTCGGCGAACGAGGCCGACGCGTCCGAACAGGCACGCGTCGTCGCCCTGGACGAGGACGACTACCGCTGAGCACGCGACTCCCGCTGATTTGTTCGGTTTAATCTTGAATCGGCTGTCGACCCGGGCGTCCGGTCCGTGAAATTCTGCGTTCGCACCGCGCACAGCCGGGTTACCCAAAAGTACGATGGCGGCGCGGCGCGACAGCGCACATGGATCGATTTTTGGGAGGCCGCGTGAGCGCCATCGAGCAGACAGAGGCAGCACGCCCTCGGGGCACGCGCCTGCCGCGACGTGCCCGACGGAACCAGCTGCTCGGCGCGGCCCAGGAGGTCTTCGTCGCCCAGGGGTACCACTCCGCCGCCATGGACGACATCGCCGAGCGGGCCGGCGTCAGCAAGCCGGTGTTGTACCAGCACTTCCCCGGGAAGCTGGAGCTGTACCTCGCCCTGCTCGACCAGCACTGCGAGTCCCTCCTGCAGGCCGTGCGCACGGCGCTGGCCTCCACCACGGACAACAAGCTCCGGGTCGCGGCGACGATGGACGCGTACTTCGCGTACGTCGAGGACGAGGGCGGCGCGTTCCGGCTCGTCTTCGAGTCCGACCTGACGAACGAGCCGGCCGTGCGCGAGCGCGTGGACCGGGTCAGCCTGCAGTGCGCGGAGGCCATCTCCGACGTGATCGCTGAGGACACCGGCCTGTCGAAGGACGAGTCGATGCTGCTCGCCGTCGGCCTCGGCGGGGTCTCCCAGGTCGTGGCCCGCTACTGGCTGTCCAGCGGGTCGGGCATCCCCCGCGACAAGGCGGTCGGCCTGCTCACCTCGCTCGCCTGGCGCGGCATCGCGGGCTTCCCGCTGCACCCGGTGGACGGCCAGCTGAGCGCCGAGGGCCACTGACGCCTTCCCGCGCGCCGCGTTCCCGGCGGCATTCCCGGATGCTGTTCGCTCCTGGCGTTCGGCGGCTGACCCGTGCGGGTCCCCTCTCCGGGCTAATGTGTGCAGCGTACGGCGCGGGTATTCGCGCAACGCTGACCGTTCGGAGGGACATAGCCGTGGAGGTCAAGATCGGCGTGCAGCACGCACCCCGGGAGATCGTTCTGGAGAGCGGGCAGTCCGCCGAGGAGGTCGAGCGCGCGGTGGCCGACGCGCTGGCCGGCAAGGCGCAGCTGCTCAGCCTCTCGGACGAGAAGGGCCGCAAGGTCCTCGTTCCCGCCGAGAAGATCGCGTACGTGGAGCTCGGCGAGCCCACCGTGCGTCGCGTGGGCTTCGGCGCGCTCTGAGCCCCGGATCCGACGGGAAGGGCCCGGTGGACCTCTTCGGTCCACCGGGCCTTTCGTATGTCCGTACTCCCACGTCAGGGGGTAGGGGAGGGTTGCGTTCCGGGCGCCGGGGGTAGGACGGCTGTGACCGCACCACCCGCCCCGCACCCCTCGCGAGGTGATTCGCCGTGTTCCTGGAAGCCCTCGGCTCCGCCCTGCTCGGTTTCGCCCTGGCCTGGGTCGCCGCGCAGCGGCTGTCCGACCGCCTCCCCGCCCGTGCGATCGTCCTCGTCACCGGGACGCTCGGCGGTGTCTTCGGCGCGCTCGTGACCCACGGGGCGCTGGGCCCCGGTCACTTCCTCGCCACCCTGATCGGGGCGGTGGCCGTGGCGGCGGTGCTGCTGTCGCTGCTGATCCGCCCGGCCTCGCGCAGACTGCGCCGATCAGCCGCCGCCTGAGCCGGTCGGCCGCCGCCCGAACCCGTCGGCCGCCGCCCGAACGGATCGGCCGCCGACCGGGCCTCTCCGCACCGCCCGAGCGGCGCGCGTCTCAGGCCGCGAGGCCCAGGGCGGCCATGCGCTTGGTGTGCGCCTCGGTGATCCGGGAGAACATCCGGCCCACCTCGGCGAGGTCGAAGCCGTCCGCCACGCCGCCGACCAGCATCGTCGAGAGCGCGTCGCGCTCGGCGACCACGCGCTGGGCCTGGGAGAGCGCCTCGCCCATCAGCCGGCGCGCCCAGAGCGCGAGCCGGCCGCCGACGCGCGGGTCGGCGTCGATCGCCGCGCGGACCTTCTCCACCGCGAAGTTGCCGTGGCCGGTGTCGTCGAGCACCGCGAGGACGAGGCCGCGCGTGTCGGAGTCGAGGCGGGCCGCGACCTCCCGGTAGAAGTCGCTGGCGATCGAGTCGCCCACGTACGCCTTGACCAGGCCCTCCAGCCAGTCCGAGGGCGCGGTCAGGCGGTGGAAGTCGTCGAGCGCCTTCGCGAAGGGCTCCATGGCCGAGGTCGGCTCGGCGTCGACGGCGGCGAGGCGGTCCCGCAGCCGCTCGAAGTGCTGGAACTCGGCCGAGGCCATCTTCGCCAGCTCCGCCTTGTCCGCGAGGGTCGGCGCCAGCTTGGCGTCCTCGGCGAGCCGCTCGAAGGCCGCGAGCTCTCCGTAGGCGAGAGCGCCGAGGAGGTCGATCACGGCGGCGCGGTACTGCGGCTCGGCGGAAGCCTCCGCCCAGTCCTTGGCGGCGATCCCGGTGGGTGTGGCGTTGTCAGGCGTCTCCATGGAGCGCACAATAGCCCGCTCGCGCGGCCCGGGAAGGCCCTGGTCAGTCAGTGTGACCGTGCCCTCATCGCGATTTCTCCCAACACACATGCGCGATTCCGGGGTACAGTGGTAAGGCGCCTGCTGAGTATGCGGACATGCTTTCGCACGTTCGGACGTATTCGGTGGGCCGACTCATGAATGAGGATGCCCGGTCGGTGGCCCGATCGGCTCCGGCCCGACAGCCCTTCCGGCGGACCCGCGGAAGGGTCACCCTCAGCGGTACGACGCTCGAGCGACGGCAGTGGTCCCGTGCCACCCGGCGGTGATCTTCCCCGATCCCCCCGGAGGATCCCGGCACGGTACGACCCCCTTCGTTCGCCTCGCACCGCGTCTCACAGAAGAGGCAGCACCCTGACTACGACTTTCCGAGAACTCGGAATCCTCCCCGAAACGGCCGAGGCCCTGGAGGCCGTCGGCATCGTCACCCCCTTCCCCATCCAGGAGATGACCCTCCCGGTCGCCCTCACCGGCACCGACGTCATCGGCCAGGCGAAGACCGGCACGGGCAAGACCCTCGGTTTCGGCCTCCCCATCCTGGAGCGCGTCACCGTCCCCACGGACGTCGAGGCCGGCCGGGCCAAGCCCGAGCAGCTGACCGACGCCCCGCAGGCGCTCGTCGTCGTCCCCACCCGCGAGCTGTGCCAGCAGGTCACCAACGACCTGCTCACCGCCGGCAAGGTGCGCAACGTCCGCGTGCTCGCCATCTACGGCGGCCGGGCGTACGAGCCGCAGGTCGAGGCGCTGCAGAAGGGCGTCGACGTCGTCGTCGGCACCCCCGGCCGTCTGCTCGACCTCGCCGGCCAGCGCAAGCTCGACCTCTCGCACGTGAAGGTCCTCGTCCTCGACGAGGCCGACGAGATGCTCGACCTGGGCTTCCTGCCCGACGTCGAGAAGATCATCAACATGCTTCCGGCCAAGCGCCAGACGATGCTGTTCTCGGCGACCATGCCGGGCGCGGTCATCGGCCTGGCCCGCCGCTACATGTCGCAGCCCACCCACATCCGGGCCACCTCGCCCGACGGTGAGGGCGCGACCGTCGCCAACATCAAGCAGCACGTCTACCGCGCGCACAACATGGACAAGCCGGAGATGGTCTCCCGCATCCTGCAGGCCAGGGGCCGCGGGCTCGCGATGATCTTCTGCCGCACGAAGCGCACGGCGGCCGACATCGCCGAGCAGCTGGAGCGGCGCGGCTTCGCCTCCGGCGCCGTCCACGGCGACCTCGGCCAGGGCGCCCGCGAGCAGGCGCTGCGCGCCTTCCGCAACGGCAAGGTCGACGTGCTCGTCTGCACCGACGTCGCCGCGCGCGGCATCGACGTCGAGGGCGTCACCCACGTCATCAACTACCAGTCCCCCGAGGACGAGAAGACCTTCCTCCACCGCGTGGGCCGCACCGGCCGCGCGGGCGCCAAGGGCACGGCCGTCACGCTGGTCGACTGGGACGACATCCCGCGCTGGCAGCTCATCAACAAGGCGCTGGAGCTGGACTTCCACGAGCCGGTCGAGACGTACTCCTCGTCCCCGCACCTCTACGAGGACCTGGACATCCCGGCGGGCACCAAGGGCATCCTGCCCCGTGCCGAGCGGACCCGCGCGGGTCTGGGCGCGGAGGAGCTGGAGGACCTGGGCGAGCCCGGCGGTCGCCGCGGCCGCGGCCCGAAGGCCGCCGAGCGGACCGAGGAGCGCCCGCCCCGTACGCGGACCCCGCGCCAGCGTCGCCGCACCCGCGGCGGCAGCGAGCTCGACGACGCCCCGGTGGCGGCTCCGGCCGCCGAGACCGTGGCGGACGAGGCCCGCGCCGAGGCCGGACCGCGCACCCCGCGCCGTCGCCGTCGCACCCGTCCCGCCGCCGCGGGCTCCGTGCCGGTCGCGGCCCAGACGGTCACGACGGCTCCGGTCGCCGAGGCCCAGGCCGTCGAGGCTCCGGCCGTCGAGGCTCCGGCCGTCGAGGCGCAGGCCGTCGAGGCTCCGGCCGCCGTCGAGGCGCCCGTGAAGGCGCCCGTCGTCGAGGCCCCGGCCGCCGTCGAGGCGCCCGTAGCCGAGACGCCGGCCGCCGAGGAGCCGAAGGCCCCGCGCCGCCGCACCCGTGCCGCCCGTCCGGAGGCCGTGACGGCCGCTCCCGTCGACCGGGCCCCCGTGGCCGCCGAGCCGGCTCCGGCTCCGCGCCGCCGCCGTCCCCGGGTGGCGCGTCCGGTCGAGGAGACCGTGTCGTTCCAGACGCCCGAGACCGCCGCGGTGGCCCTGATGGCCCAGCGGTCCGCCGAGGCGCCGGTCGTCGAGGCCGCTCCGGTCGTCGTCGAGGAGCCGAAGGCCGAGGAGCCGAAGAAGGCCCCCCGCCGCCGCACCGTCAGGAAGGCCGTCGCGGAGCCGGTGGCCGAGCCCGTCGTCGAGGCGATCGCCGCCCCGGTGGCCGCGCCCGTGGCCGAGGCCCCGGTCGTCGTCGAGGCGCCGGTCGTCGTCGAGGCGCCCGTCGCTGAGACCCCGGTCGTCGAGGTCCCCGGGCCGCGTCGCCGCCGTACCGCCCGTCGGCCCGCCGGTTCGCCGGTGACCGCCGAGGCGCCGGCGGTCGAGGCCCCGGCCGCCGAGCCCGTCGCCGCTCCGGTCGCGGAGGAGCCCGCGCCGCGCCGTCGCCGCGCGGCCCGCCGACCCGCCGGGTCCCCGGTCTCCGGGGCGCCCGCCGAGGTCATCGTCGTCGCTTCGACGACCGCTCCGGTCGCCGTCGCCGAGCCCGTCGTGGCGGAGGTCCCGCAGCAGCAGGAGGAGGCGAAGGAGGCCGCCCCGCAGGAGGCCGCCCCGAAGAAGGCCGCCCCCCGCCGCCGCACGGCGAAGAAGGCCGTGGCCGAGCCGGTCGCCGAGGCCGTCGAGGCCCCGCCGGCCGAGGAGGCCCCCAAGGCTCCCCGTCGCCGCGCGGCCAAGAAGGCGGTCGTGGCCGAGGCTCCCGAGGCCTCCGCGCCGAAGACCGAGCCGAAGGCCCCGGCCCGTCGCCGCACCACCAAGAAGGCGGCGGCCGCCGAGGAGCCGGTGACGGAGGAGGCCCCGAAGAAGGCCGCCCCGCGCCGCCGCACCACGAAGAAGGCGGCGGCCCAGCCCGAGGGCTGACCCCCGTCGCCGGTTCCGAGCGGCCCGTCCCCACCGGGGACGGGCCGCTCGGCCGTCTCCCGCTCCCCCCGTTACAGTCCAGGTATGAGCAAGCCCCGTTCCCTCGTCCTGCCGCCCCGCACCCGCGCACGGCGCCTCGAGACCGCGCGGGGGCCGTTCGCCGTGCTCGACACGGAGCCGGCGGGTGAACGGCGGGGCACGGTGCTGCTGCTGCCCGGGTACACCGGCAGCAAGGAGGACTTCCTCGCGCTGCTGGGCCCGCTGAGCGAGGCCGGGTACCGGGCGGTGGCCGTGGACGGGCGCGGCCAGAACGAGACGCCGGGCCCCCGGGGCCGGGCCGCCTACCGCCGCAAGGCGCTCGCGCTCGACGCGGTGGCGCAGGCGGCGGCGCTCGGGGACGGCCCCGTGCATCTGGTCGGCCACTCCTTCGGTGGCCTGGTGGCCCGTGCGGCGGCCGCCCTCGCGCCGGGCGCCTTCCGTTCGCTCACCCTGCTCTCCTCGGGCCCCGGCCGGGTGGCCCGGCCGCAGCGGATCCGGGTGCGGGCGCTGCGCGCCGCGCTCGCGGTGCTGCCGAAGGAGCGGGTGTGGCAGGCCATGTGCTGGCTGGACAGCCGGGGCGAGGAGCCGGCCACGGGGGACACGCCGGAGCTCGCGGGCTTCCTGCGACGGCGCTGGATGCGCACCCGCATCGCCCAACTCGCGGGCACGGGGCGGCTGCTGCTGAACCGTCAGGACGGTACGGAGGAGCTGGCCTCGCTGCGCATGCCGCTGCACTTCGCGTACGGGGCGGACGAGATGGTCTGGGCCACGGCGGACCTGTCGGCGGCGGCGGCCCGCACCGGGGCGCACCACACGGTGGTGGCGGGCGCCGGCCACTCCCCCAACGTGTCGCACCCCCGGGAGCTGACGGACCGCCTCACCGGCTTCTGGGAGCGGACGAGCAGCCCGGCCAGGGTCAGTACTGCGCCTTGAGGTGCTGCCAGAAGCCGTCGCGCAGGGAGCGCCGGAGCGCGGCGTGGCCGCGCAGGGAGCGGCTGAGCAGGCGCTCCGCGTCGACGAGCAGGTCCTGGTCGACGGGGCCGGGCAGGTAGGGCGCACCCGGCAGGAGTTCGGCGAGCCGGTCCCGGCCGCGCTCGGCGAGCCAGGCGGCTGCGATCTGGGCGCCGACGAAGCGCACCTCCTCGCGGGAGGGCGGCGGCTCGCCCTCGTTCTCGTACGTGGTGACGGGGCGGCGCGTGACGTACGGGCGGCAGAAGTCCAGCTCGAAGGTGCGCTGGCTGTCGACCTCCCAGAGCAGCGCCTCGGCCTGGTTGCGCCCCTCGGCGGCCTCGATGCCCCAGAGGTGGACGCGGGCGCCGTAGCCCTGGGCGGCCTCGACGGCCGAGACGAGGTCCTCGTCGCCGCCGACGAGGGCGGCGTCGCTGATGGCGCGGTGGCGGGCGAGGGACTCCAGGTCGGTGCGGATGAGGGAGTCGACGCCCTTCTGCTGGTTGCTGGCGTTGAGGTTGCCGAGGCGGACCTTGACGTCGGGGAGTTCGGCGATGGCCTGCTGCTCGGGGGTGTGGATGCGGCGGCGGGCCCCGTCGTACCAGTAGACGCGGAGGAGCCGGCTGTCCGCGAAGATCGTGCGGGCCGTGTCGATGAAGGCCTCGATGAGGCCCTCGGCGTCGAGGTCGAAGGAGCGCCGGTCCTCGGTGCCCGCCACAAGCAACCCGGCCGCAGCATGGACGTAACCTGCGTCGACGAAGATGGCGTGGGTGGAGGGGGTCTTGGCCACCTCGGCCAGCATCCGCCGCAGGAGCTCATTGGTGCGCTCCAGGCGGGTGTCCAGCGCGTGCAGGCGGGCATCCGTGTCGGGGTGGGCCTCGGTCGGCCGGGGGGTGTCTGCGTCGTTCATACGGGGCTCATTGTCCGCCGCTCCGGGACCGGCCGCCACACCCCCTACCTGCGGGTAGTTAGCAATCCGAAAATTTTCCTTAGCGTAAGGAATGTTTGCAGGACGCACGTCGTTGGATCCATGTGTAACGCAGTTCTCCATCAGGAGGATCAACTCAGACGAAGGGAGAAGCCCGTGCGCTTCGAAATCCTGCGACTCGACGACATCGACGGCACGCCCGTCGACCGGACCGTCGTGGACGCCGCCTCCGTCAACCGGATCGTGCAGCAGGCCGCCTCGATCGGCCAGCGCATCTGGATCCGCCCCGCCGAGACCTCGGCCTCGTAACAGGTCGGGTCCATCCCACGCACCGCGCCCCCGCACGGACTTCGCAAGAGCGGAATCCGTACGGGGGCGCAGTGGTGTCCGGGGCTCCCCCGGCGGGGGCTCAGGCGTTCTGGATCACCTGGGTGATGCCGTTGATGATCTGCTGCACCGCGATGGCGGAGAGCATCATGCCGGCGAGGCGGGTCACCAGGACGACGCCGCCGTCCTTGATGACGCGGATGATCAGCAGTGAGTACCGCATGGTCAGCCAGAGCACGACGTGCATGGCGGCGATGGCGGTCCAGACGGAGACCTGCGAGGCCACGCCGTCGGCGTTCTGCACGGCGAGGATCACCGAGACGATCGCGCCCGGCCCGGCGAGCAGGGGCATGCCGAGCGGGACGAGGGCGACGTTGACGTCCTTGGTCTGCTTGGGCTCGTCGGTCTTGCCGGTGAGCAGGTCGAGCGCGATGAGCAGCAGCAGGAGACCGCCCGCGATCATCAGGGCGGGGACGGAGACGTGCAGGTAGTCCAGGATCTGCTGGCCCAGCAGACCGAAGACGGTGATGACGCCGAAGGCGACGGCGACGGCCTGCCAGGCCATCCGGCGCTGCACCTTGGCGGGGCGGCCGGAGGTGAGGGCGAGGAAGATCGGGGTGATCCCGGGGGGATCCATGATGACGAAGAGGGTGAGGAACAGCGAGCCGAAGACGGCGACGTCGAACACGGTGGGGTGCCTTGGGGAGAGGTGGAACGGTGGGGTGTGTCCCCGCGAATCGGAATGAGAGATTCCGGAGGCAGGGCGGGAGGAGCGCCACCGGGGCACGGCACGGAGCCGTACGGGCGGCGTGGGACGGGGTGCGGAGGGGCACGCACCGCTCCCGAGGCGGCGGGCACGGTGGCCGGCCGCCGTCACGGAGGAGCGGCGGAAGAGGAGCCCGGACGGGTCGGGGCGTCCACCGATCGGACCGGGCTCACGATGCCTGGCACCGCGCCCGATCCGGACCGATCGACAGAACGCCCCCTAGAGCGTTCCGCCCGCGCCCGGGACCGGGAAGGCGCCCGCGGCACGGCGGGTGATCTCGCCGTAGATCTCGGGGTCGGTGGTGTACTCGCCGAGGCGGCAGGTCTTCCGGCTGCCGTGGTAGTCGCTGGAGCCCGTGGTCAGCAGACCGAGCTCCTTCGCGAGTCCGCGCAGCCGCGCCCGCGTCGCCTCGTCGTGGTCCATGTGGTCGACCTCGATGCCGTCGAGTCCGGCCTCGGCGAGCCGGGCCATCGAGGCCTCCGGCAGCACCTGGCCGCGCTTGACGGCGAGCGGGTGCGCGAAGACGGTGACGCCACCGGCCGCCTTGACGAGGCGGATCGCGTCGACCGGGTCCAGCTCGTGCTTCTCGACGTACGCCCGGCCGCCGTCGGCGAGCCACTCGGGCGTGAACGCGCCGGACACGTCCGGCACGACCCCGAGCTCGACGAGCGCCTCCGCGACGTGCGGGCGGCCCACGGAGCCGTCGCCGGCGATCCGGGCGACCTGCTCCCAGGTGACGGGGACGCCGAGCTCCTGGAGCTTGGCGACCATGCCGCGGGCGCGCGGCACCCGGTCGTCGCGGACGAGTTCGCGCTCGGCGAGGAGCGCGGGCTCCTCGGGGTCGAAGAGGTACGCGAGCATGTGCAGCCCGATGCCGTCCATCCGGCAGGACAGCTCGGCTCCGGCGACGAGGGTCAGCCCCTCGGGCAGGGCCGCGATCGCCTCGGCGTGCCCCCGGGTGGTGTCGTGGTCCGTGAGCGCGACGACGTCGAGACCGGCCGCGGCGGCGTTCCGGACGAGCTCGGCCGGGGAGTCCGTACCGTCGGAGGCCGTGGAGTGGGTGTGCAGATCGATGCGCACGACGCGGTACTCCAGGGGCTCGGCACGGACGAGGGACGCTCCAGCATAACGGGCGAATCGAACACGTCCGTACGGAACGTCACCGGACGCACGGCCCGAGGGCACGCCCCGGGGCGTGCCGGGCGCCGCGAGCCGGGCGGCACCTTCCGGACGCGCCCCAGGGCCCGTCCTTCGGATCACGCCGGGCTCGCGGGGCCCGGCACGCGCGCTGATCCGGCCCGGTCCGAAAGACAGGCCCTAGCCGAGCAGCCTCGGGGTGAGCGCGCCGCAGGGCAGCAGGTCGACCTCGGCTCCCGCGTCGCGCAGGTCCGTGAGGACCAGCTCGTCGTACATCAGGAGGCCGGACTGCTCGGGCCAGACGATCGCCCACAGCCACAGGCCGCGCGCCTCGCCCGCGAAGACCGCGCGGTCCTGCGGGGGGCCGGTGACGTGCCAGAGGGGGGTGGGGCGGCCGGCGGCGAGCACCTTCGCCTGGGGCGGCTTGTCGATGGCCATGCCGGAGCCGGGGTCGAGGCCGTCGATGCCGGCGTACCGCGCGCCGAGTCCGACGCCGAGCTCCTCGGCGATCAGGAGCAGCTCGCCGATCCCGCCGAGCGGGCCGGGCCCCGAGCAGGCGACGGCCGTCGCGCGTCCGCCGCTGCGGTCGTCCCCCGCGTACGCGACCCCGGTGAAGAGCCAGCCGACGGGCAGGGGCCACGGCATCCACACCGGGACGTTGGACCTGTGCACCACGACCCCGAGGCCCTCGACGCTGGGCGGGATCACGGGCTGGAGCGGGTGCACCGAGCCGTGCACGTCACACTGCCAGGAGTCGGCGAAGAGACCGGGCGCCCTGACCCTGCCACCGCACTTCGGACAACTGGGTTCGCCCCTCATAGGGCTCAACGGTCCTAGCTCTTCCGCCCCGCGTCAAGGACGCCCACGAACGATCACCCGTCCGGCCCGGAGCGTTCACCCCGGGCGTCCGCCCCCGATATACATGTAGCTTGCACTTGTTAGTGTGTCTAACTTATTCTGTGCATATCGCAGCCATCTCGACGCGGAGGAGCGGCAACCATGGAGAGAGCGAAGCGGACGACGGAAGGCGGATCCGGCGGCGGCGTCCTCCGCCAGCCCCCGGCCGTGTGGGCCACCGCGGGCGCCTCGGTCGTGGCGTTCATGGGCATCGGACTCGTCGACCCGATCCTGCCCTCGATCGCGCAGGGCCTGCACGCGACCCCCGGTCAGGTGTCGCTGCTCTTCACCTCGTACTTCCTCATCACGGCCGTCGCCATGCTGGTGACCGGCTTCGTCTCCAGCCGCATCGGCGGCCGCAAGACGCTCCTCGCGGGCCTCGCCCTCGTCGTGGTCTTCGCCGCCCTCGCCGGCACCTCCGACACGGTCGGCCGGCTGGTCGGCTTCCGGGCCGGCTGGGGCCTGGGCAACGCGCTCTTCGTCTCGACCTCGCTCGCCGTCATCGTCGGCGCGGCGGCCGGAGGGAGCGCGGCCGCGATCCTGCTGTACGAGTCGGCGCTCGGCCTCGGCATGGCCTGCGGGCCGCTGCTCGGCGCCGTCCTCGGCGACGCGAGCTGGCGCTACCCCTTCTTCGGCACGGCCGCGCTGATGGCGATCGGCTTCCTCTGCGTCACGGTCTTCCTCGACGAGCAGCCGAAGCCGGCCCGGAAGACCTCGCTGCTCGACCCGATCCGGGCGCTCGGCCACGGCGGCCTGGCCTCGGCCTCGGCGGCCGCGTTCTTCTACAACTACGCGTTCTTCACGGTGCTCGCCTTCACCCCGTTCGTCCTGAACATGACGCCGTACAAGTCCGGCGCGGTGTTCTTCGCCTGGGGCGTGCTGCTCGCCGTCTTCTCGGTGCTCGTCGCACCCCGTCTCCAGCGGCGCCTCGGCTCGCTCACGGTGCTCGGCGGCTCGCTGGTGCTGCTCGCGGCGGACGTGGTGGTGCTCGGCTACGGGAGCCACACCACCGCGATCGTCTGCACGGTCCTGTCGGGCGCGTTCATCGGCGTCAACAACACCGTCTTCACCGAGCTGGCGCTCGGGGTCTCGGACGCCCCGCGCCCGGTGGCGAGCGCCGGCTACAACTTCGTCCGCTGGTTCGCGGCGGCGGCCGCCCCGTACCTCGCCCCGAAGATCGAGGAGTGGAGCGACGTCCACACGCCCTTCGTGGTGGCCGGCGGGGCCGCCGTCCTCGGCGCCGTGATCGTCCGGGTCCGCCGCACCGCCCTCACCGCGGAGGCCGAGGAGCTCGCCCCGAAGCACGCCACGGAGGACGGCGTCGGCGTCTTCGCGAACTAGTCGTCCAGGCTCACGGACCTGCGCAGCGGATCGCGCAGGTCCGTCCCCCGCGCCAGCCAGCGCTCCTCCAGGGCCTGCGCCCCGTGCACCCGCTTCCACGCCGCCTCGTTCGAGGTCATCGGAAGGAGGGGCAGGAAGCGGACCGGGTCCATCGGCGCGTCGAGCTCCAGGTCCTCCACCAGGCCGCCCGACTCGGCGACGAGCACCGAGCTGAAGGGGGCGCCGGGCCAGAGCGGGTCGCCGACGTCCAGCGAGGCGCCCGGGGCCACGACGACGCCCTCGACCTGCGGGGTGGCGGCGAGGACCGCGAGCGGGCGCAGCACCTTGTCGGTGTCGGCGAGCCCGCCCCGTACCGTGAGGACCAGCTCCGCGCGCGGGCCCTTCACCGGGTCGGCGAGCGCGGAGGTCGGATCGGCCATCGGCTGCGCGGACATCCCGAGGGTCGCGTACCGCACGAGGTCGCCGTCGACGAAGCGCAGCACCTCGATCCGGTCCGTGCCGAGGAAGGTCACCGCGGCGCGCGCGTCCGGTTCGCCGAGGGCGGTCCGCAGCCGGGCCTCGACCAGTGCAAGAACTTCTCCCATGTGGGGAGCATAGATCGCGTATGGAACGGGCAAAGTAAGGGATTGACCCGCTGTCGGCTGATAGTGTTGGCCACTGGTCGGGATTCCCGACTGCTCGTCACACGTCATCCCCGACAGGGGACCGGCCGGAGGAGGTGGGACTGCGATGGACCGAAGTCGATCGGGCAGTACCAGCCGCTCTTCCGCCGCTCCGCACCCCAGCCCGGTGCGCTCCTTCCGGTGACGTCCGGGTCCGGCACGGACCCGCCCCTCCGGCATCTCGCACGACGGAAGAGCATTTCTTCGCCTTTCCCTGTCTGTAGCGACCGCCGTCTCCGCGCCCCTTCGGTGCCGCCCGCTTTGTGGACGACGTACCTCTCCGTCCTCATTCCGGGCTGTGCCATGCTCCGCGCCGACGGCCGATCCGTGAAGGAGCACGTCCATGTCGATGATCCGTGACCTCACCGCCGCCGTCCGCCCGAGCTTCCGGCACAGCCTGCGCAAGACCCCCACCACGTACACCTCGTACGACCCCACCCGTGACCCCTCGGCCTCCAGCGCCGTGGTCGACTGCGCCGTCTACCGCGACGGGAGCCGGGTCGACGACCGCGCGTGCCTGACGCCGCGCGGCGCGATGCGCCAGGTGCGGGAGAGCGGCGGCTTCGCGTGGATCGGCCTGCACGAGCCGACCGAGGCCGAATTCGCCGGTATCGCGGCCGAGTTCGGGCTGCACCCGCTCGCCGTGGAGGACGCCGTCCACGCCCACCAGCGGCCCAAGCTGGAGCGGTACGACGACACCCTCTTCACCGTCTTCAAGACCATCCACTACGTCGAGCACGCCGAACTCACCGCGACCAGCGAGGTCGTGGAGACCGGCGAGGTGATGGTCTTCACCGGGCCCGACTTCGTCATCACCGTCCGGCACGGCGGCCAGGGCTCCCTGCGCAACCTCCGCCACCGCCTCCAGGGCGAGCCGGAGCTCCTCGCCAAGGGCCCCTCGGCCGTCCTGCACGCCATCGCCGACCACGTCGTCGACGGCTACATCGCGGTCGCCGACGCCGTCGAGCTGGACATCGACCAGCTGGAGATCGACGTCTTCTCCCCGGCCGCGAAGGGCTCCACGCGCGGCACGGACACCGGCCGGATCTACCAGCTCAAGCGCGAGGTGCTGGAGTTCAAGCGGGCCGTCACGCCGCTGCTCCGCCCGATGCAGCTGCTCTCCGAGCGGCCGATGCGGCTCGTCGACCCCGACATCCAGAAGTACTTCCGGGACGTCGCCGACCACCTCGCCCGCGTCCAGGAGCAGGTCGTCGGCTTCGACGAGCTCCTCAACTCGATCCTCCAGGCCAACCTGGCGCAGGCGACCGTCGCGCAGAACGAGGACATGCGCAAGATCACCTCGTGGGCGGCGATCGTCGCCGTCCCCACGGCGGTCTGCGGCGTGTACGGCATGAACTTCGACCACATGCCGGAGCTGCACTGGAAGTACGGCTACCCGATGGTGCTCACCGGCATCATCGCGATCTGCTTCACCATCCACCGCACCCTCAAGCGCAACGGCTGGCTGTAGCAGCGGGGCCGCTAGGCTTCGGGCCATGACAGAAGAGCTGCTCGGGTCCGCCCTCGTCGAGGAGGCCACCAAGAAGTCCGGCCTGGTGTGGGTGCGCGGCACGGAGCCCGCCCGCGCGCTCTGGCACGTCTGGCACGACGGCGCCGCGCACGTCGTCGGCGACGGCCCCGGCGAGCAGCCGCTGCCGGGCCTGGTGGACGGCGGTACGGCCGAGGTGACCGTCCGCAGCAAGGACAAGGGCGGCCGGCTCGTCGCCTGGACCGCCGCCGTCCGCGAGATCGCCCCCGGCACGGAGGAGTGGGACGCGGCGGTCGCCGAACTGAAGGGGAAGCGGCTCAACGCCCCCGACGGCGAGGCCATGCCCGAGCGCTGGGCGCGCGAGTGCCGCGTGGTGCGGCTCGACCCGCGGTCCTCGACCACGGAGCTGCCGGACGGCTCCCTCGCCGCCGTGCCGCTCCCGACGGCGGCGAACACCCGCCGTCCGGTGCCGGCGGGCCTGCCGAAGCTGCTGTTCCGCAAGAAGCGGCGCTGAACCTCAGGTCCGGGGCAGCTGCTTGCCGTAGTCGAGGGTCTCCTCCTTCGACGGGGCGGCGAGCGGGAAGTCCTTGTTCCACTCGGAGAGGACCACGACGCCCGCTCCCCCGCCCCGCGCGAACTGCACGGGGTACGGCTCGCCGTCCAGCGACACGTCGAGCGTGCCGCCCTCGCCGTCGGCCCCGCCCTTGACCTTGACCGTGCGGACCCCGCCGATCTGGTCCCGGTCGCCCTTGACCTTCTCGCCGTGCAGGCCGATCAGTCCGTCGAGGAGCGTCCCCATGTCGGTGAAGCCGCGCAGCTGCTTGTACGACGGGTCGCCCTGCGGGACCTTCACGTACTTGTCGTCGAGCGTGTCGGCGGCCTCGGAGTCCGCCTCGGACGGCGTGTGGCCCTCCTTGCCGTCGTGGGCCCAGAACCCGGCGTCGGCCTTCAGGTAGAGGGCGTCGCCGACCCGCAGCAGTTCGAAGGTGCTGTTCTTCGTCGTCACCGAGCCGGTGGCGCCGTCCTGCTTGAGGCGCATGTTCAGCTTGAAGGTGCCGCCCTTGCTGACCAGGGTGCCGGACAGCCGTACCGCCCTCGCCGCGTCCGCCGCGGTCTGCGCCTTGCTCTCGATCTCGGGCGCGGAGAGTCTCCCCACCCCGTTCGTCCCCTCGTCCGGGTCGGCGGCGCAGGCCGTGAGCCCCACCGTCAGTCCGGCGCAGAGCGCCAAGGGCGCGACCGCCCTGCGAATACGCGATGACGGGGTGCGAACGGTCATCTGCGCTGCCTCTCGTGTCGTGTGGGGGACGGGCGCGGCCCGTACGGGGTGCCGAAGGCGGCCCGCGTTTCCGGCCGGGGCGGAAGGGCCGGGTCCGGTGTCGGGGCCGATGGGGGGAACGGCAGACCGCAGCGTACCCGGGACAGGTGAAGGGCCCCGCAGGCAGCCGTACGGAGTCACTGCCGGGGCGGGGCGGAACGTCACGGGCTAGCCTGAACCCGGCAAAGCTCTGCAATTCCCGGCAAAGCTCTGCGACGGCTCGAATCGTGCGACATCGAGGAGGCGCGTGGCATGGCGGCAGGCGCCCCCCGGGTCTTCGTCTCCCATCTCGCCGGGGTCCCCGTCTTCGACCCGGTCGGCGACCAGGTGGGCCGGGTCAGCGACCTCGTCGCCATGCTCCGCGTCGGCCGCAGGCCGCCCCGGCTGCTCGGCATGGTCGTGGAGGTGCTGAGCCGCCGCCGGGTCTTCGTCCCCATGACCCGGGTCACCGGCGTCGCCTCCGGCCAGGTGATCACGACCGGCGTCGTCAACATGCGGCGCTTCGAGCAGCGCCCCACCGAGCGGCTCGTCCTCGGCGAGCTCCTCGACCGGCGCGTGACGCTGGTGGAGACGGGCGAGGAGGTGACCGTCCTCGACGTCGCCATCCAGCAGCTGCCCGCCCGCCGGGACTGGGAGATCGACAAGGTCTTCGTGCGGCGCGGCAAGGGCGGGGCGCTGCGCCGCAAGGGGGAGACGCTGACCGTCGAGTGGTCGGCCGTCACCGGTTTCTCCCTGGAGGAGCACGGGCAGGGCGCCGAGAACCTGCTCGCCACCTTCGAGAGGCTGCGCCCCGCCGACCTCGCCAACGCCCTGCACCACCTCTCCCCCAAGCGGCGCGCCGAGGTCGCCGCCGCCCTCGACGACGACCGGCTCGCCGACGTCCTGGAGGAGCTGCCGGAGGACGACCAGATCGAGATCCTCGGCAAGCTGAAGGAGGAGCGGGCCGCCGACGTGCTGGAGGCGATGGACCCGGACGACGCCGCCGACCTGCTGTCCGAGCTGCCCGAGGAGGACCAGGAGCGGCTGCTCACCCTGATGCGGCCGGACGACGCGGCCGACGTGCGCCGGCTGCTCGCGTACGAGGAGCGCACGGCGGGCGGTCTGATGACGACCGAGCCGATCGTGCTGCGCCCGGACGCGACCGTCGCGGACGCGCTGGCCCGGGTCCGTCAGCAGGACCTGTCCCCGGCGCTCGCGGCGCAGGTGTACGTGTGCCGGCCGCCGGACGAGACGCCGACCGGCAAGTACCTGGGCACGGTGCACTTCCAGCGGCTCCTGCGCGACCCGCCGTTCACGCTGGTCGGTTCGCTCGTGGACAGCGATCTGCCGCCGCTCGGCCCGGACACCCCGCTGCCGGCCGTGACCAGCTACCTCGCCGCGTACAACATGGTCGCCGCGCCCGTGGTCGACGAGAGCGGCTCGCTGCTCGGCGCGGTCACCGTCGACGACGTGCTCGACCACCTGCTGCCGGACGACTGGCGGGAGACCGAGTTCCACGAGGAGGGGGCAGGACATGGCGGCTGAGCGCACGCAGGACCGGGAGCGCGAGCGGGAGCGGGAGCGGTCCATGCCCCGCATCCGGCTCGACCTGCCGCGCGAGCGGCGGTCCCGGCTGCTGCCGGAGTACGACCCGGAGGCCTTCGGGCGCCTCTCGGAACGGATCGCCCGCTTCCTGGGCACGGGCAGGTTCCTGGTCTGGATGACCCTGACGGTCGTCGTCTGGATCGGGTGGAACGTCTTCGCGCCGTCGTCGCTGAGGTTCGACGAGTACCCCTTCATCTTCCTGACCCTCGCGCTGTCCCTGCAGGCCTCGTACGCGGCGCCGCTGATCCTGCTCGCCCAGAACCGGCAGGACGACCGGGACCGGGTCAATCTCGAACAGGACCGGAAGCAGAACGAGCGGTCGATCGCGGACACCGAGTACCTGACCCGGGAGATCGCGGCGCTGCGGATGGGCCTCGGCGAGGTCGCGACCCGCGACTGGATCCGCTCGGAGCTCCAGGACCTGCTCAAGGAGCTGGAGGAGCGCCGGGATCTATTCCCGTCCGGCGAGGACCGCGGAAGTGACGTACCCGACCGTTGACAGCCCTTTCATCGGCCCGTGGTCGGCGCCGTACCATCGTCGGTATGGCTACGGAAGACGCGGTGCTCGAAGCACTGGCGACGGTGAACGACCCTGAGATCAACAAGCCGATCACTGAGCTCGGCATGGTCAAGTCGGTGGAGATCGAACCGGACGGCAGGGTCGCCGTCACGGTCTACCTGACGGTCTCCGGCTGCCCGATGCGCGACACCATCACACAGCGCGTGACCGAGGCCGTCTCCCGGGTCGAGGGCGTCACCGCCGTCGACGTCTCGCTGGACGTGATGAGCGACGAGCAGCGCAAGGAGCTGGCGGCGGCGCTGCGCGGCACGGGCGCCGAGCGCGAGGTCCCCTTCGCGAAGCCGGGCTCGCTGACCCGGGTGTACGCGGTGGCCTCCGGCAAGGGCGGCGTCGGCAAGTCCTCCGTGACCGTGAACCTGGCCGCGGCGATGGCCGCCGACGGTCTGAAGGTCGGTGTCGTGGACGCCGACATCTACGGCCACAGCGTGCCGCGGATGCTGGGCGCGGACGGCCGTCCGACCCAGGTCGAGAACATGATCATGCCGCCGTCGGCGAACGGCGTGAAGGTCATCTCCATCGGCATGTTCACCCCGGGCAACGCGCCGGTGGTGTGGCGCGGCCCGATGCTGCACCGCGCGCTGCAGCAGTTCCTCGCGGACGTGTACTGGGGTGACCTGGACGTCCTCCTGCTCGACCTGCCGCCGGGCACCGGCGACATCGCGATCTCGGTCGCGCAGCTCGTCCCGAACGCGGAGATCCTCGTGGTCACCACCCCGCAGCAGGCGGCGGCCGAGGTCGCCGAGCGGGCCGGCTCGATCGCCGTCCAGACCCACCAGAAGATCGTCGGCGTCGTCGAGAACATGGCGGGCCTGCCGTGTCCGCACTGCGACGAGATGGTCGACGTGTTCGGCACGGGCGGCGGCCAGAAGGTCGCGGACGGTCTGACGCAGACGACGGGGGCGACGGTCCCGGTCCTCGGCTCGATCCCGATCGACGTGCGGCTCCGCGAGGGCGGCGACGACGGCAAGCCGGTCGTCCTCTCCGACCCCGACTCCCCGGCGGGCGCGGCCCTCCGCGCGATCGCCGGCAAGCTCGGCGGCCGCCAGCGCGGCCTCTCGGGCATGAGCCTGGGCATCACGCCGCGCAACAAGTTCTGAGACGCGCGACCGAAGGGCGCCCCCGGCGGGGGCGCCCTTCGTCGTCTCCGAGTGTTTCCAGGCGCTTCCAGGCCCTGCCAGGCGCTTCTAGGCGCCGTACGCGCCGAGGTCCTTCACCTGCGAGAAGCCGAGCCCGTACGCGCTCATCCCCCGCCCGTACGCCCCGATGTGCACCTCTCCCGTGGATCCGGCCAGCACCCAGCCGAACTCGGACTCCCGGTAGTGGAACGGCACCGGCACCCCGTCCACGGGCAGCGACAGGGTCGTCCAGGCCGGCCCGTCGAGGTCGTCGGCCAGCTCGAAGGCCGTCTCCGTCTGCTGGTCCAGCCAGTGGTCCCGCAGCGCGTGGTCGAGCGAGGCGGGCCAGGTGTGGGCGAGGAGCCCGGAGCCGGCCAGCCAGGCGGCGGAGGAGACGGTGGTGGCGTCGAGGACGCCGGTGCCGTCTCCGGTGCGGCGCACGGGGTTCGCGGCGACCGTCACGACGACGGCGAAGCGCTCCTTCTCCGCGCCGCCGGCCTCGGACTTTATCGACGGCTCGTCACCGTGGCCCATCGAGCCGTGCTGGACGGTGCCGTCCGCCGCCGTGCCGACCTGCATCAGCCGGCGCGGGCCGGTGAACGCCTCGTCCAGCCCGTACCAGGCGAAGGGCGCGCGCAGAAAGCCATCGGCTTCCACCCGACTCGTCGTCTCCATCTCGGCCGCCTCCTCGTTCCGTCAACAGAGGGAGGATAGCCACCGAGGAGGAGCGGTTCGGTCACAGGCCGTCGTCAGGTGGCGTCGGAGTCGTACGGAGGGCGCTCGGCGGCGCCCTGTTCGTCTCGCTTGTCCTGCTTCTTCAACAGGTCCGGGGAGCCGTTGACCGCGGCGGGCGCGGGCGCCGGCTCGCGTCCGTGGACGGCGTCGGCGACCTCGTTCATCTCCTTCTTGAGGTCGAAGGTGCCGCGCAGCTCCTTGAGCTCCTTGAGGTCCTCGTTGCTCTCCAGCTGCTTGCGGAGGAACGTCTTGGGGTTGAGGTCCTCGAACTCGAAGTCCTTGAACTCCGGTCCCAGCTCGCTGCGGATGTCCTGCTTCGCGCTGTCGGAGAACTCGCGGACCTTCCGGATGAAGCGCGAGACGTCCTGGATCACCTTCGGAAGCTTGTCCGGCCCGAAGACGAGCACGGCGAGGACCACGAGCGTCACCAGCTCGAGTGCGCCTATGTCGCTGAACACCTAGTAGCTCCTTCACGCCGGTCCAGGGCCCGGTCCACGGTACCCGCCCAAACTGTCGGACGGGTACCTCGCGGTGTCCGCCACACGGCGCTCAGGTGCCCTGCGAGGACCCGAGCGTCAACGTCTTTGTCAGCTCTTTGCCGTCCCGGCTCAGCGTGAGCTCCAGCTTGTCGCCGGGGCGGTGGGCGCGGATCTTCACGATGAGCTCCTCGCCGTTGTGCACGCGCTGGCCGTCGACCCTGGTGATGACGTCCCCCGGCCGGAGCCCCGCCTCGGCGGCCGGGCCGCCGGCGGTGACGGAGGCGGAGCCGTCCTTGCCCTTCTCGCCGACCCGGGCGCCGTCGCCGTTGAACTGCATGTCGAGGCTCACACCGATGACGGGGTGGGTGGCCTTGCCGGTGTTGATGAGCTCCTCGGCGACGCGCTTGCCCTGGTTGATCGGTATGGCGAAGCCGAGGCCGATGGAGCCGGGCTGGCTCGCGCCGCCGCCCTCGCCCTCGCCGGAGCCGCCGCCGGCGGCGCGGATCGCGCTGTTGATGCCGATGACCCGCGCCTTGGAGTCGAGCAGCGGGCCGCCGGAGTTGCCGGGGTTGATGGGGGCGTCGGTCTGGAGCGCGTCGACGTAGCTGATGTCGCTGCCGTCGCCCTTCTCGCCGCCGGCGGTGATCGGGCGCTCCTTGGCGCTGATGATGCCGGAGGTGACCGTGTTGGAGAGGTCGAAGGGGGCGCCGATGGCGACGACGGGGTCGCCGACGCGGACGTCGTCGGAGTTGCCGAGCGGCAGCGCCTTGAGGCCGGAGACGCCGGTGACCTGCACGACGGCCAGGTCGTAGCCGGTGTCCTTGCCGATGAGCTTGGCGCGGGCCGTCTCGCCGCTGGAGAAGGTCACCGAGATGTCCCCGGAGGACGCGGCACCGTCGACGACGTGGTTGTTGGTGAGGATGTGGCCCTTGGTGTCCAGGACGAAGCCGGTGCCGGTGCCGGAGGAGCCGTTGCCCCGGACGTGCAGGGTGACCACGCCGGGCAGGGCGCTGGCGGCGATCCCGGCGACGCTGTCGGGGGCGCGGCCGGTGTCCCCGGGCTCGGCCTGCGGCAGCTCGACGGTGGTGAGTCCGCCGTTCCGCTCGACGTACGCGCCGATCCCGCCGCCGATGACGCCGGTGACCAGGGCGAAGGCGAGCGCGGCCGCGAGCGCGAGCCCCTTCCGGGACTTCTTCGCGGGCAGCGGCGGGGCGCCGGTCCCCGGGGCGCTCCAGGGGTCGTACTGCACCCAGGGCGTGGCCCCGCCCGGCGGCTGGGGGTGCGGGTGGGCGTGGGCGTGCACCGGCGGCTGGGGCTGGGGGTGCGGGGATGCCTGTGGCGGTACGGCGGCGGGCGGGCGCTGCACGGGCGGTGCGGGCGCCCACGGCCCCGGCTCGCCGTAGGGCGGCGTGCGGTACTCGTCGGGCGTGTGCAGGGGCTGGCGCGCCTGCGGCGCGGGGGCCTGCGCCTCGGCCGCGGCGGGCACGGGGGCCGCGACGGGGGCGGGCTCCACCGGGGGCGCGGCGGGCTCGGCCGCGGGCGCGGTCTTCGTCAGATCGACGGCGGGCTCGGGCGCGGACTTCGTCAGCTCGACCGCCGGCTCGGGCGCGGCCTCCGGGGCCGGGGCCTCCGGGGCCGGGGCCTCCGGGGCCTGCCCGGAATCGGCCGCCACGGCCTCCGCCGCGAGCGGTTCCGGGGCCGGGGACCCGGGGGCCGGCGCCGGGTCCGTCAGGTCGGCCGGCTCCTGCCCGGCGGAGGACCGGGGCGCGGGCAGGGGGAAGTCGCCGTCGCCCTCGTCGGCCGGAGGCGGCGTGGGTATCCGCGCCGCCTCCGGTGCGCTCGAAGGCCGGCTCCACCAGTTCGGCTTCCCGTTGTTCATGCTCTCCCCGCAACAGCTGGCCCGTCCGCGCCCTGGGTCGGGCGTCCCTGTCCCTGGATTCAACCAGGTCGCGGGTCAGCGGTGGGAGCCGAGCGGTCCGGTCGTCGGGCTCGCCATCGGGCCGGGCCCGGGGGCGAAGGCCAGGCGGAGGGCCGGAGCTGTCGGCCGCACGAACGGCGAGAGGGCGAGGAGCGACTGCGGGGCCGGATTCCGGAGCCGTACGGCCACGAACGGGGCGGCGGCGGAGCGCACCGCGTCCGGCGGGACGGCGCCCGAGGGGACCGTGCCCTGGGCCACGGCCACGACCGGCCCCCGCGGGACGGCTGCCGGGGCCGCCTCGGCGAGCGGCTCGGCGTCGCCGAGGGACCGGGCGCCCGCGCGCTCGCCGGAGCGCGTGCCGCGCCCCGTCCCGGTCCCGGTGCTCGCGCCGCCGGTCGCGGTGGCGCGCAGCGGGGTGACGGCGCTGCCGGTGCCCTGGCCGCCGCGTGCGCTCGCGTTCACCGAGGTTTCGAGGGGCAGGGTGCCGCCGAGGGCGATCGCCGCGAACGAGACGGCGCTGGCCGCCGCGAAGGCGAAGCGCCGACCCCGCCCGGGGGTCCCGGAGGGCCGGTGGCCGACGGCGTGGATGCGGAAGCCCGCGCCGGGGGCGCCGGGGTGCGGGGTGACGACGGCGGCGGTGGCGAAGCCGTCCGACTTCACTCCGCCTCCGCCGAGGAGCTCTTCGAGGGGGCCGCGCGGTCCGCCGGGCCCTTCCGGGTCACCGGGTCCCCCGGGGAGCCCCTGGAGCCGGGCGAGGAAGCCCTCCGAGGGCGGCGGAGGAGCCGCCGAGGCGAAGACGCTCTTCAGCGTGCGCTGGGCGTCCGCCTCGGCCTTGCAGCGGGCGCAGGTCGCGAGGTGGGCGAGGACCCGCTCGCGGGCGTCATGGCCGAGCTCGCCGTCGACGAGCGCGGCCAGCCGGTCCCCGAGGTGGTGCTCCGCGGGGGTCGGCGACGTGGGACTGGTGCCGCTCACGCTGTCGCTGCCTCCCATCCGACGGAGGCGAGCGCACGCTCCGCCCGGGCCTCGGGCGAGCGGTGCTTGAGCGCCTTGCGCAGGTGGGAGCGGCCGCGGTGGATGCGGCTGCGGACGGTGCCGAGCTTCACTCCGAGGGTCGCGGCGATCTCCTCGTACGACAGTCCCTCGATGTCGCAGAGGACGACGGCCGCGCGGAACTCGGGCGCGAGGGTGTCGAGGGCCTGCTGCACGTCGGCGTCGAAGTGCGTGTCGTTGAACGCCTGCTGCGGCGAGGGCTCGCGGCTGGGCAGCCGCTCGGCCGCGTCGTCGGCGAGCGCGTCGAAGCGGATGCGCTGCTTGCGGCGGACCATGTCGAGGAAGAGGTTGGTGGTGATGCGGTGCAGCCAGCCCTCGAAGGTGCCCGGCGTGTACGTCGACAGCGAGCGGAAGACGCGGACGAAGACCTCCTGGGTGAGGTCCTCGGCGTCGTGCTGGTTGCCCGTCAGGCGGTAGGCGAGGCGGTAGACCCGGCCGCTGTGGGTGCTGACGATCTCCTCCCAGGTGGGAGGGGTCCACGCCTGCGATTCCGCATCCGATGCGAAGGTCGCGGTGGTGGGAGCGGAGTCGGTGGTGCGGAAACGGTCAGCGGTGTCGGTCACGGATTTCGGCTCACCCGCCGACCTGAGAAGACGCCGAAGCACTCCTCCCCGATCCACAGGCGCAGCCGCACCTCCCCTGTCGGCTCTGGTGGTGTCCAGTGGAGCCCCTACCATAGCCACCTCGCCCGTTAGCTCCGGATAAGAATCTTTACGCGAATTTGGAACCGGCTCGCCCGGCTGCCTCCTGCGCGTCCTTCCCCTGGTGAACGCACGGTCCCATCTGCGGGTTCCCGCTGACAGCGGATACAGTCACCGTTGCGTCAACTACGGGGACAGGAGAGGGCCATTACCGCCAACCGGCAGACGAGCTGGTCGTTCGCCGACGCCTTCGTCGCCGAGGACGAAGCTCTGCGCTGGGCCCGTGAGCGGGCCCGGGAGGCAGGGCTGCCCTCGGTGTCGCCGGGCACCGGTGGGGCGCTGCGCCTGCTCGCCGCGACGGCGGACGCCAAGGCGGTGGCGGAGATCGGCACCGGCACGGGCGTGTCGGGGATCTACCTGCTGCTCGGGATGCGGCCGGACGGCGTGCTGACGACGGTGGACCTCCAGCCGGAGCGGCAGCAGCTCGCCAAGACGGCGTTCCGCGCGGCCGGCTTCGCGGGCAACCGGGCCCGTTTCATCCCCGGCCGGGCCCTGGACGTGCTGCCCCGGCTCGCGGACGGCGGATACGACCTCGTGTTCTGCGACGGCGACCGGCTCGAGTACCTGGACTATCTCGCTGAATCGTTGCGCCTGCTGCGACCGGGGGGTCTCGTCTGCTTCGAGGGGGTCTTCGCCGAGGGCCGCACGGTCGATTCGGGGGCCCAGCCGGCGGAGGTCCAGCGGATCCGCGAGCTGCTGCGCGCGGTGCGGGAGAGCCAGGAGTTCGTCCCCTCCCTGCTGCCCGTGGGCGACGGCCTGCTCTGCGCGGTACGGCGCGGCTGACCGCTCGCCCGGGCGGGGGCGCACCGCCCCGGAGACGCCGCTGCCCCGGCACGGCGGACCGTACCGGGGCAGCGCTCAGGAATCGTGGAGAAGAGGGTCAGCCGACGACCTTCTTGAGGGCGTCGCCCAGCGCCTCGGCCTCGTCCGGGGTCAGCTCGACGACAAGCCGACCGCCGCCTTCGAGCGGAACGCGCATGACGATGCCCCGCCCCTCCTTGGTCACCTCGAGCGGGCCATCACCCGTCCGCGGCTTCATGGCCGCCATGCTTGTTCCCCTTCCTGAAACCAGCTCATCGTCAGCCGGGCAGCTCCTTGATGTGGAGCACGCGTCACCGGCTTCGAACACATTGCTTCCAGGTCATTATCCCGCATGGCAGGACCCGATGACCAACATCGCTTGGCATCGCTTGCGCAACGCGCTCTCTCAAAACCCCACATTTCGGGGATCGGCCTGCGATACTTCGCCGCTCGACGTCGGAGCGGCCCCTTCCCGTCTTTGACGCACCTCACATGGGCGGCACGGGTGATCTCCGCCATGCTGAGCTGGTCAACCACGCAATGAGGCGAAGGGATCCCGATGGCCGACACGGTGTTGTACGAGGTGAGCGACGGACTCGCCACCATCACGCTCAACCGGCCCGAGGCCATGAACGCGATGAACGTGGCGACCAAGGTCGCCCTCCGGGAGGCCGCGGAGACCGCCGCGGCCGACCCCGCCGTCCGGGCGGTGCTGCTCACGGCGGCCGGCGACCGGGCGTTCTGCGTGGGCCAGGACCTGAAGGAGCACGTCGGGCTGCTCACGGCGGACCGGGAGTCCGGCACGAGCGAGACCATGAACACGGTCCGTGACCACTACAACCCGATCGTGCGCGCGCTCACCGGCATGCGCAAGCCGGTCGTCGCGGGGGTGAACGGCGTCGCCGCCGGTGCGGGCTTCGGCTTCGCGCTCGCGGCGGACTACCGGGTGGTCGCGGACACGGCCTCCTTCAACACCTCCTTCGCGGGCGTGGCCCTCACCGCCGACTCGGGCGTGTCGTGGACGCTCCCCCGGCTGATCGGTGCGAGCCGCGCCTCCGACCTGCTGCTCTTCCCGCGCTCGATCAGCGCCCGGGAGGCGTACGAGCTGGGCATCGTGAACCGACTGGTCCCGGCCGCCGACCTGGCCGCCGAGGCGGAGAAGGTGGCCCGCGCCCTCGCGGAGGGCCCGACGGTGGCGTACGCGGCCCTGAAGGAGTCCCTCGCCTTCGGCGCCGACCACTCCCTCACGGAGGCCCTCGGCAAGGAGGAGGAGCTCCAGACCCTGGCGGGCGCGTCGGAGGACCACACGATCGCGGTCCGCGCCTTCATCGCCAAGGAGAAGCCGAAGTACCTGGGCCGCTGACCTCGGGCGGAACCCCTTCGCCGGCGCGGACGAGGGCCGGGGGCGGCTAGGGCCTGTCTTTCGGATCAGGCCGGATCAGGGAGCGGGGCCCGGTGCGTGCGATCGCAAGGCGGAGGAGGGAGCCGACGCGGAGCGTCGGCGACCGACGACAACGCGGCGAGCGCGCGTGCCGGGCCCCGCGAGCCCGGCATGAGCCGAAAGACGGGCCCTAGGGCCCGTCGCCCCGGGCCACGCACCCCTTCAGGTGGTCGTCGACCAGGCCGCAGGCCTGCATCAGGGCGTAGGCCGTGGTGGGGCCGATGAAACGGAGGCCGCGCTTCTTGAGGGCCTTGGAGAGGGCCGTCGACTCGTCGGTGACCGCCGGGACCTCGGCGAGCGTGCGCGGGGCGGAGCGGGTCGCCCGGTCGGGGGCGTGGGACCAGATCAGCGCGTCGAGCTCGCCCGGGGACCAGTCGGCGAGCAGCTTCGCGTTGGCCAGGGTCGCGTCGACCTTGGCGCGGTTGCGGATGATGCCCTCGTCGGCGAGGAGCCGCTCGCGGTCCGCCTCGCCGAAGGCGGCGACGGAGGCGATCTCGAAGCCGGCGAAGGCGCGCCGGAAGCCCTCGCGGCGGCGCAGGATCGTGATCCACGACAGGCCGGACTGGAAGGCCTCCAGGCAGAGCCGCTCGAAGAGCGCGTCGTCGCCGTGGACCGGGCGCCCCCACTCCTCGTCGTGGTACGCGACGTAGTCCTCGGTCGACAGGCCCCAGGGGCAGCGCAGCAGCCCGTCGGGCCCGGGGATCGCCTCGCCCGTCACTTCTCGCCGCCCTCCGCGCCGGCGTCACCGGCGCCGCCCGCGCCCGCGAGCGCCTCCTCCAGCTCGGCGATCCGGGCGTCGCGCTCGGCGAGTTCGGCGCCGAGGCGCACGAGGACGTCGTCCACGTCGGCCATCCGGTAGCCGCGGGGGGCGACGGGGAGGCGGAGCGCCTCGACGTCGGCGCGGTCCACCGGGCGGGCGACCGGAAGGGGGTCGACGAGCTGCTCGGGCGCCACCTCGGGCAGCACCTCGCTGTCGCCGCCGCCGACCACGGCGAGGGTCACCGCGGCCACGACCACGACCATCGTGATGAGCAGAAACCAGAACACCTGCGCGCCTCTCCCCGGAGTGGAAAACGTCCCGTGCCGATCGTGCCATGCGCCACCGACGGTTAGGGTCACAGGCGAACGGACGCGAGGGAGGACATAAGGGATGCTGCGCTTGGGACGGCGTGAATTCGGGCCGCACGAGCCCGTGATCATGGCGATCGTGAACCGGACCCCGGACTCCTTCTACGACCAGGGCGCGACCTTCCGGGACGAGCCCGCGCTCGCGCGGGTCGAGCAGGCCGTGGCGGAGGGGGCGGCGATCATCGACATCGGCGGGGTGAAGGCGGGCCCCGGCGAGGAGGTGACGGCCGAGGAGGAGGCGCGGCGCACGGTCGGCTTCGTCGCCGAGGTCCGCAGGCGCCATCCCGACGTGGTGATCAGCGTCGACACCTGGCGGGCGGACGTCGGCGAGGCGGTCTGCGAGGCCGGGGCGGACGTCCTCAACGACGCGTGGGGCGGGGTCGACCCGCGGCTCGCGGAGGTCGCGGCGAAGTACGGGGCGGGGCTCGTCTGCACGCACGCGGGCGGCGCGGAACCGCGGACCCGGCCGCACCGGGTGGAGTACGAGGACGTGATGGCCGACATCCTGCGGGTCACGGTGGGCCTTGCGGAGCGCGCGGCCTCGCTCGGCGTGCGACGGGACGGGATCATGATCGACCCCGGTCACGACTTCGGGAAGAACACCCGGCACAGCCTGGAGGCGACGCGCCGGCTCGGCGAGATGGCCGAGACGGGGTGGCCGGTCCTGGTGTCCCTGTCCAACAAGGACTTCGTGGGCGAGACGCTCGACCGGCCGGTCAAGGAGCGGGTCCTCGGGACCCTGGCCACGACGGCGGTCTCCGCGTGGCTCGGAGCGCAGGTGTACCGGGTGCACGAGGTGGCGGAGACCCGTCAGGTCCTCGACATGGTGGCGTCGATCGCCGGACACCGGGCACCGGCCGTCGCCCGACGGGGCCTGGCGTAGGGCGCCGGACGGGGCCCGACCTAGGGCGCCGGGCGGGGCCTGACCGGCCTTGATCCGCCGGACGGGCCCCGGCCCCCGGGGGCCGGGAGCCGAGGCCCGGGAGCCGAGGCCCGGGGGCCGGGGCCCGGGAGCGGGCACCCGGCACCGCGGGGCGTGCCCGCGACGGTCAGCGGCCCACTTCCTTCGTCACCAGGGCCACCGCCTCCTCCACGTCGTCCGTGACGTGGAAGAGGAGGAGGTCGTGCTCCGAGGCCTTGCCGCCGGCGACCACCGAGTCGCGCAGCCAGTCGACGAGGCCCTTCCAGTACTCCGTGCCGAAGAGCACGATCGGGAAGCGGGTGACCTTCCGGGTCTGGACCAGGGTCAGCGCCTCGAAGAGCTCGTCGAGGGTGCCGAGGCCGCCGGGCAGGACGACGAAGCCCTGCGCGTACTTCACGAACATCGTCTTGCGGACGAAGAAGTAGCGGAAGTTCACGCCGATGTCGACGTGCGGGTTGAGCCCCTGCTCGAAGGGGAGCTCGATGCCGAGGCCCACCGAGACGCCCCTGGCCTCCCTGGCCCCCTTGTTGGCCGCCTCCATGGCGCCCGGCCCGCCGCCGGTGATCACGGCAAACCCCGCTTCGACGAGCGCCCGGCCGATCCGCACGCCCGCCTCGTACTCCGGTGAGTCCGGCCTCGTGCGGGCCGAGCCGAAGACGCTGATCGCGCTCGGCAGTTCGGCGAGGGCGCCGAAGCCCTCGACGAACTCGGACTGGATGCGCATGACCCGCCAGGGGTCGGTGTGCACCCACTCCGAGTCGCCCTCGGTGTCGAGCAGCCGCTGGTCCGTGGTGCCCGGCTGGACCTGGTCCCTGCGCCTGAGCACCGGTCCCAGCCGCTGCTCCTCCGGCTTCGTCTCCCCTTCGGGGATACCCATGGCCTGCTCCCTCCGTCGAACCGACGATCTTCTGGTGGGGTCAGGGTAGGTCCACGGAGGTGACGAAATCCGAAATTACGGGAGACGGGCGGTCAGCCAGTCGCGGAGGCGTGCCTCGCAGTGGTGGATGCGGTCGACGTGGACGTGCTCGTCGCGCTTGTGCGCGTACAGGGGGTCACCGGGGCCGTAGTTCACCGCGGGCACGCCGAGGGCGCTGAAGCGGGCGACGTCGGTCCATCCGAACTTGGGCTGCGCGCTGCCGCCGACGGCCTTCATGAAGGCCTCGGCCGCGGGGTGGGAGAGGCCGGGCAGGGCACCGGGGCTCTCGTCGTCGACGACGAACTCGGCGATGTCGCAGCCGTCGAAGAACTCGCGGACGTACGCCAGGGCCTCGGCCGGGGAGCGGTCGGGGGCGTACCGGTAGTTGACGGTGACGGCGCAGGCGTCGGGGATGACGTTGGTGGCGACGCCGCCCTCGATCCGGACGGCGTTGAGGCCCTCGTGGTACTGGAGGCCGTCGATGACCGGCTTGCGCGGCTCGTAGGCGGCGAGGCGGGCGAGGATCGGCGCGGCGGTGTGGATGGCGTTGGAGCCCATCCAGGAGCGCGCGGAGTGGGCGCGCTCGCCGGCGGTGTGCAGGATGACGCGCAGGGTGCCCTGGCAGCCGCCCTCGACCTGGCCGTCGGAGGGTTCGAGGAGGACGGCGAAGTCGCCTTCCAGCCAGTCGGGGTGCGCGGCGGCGACCTTGCCGAGGCCGTTGAGGTCGGCGGCGACCTCCTCGTTGTCGTAGAAGACGAAGGTGAGGTCGCGGTTGGGCTCGGGGACGGTGGCGGCGATGCGGAGCTGGACCGCGACCCCGGACTTCATGTCGGAGGTGCCGCAGCCCCACAGGACGCCGTCCTCGTCGAGGCGCGAGGGCACGTTGTCCGCGATCGGCACGGTGTCGATGTGGCCGGCGAGGACGACGCGCTCGCCGCGGCCGAGGTTCGTCCGGGCGACGACGTTGTTGCCGTACCGGTCGACGGTGAGGTGCGGCAGGAGGCGCAGGGCCCCCTCGATCGCGTCGGCGAGCGGCTTCTCGGTCCCGCTGACGGAGGGGAAGTCGACGAGGGCGGCGGTGAGCGCCGCCCCGTTCAGGGAGAGGTCGAGGAGGGCGTCGGGCGGGGTGATGTCAGCCATGTGCCGACCCTAACGCGGCCTCCAGTACGGTGGGCCCCGTGTCCGAGCCCACCCGCCCTCGTCGCCGCGGCCGCCGCGCCCGCTCCGCGGCCGCCTTCGCCGTGCTCCTCGGCCTCTCCGCGTACGTGGCCGTCCACCAGATGACGGGGAGCACGGGGGCGCCCCGGTGCAGTGTGGGCAGTGGGGACAACCGCTACGAGTTCACCCCGGAGCAGGCGTCCAACGCGGCGATGATCGCGGCGGCGGGCACCACCCGGGGGCTGCCGGAGCGGGCCGTGACGATCGCGCTCGCGACCGCGCTGCAGGAGTCCGCGCTGCGGAACATCGAGCACGGCGACCGGGACTCGCTGGGGCTCTTCCAGCAGCGGCCCTCGCAGGGCTGGGGGACGCCGGCGCAGATCATGGACCCGGTGTACTCGGCGGGGAAGTTCTACGAGGGCCTGGAGAAGGTCCCCGGGTACTCGCGGCTGCCGCTGACGGTGGCGGCGCAGAAGGTGCAGCGGAGCGGTTTCCCGCAGGCGTACGCGAAGCACGAGCCGGACGCCGCGCTGCTGTCGGCGGCGCTCACGGGCCGGTCGCCGGCGGCGCTGACCTGCACGGCGAGCACGGCGAAGGGCCGGCCGGGCGATCCGGAGCGGGTACGCCGGGAGCTGGTGCGGTCCTTCGGCGAGAAGGCGGCGCCGAAGGCCGTGACGGGCGGCCCGAGCGCGGGCCGCTCGGCCTCGGAGCCGCCGGTGCTGGTGGTGCCGGTCCGGGGGGCGACGGGCGCGGGGAGCGCGCCGGGGGCCGGCTCGGACGAGCGGCGCGGCTGGGAGCTGGCGCAGTGGGCGGTGGCGAGGGCGGACGCGCTGCGCATCACGGAGGTCTCGTTCGGCGACCGCGTCTGGCGCGCGGGCGAGGCCGCCGGCGGCTGGTCGAAGTCCTCACCGACCGGAACCGGCACGTCGGTCCGCATGCGCCTGGCGCAGTAGCCGCGGGACGGCGGCCTTCCCGAGTGCGCCCGGCAGGATGGCCACGGGACGGCCCCCCGGCGCGGTCGGCGCGTCGGCCACCGGAACGGCACCCCGCACGCGGGCGTGCCCGCGCGGAAGCCCGCGGGGCGGCGCCCCGCCCGAGCCCGCGCAGGAGCCGCAGGAGCCGGCGGCCACCAGAACGGGCCCGTCCCCGTACCGGCTCGCGCGGAAGCCGGCGGCCGGCAGCCGGCGCGAGGGCCTCCGAGGCGACGGAGCCGGCCGTGTGCGGCTCGCCCGGCGGCCGTACGGCGGCCGACGGGACAGCGCGCCGGCGCGCGGCAGCGCCAAGGCGGCGCACCGCCCGCGCGCATCCGGTGCAAGGGCCGTGCGGCAGCGGCCGAGGCGACGGAGCCGGCCGGGTGACCGGGCGGTCGGCGGTGGCGGTCCCTCCGCACCGGGCTCGCGCGGCAGCCGCGCGCCGGCCGGAGCGGTGGGTCCGTGCGGGAACACCGAGCACGGCGACCGGGACGCGTGCGGCCCGCTCCGTGGCCGCCGGGGCGGCCTTCCGGGCGCGGCCGGGGCGGTGGGCGTCGGGGCGGTGGGCGTCGGGGCGGTGCCGCACGCGGCCGCTCACGCGGCCGCGCCGGAGGCCGTCGGAGCCGCCGCACGCGGTTCGGGCGTGCCGCGCACCCGTGCGGAAGGTCACCCGGTCGTGGCACGGTCCGGCGTCGGGGCGGAAGGAATTCGCGGCACCTTTCCCACGCGTCACCCCTCCCCCTCGCACCCCTTGGCGCACAAGGGAAGTGACGGTTCGGCAGGGCCCCTCGCAATGACACGTTCGTCCGTTTTCCTCCCCACCCGACAATACGACGCATTGCCAACTCTTTACCTCCGGCCGCCGCAACCTCCCCCGCCCCGGGGCCGGTTGTCACCGCGTAACCGTCCTCTTCGTCGAAGGAGCACCATGTCCCTCTCCCTGACCCGCCGGATCGCCCGTGCCGCCCTCATCGTCGCGGCCGGAGCAGCCCCCGTGGTCGGTGCGGCCGGCTCCGCGAGCGCTCTGGACAACAGCCTCGCGCCGGCCGGCGCCCTCGGCGGCGTGACCGCCCTGGACGCCGCCGGGGCGGGCGGCGCCGTCGACAGCGCCTCGCAGACCGCGACCGGCGTGGTCGGCGAGACCGGCAGCAAGGCCGTCGGCACCGCCGTCCCGGCCGCGGGCAAGACCCTCGGCACGGCCGGCAAGACCGCCACCCCCGCCGCCCAGGAGGTCGTCGGCAAGACGGCCGGCAGCACGGGCGAGGTCGTCGGCCAGACCGCCGGCGCCGCCGCCGAGAGCGCCGAGGGCCCCACCGGCGGCGCCCTGGGCGGTGGCCTCGGCGGCCTGCCGACCGGCCAGACCCTGGGCGGCCTGCCGATCGGCGGCTGACCCGCGGCACGACGCACGGAGGGCCCGGGGAGCACACGCTCCCCGGGCCCTCCGGCGTTCCGCCCGTCAGCCCAGGCGCTTGACCGCGGCCTCGACCCGCTCGTCCGTCGCCGTGAACGCCACCCGCACGAAGCGCTCCCCGGCCTCGCCGTAGAAGTCGCCGGGCGCCACCAGGATGCCCTTCTCCGCCAGGTACGCCACCGTCTCCCAGCACGGCTCGTCCCGGGTCGCCCACAGGTACAGGCTCGCCTCGCTGTGCTCGATCCGGAAGCCGTGCGCCTCCAGGGCCGCCCGCAGCGCCGTGCGCCGGGCCGCGTACCGCTCGCGCTGCTCGGCCACGTGCGCGTCGTCGCCGAGCGCCGCGACCGTCGCCGCCTGCACCGGGGCGGCGGTCATCATGCCGCCGTGCTTGCGGATCTGGAGCAGCTCGCCCAGGACGGCCGCGTCGCCCGCGATGAACGCGGCCCGGTAGCCCGCCAGGTTGGAGCGCTTGGACAGCGAGTGGACCGCGACGATCCCCTCGTACGAGCCGCCGCAGACGTCCGGGTGCAGGACCGAGACCGGGTCGGCCTCCCAGCCCAGCTCCAGGTAGCACTCGTCGGAGAAGACGAGGACGCCGTGCTCGCGCGCCCAGGCCACGATCCGGGCCAGCTCGTCCTTGGCGAGGACCTTGCCGGTCGGGTTGGACGGGGAGTTGAGCCAGAGGAGCTTCAGGCCCGCCGGGTCGAGCTCCGTCGGGTCGTCGTAGACCACGGGCGTCGCGCCGCAGAGCCGCGCCCCCACCTCGTACGTCGGGTACGCCAGCCGCGGGTAGGCGACCACGTCGCCCGCGCCGAGCCCCAGCTGCGTCGGCAGCCAGGCCACCAGCTCCTTGGAGCCGACCACCGGGAGCACGTTCTCGTGGGCGAGGTCCACCGCCCCCAGACGCCGCTCGCACCAGCCGGTGAGCGCGTCGCGCAGTTCCCTCGTCCCCCACACCGTGGGATAGCCCGGCGAGTCCGCGGCCGCGACCAGGGCCTCCTGGATCAGCGCGGGGACCGGGTCCACGGGCGTGCCGACGGACAGGTCCACGATTCCGTCCGGGTGGGTCAGGGCCGTCTTCTTGTACGGCTCCAGCTTGTCCCAGGGGAAGACGGGAAGGCGCGAAGAGACTGCGCTCACGGGTTGGCTCACTTCCTCGTACGTACGGAAAACGCTTCGGTCCCGCACGGCGGCGAGGCCGTGCGGGACCGAGGGCGAAGGATCAGCCGTTCTGCGGCGGCAGGGCGGCGATGAAGGGGTGGTCGCGCTCGATCTCGCCGAGCTTGGAGGCACCACCGGGCGAACCGAGCTCGTCGAAGAACTCGACGTTCGCCTTGTAGTAGTCCTTCCACTCCTCCGGGGTGTCGTCCTCGTAGAAGATCGCCTCGACCGGGCAGACCGGCTCACAGGCCCCGCAGTCGACGCATTCGTCCGGGTGGATGTACAAGGACCGCTTGCCCTCGTAGATGCAGTCGACGGGGCACTCCTCGATGCACGCCTTGTCCTTGACGTCGACACAAGGCTGCGCGATGACGTAGGTCACGCTGTCGTTCCTCCTCGATAGGGCTGGTCTGCGCGGGAGCGCGGCGTCGTCGATGCCCGCACCTAGTATCTCCGTTCTTGGGGGCGATCCGAACAGGAGGGGCGGAGAAGCTGTGGAAATCACCGGCGGAGGACGTCTTGAAGTGCGAATCACCAGCGCTGACGTGGGAAAACGTGTCTCCGTTCGGTGCGTGACGGACTCGGCGGAACCGGGTGAGAAGTTCACCGACACGGTCGGCGTTCTCACATCGTGGGAAGCCGGTGTGCTGCTGATCACACGAAAGAGCGGCGAGAGCGTCCGGATCCCGGAATCCGGTCTCGTCGCGGGGAAGGTCGTCCCGGCCGCTCCGGCCCGCCGCCGCGGCCCCGCCGCCACCTTCGCGGAGCTCGCCCGCGCCACCGCGCGCGCGTGGCAGCCCGTCGAGAGCGAGGCCCTCGGGGAGTGGACCCTGCGGGCCTCCGACGGATTCACCCGGCGCGCCAACTCGGTCCTCGCGCTCGGTGATCCGGGGCTGCCGGTCGCCGAGGCCCTGGCGCACGCGCGCGCGTGGTACGCGGCCCGGAAGCTCCCCGCGTACGTCCAGGCCTCCACCGGCGCCGAGGGCACCCAGGAGCTGCTGTGCGCCGCCCTCGACCGGCACGGCTGGCGGCGCGAGGTCTCCGCCGAGGTGCGGATCGGGGCGCTGGCCCCCATCGGCGACCTGGACGCCGACGTCTCCGCCGTGCGCCTCTCCCGGACGGTCGACGAGGCCTGGCTGCGCCGCTACCAGCGCTTCGAGGAGGCGAGTCCGGCCGTCCGGTCCGTCCTCGCGTCCGGTCCGAGCGTGTGGTTCGCCTCCGTCGTGGGCACGGAAGGGGTACCGGCGGCGATCGGACGCTGCGTGGTCGACGGCCGCTGGGCCGGTTTCATGGCGGTCGAGGTCGCCCCCGACCGGCGCCGCCTGGGCCTGGCGACGTCGGTCATGACGGCGCTCGCCCGGCAGGCGCTCGACGAGGGCGCGTCGGCGGCCTGGCTCCAGGTGGAGGCGGACAACGACGCAGGGCGGGCGCTGTACGACGGGATGGGCTTCGCGCCCCACCACCACTACCACCACTACCGATGGGTCGAGGCGTGACGGAGGACGTACCACCACCGGACGGACCGGCGGGCGCGTCCGAGGAACCGGGCCGGGACGACTGGCGGCGGGAGTTCGCCGAGGAGGCCCGCGCCGAGCGGCCCGACCTCGCCCGGCTCTGCCTGCTGATCGGCGCGGTGGCCGACCCCTCCGTCACCCGGCGCGTCCTCGACGAGGCCGAGATCGAACTCGACCGGCTCGCCGGGCTCGTCCCCTACGCGACCCGGCTCACCGGCGACTGGGCCGCCGAACTCGCCGCGCTCCTCGGCCGCCACGAGGGCTTCGAGGGCGTGCCGGCCGACTACCAGCGCCTGGAGTCCTCGCTGCTGCACGAGGTGCTCCGGCGGCGCCGGGGCCTGCCCATCCTGCTCTCCGTCGTCTGGATGGAGGTCGCCCGCCGGGCCGGCGCCCCCGTGTACGGGCTCGGGCTGCCCGGCCACTTCGTCGTCGGCTTCGGCGACCCGGCCGATCTGCGCCTCGCCGACCCGTTCGCGGGCGGCCGGGCGATGACGGCCGCGGACGCCGAGCTCCTGGTGGCCGGCGCGACGGGCGAGGCGCTCGACCGGTCGATGCTCCGCCCCGCCGAGCCCGGCGCGATCGTCCTGCGGATCCTCAACAACATCCGCGCCTGGGCGGCCCCCCGTCCCGAGCGCTCCGACGTGGCCCTGTGGGCCGTGGAGCTCGCCCTGCTGCTCCCCTCCCACCCGGCGAGGCTCCGCTACGAACGGGCCGAGCTGCTCGTCCAGCGCGGGGAGTTCCTCACGGGGGCGGTGGAGATGGAGGCGTACGCCCAGGTGATGGACGCGGTGGACCCGGAGTCCGCGACGACGATCCGCCGCCGGGCCCAGGCGGCGCGGGCGCTGCTCAACTAGGGCGCGGCCGCCGGGAGAGGAGAAGAAGGGGGCGGGGCGACCGGATTCGAACCGGCGTCCTCCGAGATGCCGTCGCGGCGCACTACCTCTGTGCTACGACCCCGCCCTTGCGCGGGACTCTACGCGGAGCGGGTCGGGAACGGCGACCCCGTTTTCTCCGCACCGGGGGGACGCGGCCGCCGGTCCGGTCCCCGGCCCCGGGCGGGGCGAGCGCGGGCGGGACGCGCCCGGGCCCCCGTCCCCGGACGGGACGGGGGCCCGGGGGCCGGAGAGGGGGCGGTCAGCCCTCGCCGCTGAGGTCGATCGTCTTCGTGCGCTCCGCGAGGTTCTTGCCCCTCAGCGCGTCGCGCATCACGAAGGCCACGTCGTCGGCGGAGACCTGGTGCTTGCTGCCGTCGCCCTTGGTGATCATGACGCCGTCGAAGGCTCCGTCGAGGAGCCGCTCGATCGCCTTCTTGTCGTAGACCTCGACCAGCCGGCCGTCGACGGCCTTCATCGAGAGGATCTGCGGCAGCGACCGCGCCGGACCGAAGTCGATGTGCTTGCCGCCCGCCTGGATCCTGATCAGGCCGGACATGGCGGGCGTCGCGAATTCCCTCATCGCCCGGTCCAGCTCGGCCTTGGTGACCGTCGGACGGCGGGTGGTGACCGGCAGCTCGACCAGCTTGTTCTGGCCGGTCTCGACCTGGGCGCGGAAGGCGTCCTGGACGGAGATCATCGAGCGCTGGACGTCCAGGCCCTGGCCGGGCTTGCCCTCGACCGGGGTCACCTTGTTCGGGGCGAAGAGGATCGTGCCCTCGGTCGCCGACGCGGAGCTGCCGGCCAGGTCCGCCAGGGCGACGGCGAGCTTCTCCTTGTCGACGGGGAACACCGGCTTCGCGATCCGCTCTCCGCCGAAGAGGGAGCCGATGACCGAGACCGGGTTGTAGTCGCTGCCGGCCGCCGCGCGGACGGTCTCCTGGCTGTCGAGCGCCAGGCCCGCCTTGTCCGGGGCCAGCTGGACCTTCTTGCCGCCGACGCTCAGCTGGAGCGGGGTGGTGGCCCGCTTGCCGAACACCGCGTCCAGCTTGTCGACGGCCTCCTCCTTCGTGCCGCCGCCGATGTCCACGCCGAGCACCGTGGTGCCCTTGGGGACGTCGGAGTGGTTGAGGAGCAGCCCCGCGCCGTAGGCGACGCCGGCGATGCCCAGGATTCCGGCGGCCGCGAGGACCAGCTTGGAGCGGCCCTTCTTCGCCGGGGCGCGGTCGGCCGCCGGTGCCTGGCGCGGCGCGGGGGCCGGGGTCGCGTGCTCCTCGATGCGCGGCGTCAGGTTCGGCCGGGCCGCCGTCGGCGGGACCACGGGGATGCCGCTGGTGAGCGTGTCCCCGGAGATGTGGGCGCCGTTGCCGCCCGGCGCGCCCGGGCCGGGCCTGGGCGCCGGGGCGGGCTGCTGGGGCGTCAGGATCGCGGTGTCGTCGGACATGCGGGGCGCGCCGCCGTCGGCGGCGAACGGGGAGCCCGCGCCCTGGCCGGCGCCGAAGGGGCGGGGGCCGGCGGGGGCGCCGAGGGAGGCGGTGCCGGTGACCGGTCCCGTGGTGGGTCCGGCGGGCGCCGCCGGGGCGCCGGGAGCGCCCTGACCGCCCGGCCCTCGGTGGGCGGGCGTGCCGGCGGCGGGGGTGCCGTCGTACATCGGGGTGCCCGCGGCCGGAGTGCCGTCGTACAGCGGAGTGCCCCCGGCGGGGGTCCCGTCGTACAGGGGCGTTCCGGCGGCCGGGGTCCCGTCGTACATCGGGGTGCCCGCAGCCGGAGTGCCGTCGTACAGGGGGGTGCCCGCGGCCGGAGTGCCGTCGTACAGCGGAGTGCCCCCGGCGGGGGTCCCCTCGTACATCGGGGTGCCGCCCGCCGGTGTGCCGCTCTCGTACAGCGGGTTGCCCGGCGGTGTCGGGGCGGGTGCGGTGACCGGGCGGCTCGACGGGGTGGTGCCGACCGTCGGGACGCCCGAGGTCGCCGAGCCCGCGAAGCCAGTGCCGGGGGCGTCCGGCCCGGCCGGCGCCGGGGCGGGCTTGGCCGCCGGCGGGGGCGTGGGGGCGGGAGCGGGAGCCGGGCTGGGGGCCGCCGCCTTGCGGGGGGCGAACCAGTCGCTCGTCTCCTTCGCCTTCGGCGCCTGCGGGGCCTCCTCGGCGGCCCGCGGGGGCTCCGGGGCCGCGGGCGCCGGCTCGGGCTCCGGTTCCGGCTGCGCGACGGGCTCGGGGTCCGGGGCGGACGCCTCGTTGACCGGCTTGCGGACCACGACCGGCGGGATCGGACGCGAACCCGGGATGTTGATCCGGATCCGGGTCGTCAGCGTCGTCTCGGTCTTGGGCTCCTCCGGCGGCGCGGGCGCGGCGGCGGTCTCCTCCGGCGCGTCCTGCGTGGGGTGGAGCGACGGATACTGGCGGGATCCGTACGGCGGGGTACCCGAGGGGTACGCGGCTCCCCCGCGCCCCTGGGCGCCGGAGGACGAACTGTCAGTCTCTCGACCAGTTTCACGACTCAAAGCAGGATCTCCCGGTTGGCTCCACCGCCCGCTCTTGCTGATGCTCGTGTTGACCCGGGCGGTTCGGCGGCGCGCACCACCATACTGAACGCCGCCGACTCATACCCGACCCCTGGGTGGAGGACGACGGGCAATCCGGCCGAAGTCAGGGCGTCCCCGGCCTCAAGTCGTCCTGTTCACGGGGCCGGTCGCGACAGCCGGGGCAGAGTGGCGCACATCACAGCGAGCGCCATGCCTCCGAAGAGGAAGAGCAGCTCGCCGGCGCCTCCGCCGAACACGCCGTCGCCCTCGGGGCGTCCGAGGCTGAGCAGGATGACGGCGACGAGCCAGCCGGCGGCGGAGGAGGCGACGCCGACCTGGGTGCCGGTGGCGCGGAGCCCTCCGTAGAAGAGGCCGGCGGTGGCGAGGAGCGCGAGGAGCAAGCCGCCGGGGAACCAGGCGGCTTGGACGAGGGATCCGGCGGTGCCGACGAGGGCGCCGAGGACGAGCAGGGCGGCGTACCAGGCATACCGGACAACCGGGGAGGGCGTCGGGGACGGTGCCGGGGCGGGCTTCGCGGCGGTGGGGCTCATTCCGTCACCCCCGCGAAGAGGTCCGTCTCGCGCTCGCCCTCGGGGGCGCCCGACGTGCCACGGACCAGTTCGTAGTACTCGGTGGTGAAGATCGGCTGGGCGAGGTCGTTGGAGAGGGCGAAGAAGGGACCGTCGACGGCGACTTGGGTGGCGTGGGCGGCCATCGCGGCGCTCTTGCGGGCGGCGTACGCGGGATCGGAGGCGATCTCGGCGGTGATCCGGTCCTCGTCGACGACGCCGGGGACGTCGTCGACGGCGGCGACGGCCGGGAAGACGGAGCCCTCGGCGCGGAGCCGGGCGAATCCGGCCTCGGCGACGGGGCGGGGGACGCGGTTCCAGTAGATCTTGGCGATCGTGTGGGCCGGTCCGAGGTCGGGGCGGTAGTCCGGGTCGGCGGCGAGTTCGGCGGCGCGGGTGGCGACCCGGTGGGCCTGGATGTGGTCGGGGTGGCCGTAGCCGCCGTCGGGGTCGTAGGTGACGAGGACCTGCGGGCGGGTCTCGCGGATCACCTCGACGAGGTGGGGCGCGGCGGTGTCGACGTCGGTGTTCCAGAAGGCGTTGGCGCGCTTGTTCTGCTCGGCGCCCATCATCCCGGAGTCGCGGAAGCGGCCGGGGCCGCCGAGGAAGCGGTGGTCGGTGACGCCCAGCTCGGTCATCGCGGCGGCGAGTTCGCCGACGCGGTGCGGGCCGAGCCGGTCCTCCCGGTCGGGGGCCAGGTGGGCGAGGTCGGGCGGGATGACCTCGCCCTCCTCGCCGAGCGTGCAGGTGACGAGGGTGACGAGGGCGCCCTCGGCCGCGTACCTGGCCATGGTGGCGCCGTTGTTGATCGACTCGTCGTCCGGGTGCGCGTGCACGAGCAGCAGACGGCGGGCGGGGAGATCGGACATGCCCCCCACCCTACGAGCACGGCCCCCGCCCGACGAGCGTCAGGCCGGGGGCGGGGCGCACCCGGTCAGAACTTGAGTCCGCCGATCATGCCCGCCACGTTCGTGGTGAGGGTGCTGATGGAGGGGGCGATGGAGGAGCTCGCCAGGTAGAAGCCCAGGAGCGCGCAGATCGCCGCATGTCCAGCCTTCAGCCCGGATTTCCGGATCAGCAGGAAGACGACGATCGCCAGCAGCACCACCACGGAGATCGAGAGTGCCACGGCGGTTCACCTCCACCTTCGGTCGGATATTCGAGCGGTTCGGTCGATCAGCATGTGCCAGAGGGCATACCAGTCCGATGCATACCCACCTAGCGCTACGGATCATAACTATCCGTGCGGCCGCATCGATCGGCGGACGGAGGCACGAGGGGGGCGCACGGCGCTAGTTTCAGCCGCATGACCTTGTCTTCGCAGCAGTCGGCCACACCCTCGGCCGGGCTCTCCTTCCCCCGCCAGCACGCCCGGACCCAGCGGTTCACCCTGGGGGTCCCGCGCGGTTTCTCGGTCTCCCCCGACGGGGAGCGCGTGGTCTTCGTCAGATCCGGTTCGGGGACGGACCGTTCGCACCGGCTCTGGGTGCTGGACCTGCCCCGGGACGGCGAGCCCGGGGAGCGGGTGGCCGCCGACCCGGTGGCGCTGCTCGCGGGCGCGGAGGAGGAGCTGTCGCCTCAGGAGCGGGCGCGCCGGGAGCGGAGCCGGGAGGGCTCGGCGGGGATCGTGGCGTACGCGGTGGACTCGGCCGTGGAGTTGGCGGCGTTCGCGCTGTCGGGGCGGCTGTTCGCGGCGGAGCTGCGGGCGGGGACGGCGTGGGAGCTTCCGGTGCCGGGGCCGGTGATCGATCCCCGTCCCTCGCCGGACGGACGGTTCGTGGCGTACGTGGCGGAGGGCGCCCTGCGGGTGGTGGGCGCGGACGGCGCGGGCGACCGGGAACTGGCCGTACCGGAGGACGTTCACGTGTCCTACGGATTGGCCGAATTCATCGCCTCGGAGGAGATGGGGCGGGAGCGCGGCCACTGGTGGTCGCCCGCCTCGGACCGGCTGCTCGTGGCGCGGGCGGACGACCGGGCGGTGCGGCGCTGGTGGATCGCGGACCCGGCGCACCCGGAGCGGGAGCCGCAGCGGGTGGGGTATCCGGCGGCGGGGACGGCCAACGCGGAGGTGCGGCTGTTCGTGATCGGCCTCGACGGGTCCCGCACGGAGGTGGTGTGGGACCGGGAGCGGTATCCGTACCTGGCGCGGGTGCACTGGTCGGCGGCCGGGGCGCCGCTGCTGCTCGTGCAGACGCGGGACCAGCGGGAGCAGCTGTTCCTGGCGGTGGACCCGGAGTCGGGGAAGACCGCGACCGTACGGACGGAGGCGGATCCGGCGTGGCTGGAGCTGCACCACGGGGTGCCGGCGTGGGGGCCGGGCGGGGAGCTGGTCCGGGTCACCGACGAGGGCGGGGCGCGGGTCCTGGCCGTCGGGGAGGAGGCGTGGACGGACGCGGGGCTGCACGTCCGGGCGGTGCTCGACGTGGGGGCGGACGACGTCCTCGTGTCGGCCTCGGCGGGTGAGGCGGCGGCGGGGCCTGAGACCGGCGAGATCCATGTGTACCGGGTGACCGGGCGGGGCCCGGAACGGCTGACGCGGCTGTCGGAGGGCACCGGTGTGCACGGCGCGGTGCGCTCGGGGGCGGTGACCGTCCTGGTGTCGGCGCGGCCGGAGGAGCCGGGGAGCGTGGCCCGGGTGCTGCGGGACGGCGAGCCGGTCGCGGTGGTGGCCTCGTACGCCCAGCGGCCGGTGATCTCCGCCCGGGTGCGGCTGGCGGAGGCGGGGGCGCGGCGGATCCCGTGCGCGGTGCTGCTGCCCTCGGGGTACGAGGAGGGGGACGGGCCGCTGCCGGTCCTGATGGATCCGTACGGCGGTCCGCACGGGCAGCGGGTGCTCGCGGCGCACAATCCGCACCTGACCTCGCAGTGGTTCGCCGACCAGGGCTTCGCCGTGGTCGTGGCGGACGGGCGGGGCATGCCGGGGCGCTCTCCGGCCTGGGAGAAGTCGGTCGCGCGGGACTTCGGGGTGACGCTCGACGACCAGGTGGAGGCGCTGCGGGCGCTGGCCGGGAGCCTCCCGCTCGATCTGGACCGGGTGGCGATCCGCGGCTGGTCGTACGGCGGCTATCTGGCGGCCCGGGCGGTGCTCCAGAGGCCCGACGTCTTCCACGCGGCCGTGGTCGGGGCGCCGGTGACGGACTGGCGGCTGTACGACACGCACTACACGGAGCGGTACCTCGGCACCCCGCAGGACGATCCGGAGGTGTACGCGGCGCAGTCGCTGCTGACCGACGACGGTCTGACGGCGCCGGAGGAGCCGGCCCGGCCGATGATGGTCGTGCACGGTCTCGCCGACGACAACGTGGTGGTGGGGCACGCGCTGCGGCTGTCGTCGGCGCTGCTCGCGGCGGGCCGGCCGCACGAGGTGCTGCCGCTGTCCGGGGTGACGCACATGACGCCGCAGGAGCAGGTGGCGGAGAACCTGCTGCTGCTCCAGGTGGACTTCCTGAAGCGGGCCCTCGGTCTGGCGCCCTGAGTCACCAGCCCGGCGGCGGCGGGGAGGGCGGGGCCGGGGGCCGCGCCCCCGCCGCCGGGTACGGGCCGGGCGCGGTGACGGGGGCGCCGCGCCCGGCCAGGAGCACGAGCACCGTGACGCCGGCGAGCAGTTCGAAGGCGCTGGTGAGGACGTACGCCGCGTCCGGGGTGGTGAGGTCGCCGAGGCGGACGAGGGTCTCGTACCGGACGGCGCGGGCGACCCCGCCGAGGCCGCCGGCGGCCAGGAGCACGGCGGCGAGCAGCCCGAAGGCCCTGGCGTGGCGGGCCCGTACGAGGCAGGAGACGGCGGCCGTGCCGTACAGCCCGACGGCGATCGCCGACAGCCAGCCGGGCGGGGGCGCGAGGGCGGGCTTCACGACGGAGCGGCCGCCGGTGAACCGGTCGACGGTGACCTCCAGGGGCAGTTCGCCGGCCCAGTACAGCTCCCACAGGGCCACGAAGAGCGCGCCGAGCGCGAGGAGGGTCCCGGCGGCGATCGCGGGGCCGGTACGGGGCCTGCCGGGCTCCCGCTCGTACGGGGCGGACGTGGGGCGGCGGCCGACGGCGGCGGTGAGGACGAGTCCGGCCGCGAGGGCCAGTTCGAGGAGGGCGGTGACGAGGGCGCCGCTGCCGGGCGCCCAGAGCCCGGGGAGCCGCAGGGCGAGGGTGACCGCGCCGGCGGCGGCGAGGGCGGAGGCCGCGTGCCGCGAGCGGAGCGCTGCGACGACGACGGCGGCGTAGGCGGCGAGGAGGACGGGGTCGATCAGGGAGGTGGTGGACCGTCCCCTGATCAGGAAGTGGTGGTCTCCGGCCCAGTACCACGCGAGGTCGGCCGGCGAGCCGAGCGCGGCGAGGTCCTGGAGGATCCACACGGCGGCGATGAGGGCGAGCGCGGCGCAGAGCGCGGCGCCCGTGAGACGTGCCGGTCGTGTCACAGTCACGGCCCCGATACTCACGGTCGCGACCGACCGAAACAAGCGGTTCCGCATGAACGGCGCATGGCGGCCGGCCGGGGGCGACATGGCGCGCCCCCGGCCGGCTCACGGCACCCGCACGGCCGTACGGAACCAATGTCCGATGTCCGTATATCGGATCCGATTCCGCCGGGTTGCCCGCAGGTTAAAGGGACTTGGGCTCCTCCCCGCCGTCCTCCGGCGGCACCACCTGCTTCTCCTCCGCGAAGTGGCAGGCGGAGTCGTGCTTCGCGGGGCTGTCCGTGAGGCGGAAGACGGCCGGGACGGCGAGGAGCGGGACCTCCAGGGCGCAGCGCTCCTGGGCCTTCCAGCAGCGGGTGCGGAAGCGGCAGCCGGAGGGGATGTTGGCCGGGGAGGGGACGTCGCCGGCGAGGATGATCCGCTCCCGGTGGGCGCGCGCCTCGGGGTCGGGGACGGGGACGGCGGAGAGCAGCGCCTGGGTGTAGGGGTGGGTGGGGTGGTCGTAGATCTGGGCGTCGGTGCCGATCTCGACGATCCGGCCGAGGTACATGACGCCGACGCGGTCGGAGATGTGCCGGACGATCGACAGGTCGTGGGCGATGAAGACGTACGACAGGGAGAACTCGGTCTGCAGGTTGTCGAGGAGGTTGACGACCTGGGCCTGGACGGAGACGTCCAGGGCCGAGACCGGCTCGTCCGCGACGATGATCTCGGGCTGGAGGGCGAGGCCGCGGGCGATGCCGATGCGCTGGCGCTGGCCGCCGGAGAACTGGTGGGGGTAGCGGTTGATGTACTCCGGGTTGAGGCCGACGACGTCCAGGAGGTCCTGGACCTTGCGGCGGCGGTCGCCCTTGGGCGCGACCTCGGGGTGGATCTCGTACGGCTCGCCGATGATGTCGCCGACCGTCATGCGCGGGTTGAGCGAGGTGTACGGGTCCTGGAAGACCATCTGGATGTTGCGGCGGACGGACTTCAGGGCGCGCGGGGAGAGTCTGGTGATGTCCTCGCCCTTGTAGCGGATGCTTCCGGAGGTCGGCTTCTCCAGGTTGACCAGCATCTTCGCGACGGTCGACTTGCCGCAGCCCGATTCGCCGACGATGCCGAGGGTCTCGCCGGCGGCGAGGTCGAAGTCGACGCCGTCGACGGCCTTGACGGCGCCGACCTGCTTCTTGAAGAGGATGCCCTGGGTCAGGGGGTAGTGCTTGTGGAGGTCCCGGACTTCGAGAATCGCCTCAGCCATGGAGGCACTCCTTCCAGAAGTGGCAGGCGCTGGCGCGCGGCACCGGGGACTCGGTCACGTCGTACAGCGGGGGCACGTCGGTGCGGCACCGGTCCCGGGCGAGCGGGCAGCGCGGGTTGAAGGAGCAGCCGGGCGGGATGGCGAGGAGGTTGGGCGGGAGGCCCTTGATGGCGTAGAGCTCCTGGCCCTTCTGGTCGAGGCGCGGGATGGAGTCGAGCAGGCCCCGGGTGTAGGGGTGGGCGGGGGCCTTGTAGATCTCGTGGACGGGCGCCTGTTCGACGATCTTCCCCGCGTACATGACGGCGATCTTGTCGGCGACGTCGGCGACGACGCCGAGGTCGTGGGTGATGAGGATGAGGCCCATGTTGAGCTCGCGCTGGAGCTCGGCGAGGAGGTCCATGACCTGGGCCTGGACGGTGACGTCGAGGGCGGTGGTGGGTTCGTCGGCGATGATCAGTTCGGGTTCGAGGGCGAGCGCCATCGCGATCATGATGCGCTGGCGCATGCCGCCGGAGAACTGGTGGGGGTACTGGCCGACGCGCTCCTTGGCGGCGGGGATGCGGACCCGGTCCATCAGCTCGACGGCCTTGGCCTTGGCGTCCTTGCGGGACATCCCCCGGTGGACCTGGAACATCTCGCCGAGCTGGTCGCCGACGCTGAGGACGGGGTTGAGGGAGGACAGCGCGTCCTGGAAGATCATCGCCATCTTGGCGCCGCGGATCTTCCGCCGCTCCTCCTCCTTGAGCTTGAGGAGGTCCTGGCCCTGGAAGAGGATCTCGCCGCCGCTGATCCTCCCGGGCGGGATGTCGAGGATGCCCATGACGGCCTGGGCGGTGACGGACTTGCCGGAGCCGGACTCGCCGAGGACGGCGAGGGTCTCCCCCGCGTCGACGGAGTAGTCGACGCCGTTGACCGCCTTGGCCACCCCGTCCCGGGTGTGGAACTCCACGTGCAGGTCGCGCACTTCGAGCAGCATGGGTCCCTACCTCAGCTTCGGGTCGAGGGCGTCGCGCACCGCGTCGCCGAGCATGATGAACGCGAGCACGGTGATCGCGAGCGCGCCGGCCGGCCAGAGCAGCATGTGGGGCGCGTTGCGGATGTACTGCGACGCCGAGGAGATGTCGATGCCCCAGGAGACGGTCGGCGGCTTCAGCCCGACGCCGAGGTACGACAGGGTCGCCTCCAGCGCGATGTACGTGCCGAGGGCGATGGTGGCGACGACGATCACGGGGGCGATGGCGTTCGGCGTGATGTGCCGGAGCATCATCCGGGAGTTGGAGGCGCCGAGCGCGCGGGCGGCCTGGACGTAGTCGTTCTGTTTGGCGGTGATGACGGAGCCGCGGGCGATGCGGGAGATCTGCGGCCAGCCGAGCAGCACCATGAAGCCGATGACGGGCCAGACGGTGGAGCTGGTCACGACCGAGAGGAGCACCAGGCCGCCGAGGACGACGGGGATGGCGAAGAAGACGTCGGTGATCCGGGAGAGGAAGCCGTCCCAGGCGCCGCCGTAGAAGCCGGCGAGTCCGCCGAGGACGCCGCCGAGGATCGCGACGCCGAGGGTGGCGCAGACGCCGACGGTGACGGAGGTGCGGGCGCCGTAGACGACCCGGGTGTAGACGTCGCAGCCCTGGCCGTTGAAGCCGAAGGGGTGGCCGGGCTGGGAGCCCTCCTGGGCCTTGGAGAGGTCGCAGTCGAGGGGGTCGCCGGAGGCGAGCAGCGAGGGCCAGATGGAGATGACGACGAGGAACAGGATGATGAGCCCGGAGATGATGAAGATGGGGTTGCGGCGCAGGTCGTGCCAGGCGTCGGACCAGAGGGAGCGGGGCTTCTTCTCGGCGCCGGTGCCCTGGGGTCCGCCGGGTGTCTTCTCCAGCGTCTCCGCCTCCGCCGTGCCGAGGTCGGATGCGCCGCCGGCGCCGGTGGAGGCGATGGCGCGCCCTTCGTCGTAGGACTCAAGAGGTTCGAGCGGCTCAGGCATAGCGAATCCTCGGGTCAAGGACGGCGTACAGGAGGTCGACCAGGAGGTTGGCCAGCAGGAACACCAGGACGAGGATGGTCACGAAGCCGACGACCGTCTGGGTGTTCTGGCGGACGATGCCCTGGTAGAGCTGGTAGCCGACGCCGTGGATGTTGAAGATCCGTTCGGTGACGATGGCCCCGCCCATGAGGGCGCCGATGTCGGCGCCGATGAAGGTCACCACGGGGATGAGGCTGTTGCGCAGCAGGTGCCGGGTGACGACCCGGCGGCGCGGAAGGCCCTTGGCGACGGCCGTGCGGACGTAGTCGGCGCGCTTGTTCTCGGCGATGGAGGTCCGGGTGAGGCGCGTGACGTACGCGAGCGAGACGGACGCGAGGACGAGGCCGGGGACGATCAGCTCGTCGAAGGGCGCCTCGGGCGAGACGGCGGGTTTGATCCAGCCCCATTCGACGCCGAGGAGCAGCTGGAGCAGCAGGCCGGTCACGAAGGTCGGGATGGAGAGGACGACCAGGGTCAGCAGGAGCACCGAGGTGTCGACGGGGTGGCCGCGCTTGAGCCCGGTGACGACGCCGAGGGTGATGCCGATGACGACCTCGAAGAGGATCGCGACGATGGTGAGCCGGATGGTGACGGGGAAGGCGTTGGCCATCAGCTCGGTGACGGGCTGGCCGTTGAAGGCGGTGCCGAAGTCGCCGGTGAAGACGTTGCCCATGTAGGTCAGGTATTGCTGCCAGACCGGCTTGTCGAGGCCGAACTCCTTCTCCAGCTGGGCGGCGGTGGCCGGGTCGCAGGCGCGGTCGCCGCACAGTCCGGCGACGGGGTCGCCCATCACGTTCACCATCAGGAAGATCAGCAGCGTGGCGCCGAAGAAGACCGGGATCATCTGCAGCAGCCGCCGGATCACGTATCGACCCACGGAGGCCTCCAGGAAGGGTGGGTTGTGGGACGGCGTACGGCCCGGTGCGGAGATCCGCGGTCCGGGCCGTACACCGCCTGACCGCTACGGCGTCACTTGACCTTGATCTGGTCGTAGACGGGGACGCTGAAGGGGTTGAGCGTCACGTTCTCGACGCGGTCCGAGTAGCCGGCGCTGCCGTTCTGGTACCAGAGCGGGATGGCCCCCATGTCGTTCTTCAGGACCTCTTCGGCCTGCTGGAAGATCCCGACGGCCTTCGGGGTGTCGGTCTCGGCGTTGGCCTGGTTGACCAGCTTGTCGAACTGCGGGTTCGAGTACTTGCCGTCGTTGGAGGAGGCGTTGGTGTAGTACAGCGGCTGGAGGAAGTTCTGGATGAGCGGGTAGTCCATCTGCCAGCCGGCCCGGAACGGTCCCTTCATCTTCTGCGTGCTGACCTGGCTGCGGAAGTCGGCGAAGGTGCCGATCGGATTGCCGACGCAGGCCTTGTTGTTGCCGAGCGCGTTGTTGATGGAGTTGCAGACCGCGTCCACCCACTCCTTGTGGGAGCCGGTGTCGGCGTTGTACGAGATCGTCATCGTGCCGCCGGGGATGCCGCCGCCCTCGGCGACCAGCTTCTTGGCCTCGGTGGGGTTGTACTTGCAGGCGTCGCCGCAGATGTCCTTGAAGCCGCCGGCCGCGCCGAGGACCGGGGAGGTCCAGTCCTGCGCGGGGGTGCGGGTCTTCTGGAAGATCGTCTCGGTGATCTGGTCCCGGTTGATCGCCATGGAGAGGCCCGTGCGGAGCTTCTCCTGGCCGGGCTTGTTCCAGGCCGGGTCGTAGAAGGGGAACGACAGGGTCTGGATGATGCCGGCGGGGGTGTTGATGTACCGGTCGCCGAGGTCGGCGGAGACGTTCTTGAGCTGCGAGGCGGGGACGTCGTCGACGAGGTCGAGGTTGCCGGCCGTCAGGTCCGTGTAGGCGGTGTTGTTGTCGGTGTAGACCTTGAGGGTGATGCCGCCGTTCTGCGCCTTGTCGGGGCCCGGGTAGCCGTCCCACTTCTTGAGGGCCATCTGGGAGCCCTTGGAGTAGGAGTCGACGGTGTACGGGCCGTTGCCGATCGGCTTGCTGAGCCAAGCGGCGTGATCGGTGTAGAAGGCCTGGGGCAGCGGGGCGAAGGCCGCGTAGCCGAGGGTGTCGGGGAAGGTCGAGAACTTCTGGGTCAGCTTGACCGTGAAGGTCTGGTCGCCGGTGACCTTGAGTCCGGACAGGGTCGTGGCCGTCGGCGCGCCCTTGTCGGGGTGGACCTTGTCGTATCCCTCGATGTAGCCGAAGAAGTAGGCGCCCTTCTGGTTGTTCTTCAGGTTCGCGCCGTAGTTCCAGGCGTCGACGAAGGACTTCGCGGTGACCTTCTCGCCGTTGGAGAAGGTCCAGCCGCTCTTGACCGTGATGGTGAAGTTGATCGAGTCGGTGGTCTCGATCTTCTCGGCGAGCATGTCCTTGGCCTCGCCGGTCTTCGGGTCGTACTGCTTGAGCCCTCGGAAGATCATGGACAGGACCTTGCCGCCCTGGACCTCGTTGGTGTTGGCGGGCTCCAGCGGGTTCTGCGGGTCGCCCCACGAGGAACTCACGATGCCGTCGGCCCCTCCGCCACCGCCGCTGTCGCCGCCACCACCACAGGCCGTCGCCGCGAGGGCTACGGCGGTGGCCAGTGCGGCCCACTTGGCGTGCGTGGCTCCGCGCATGGAGTGCCTCCCGTTGTCTTGCCGAGACTTAGGCCCCCATACCACCGCAACCCGGACAGGGGCGCATCTCGGCGACAGCTGTCCGGGGGGCGGGCGACGCGGTCAGTGCAGGAAGGTCACGTCCCAGTGGCTGCTCTCGCGGGCGTAGAGGTTGCCCGAGGGAGCGGTGTAGAGGGCGGCGCCGTCACCGCGGGTGCCGGAGTAGGCGAAGGTGCCGGTGATGTAGTTGCTCAGGCAGGTGGTCGGGCTGAAGTCCAGCTTGTAGCCGTTCCAGTGGCTGTACGTGCCGCTGGCGTGTCCCGTCTCCGTGCCGCCGGTGACGGTCAGGGCGCAGCCGCTCGCGCGGCGCAGCGTCACGGCGCCGTCGGCGGAGGTCTGGCGCAGTCCGTCGAAGGAGGTGCAGCTGCTGCTGTTGCGGTCGGAGCAGTTGCCCGAGGAGGTCCAGGTGATGCCGGCCGAGGTGAAGAGGGCGGCCGCCTGGGCGTGGGTCAGCAGGCCGCTGCTGCCGCCGCTGCCGCCGGAGGAGCCGGTGACCAGGGCGCGCCAGGTGTCCGGACCGACGATGCCGTCCGCGTCGAGGCCGTGGGAGGACTGGAAGGAGCGGACCTTGGCGTCGGTGCCGTCGCCGAAGGCGCCGTCGACGGCGAGCCCGGCGCCGTACCGGTTGAGCTGCGTCTGGGCGGCCTTGACCGCGGAGCCGTTGTCGCCCTTGCGGACGGTGACGATCAGCTTGGACCAGGTGTCGGCGCCGACGACGCCGTCGGCGGACAGGCCGTTCGCGCTCTGGAAGCCGCGGACCTTGGACTCGGTGCCGTCGCCGAAGGCTCCGTCGGCGGCCGTGGCGTAACCGCGGGCGGTCAGCAGGTGCTGGACGGTGGTCACCTGCACGCCGCTGCTGCCGTTCTTGACCAGCGGCCAGTCGGCGGCGAAGGCGGGGGCGGTCTGGAGCACACCGGCCACGAGGGCGGCGACCAGGGCGGCGAGCAGCGTGGTCGCGAGGCCGGGCAGTCTTCTCGCGAGTGTCATGGCGGGTACCTCGGATTCTCGGGTCAGCACTGGTAGCTCGCGTCCGGGTGAACCGGCTCGCAGTAGCGGATGTGGAGGTGGTTGTCGTGGTTGGGGTACTGGACGGTCAGCCCCTCGGCGATCAGCTGCGGGTCGTTGAAGTAGACGAACTTCACGTGCCCGGGCGCGGCCGCGCGCAGGGCCTTGACCAGCTCGCGGGTGGCGCCGCGGTCGTAGGCGGCGGACTCCCAGGTGATCCGGGAGCCGGCGCACTGCGCCGAGTCGGTGCGCACCGGCCAGAAGTCGACGTCCAGGCCGACCTGGTGGCTGGCGTGGCCGTAGATGGAGCCGCCGTGCTCGAAGGCGATGTCACCGACCGGGACCTTGCCGCGGCCGAGGGCGGCGAAGCTGCGGGCTCCGGCCTCCAGCTGGCCGATGGCCGCACCGGTGCCCCAGTCCGCGGAGGCGTTGCCGTCCGGGTTCTGGTTGCACAGGGTGCCGGCGTTGTAGTCGGCGTACTCGTAGTGCCAGAGCAGGTTGGTCCAGGTGTCCGGGCCGACGACGCCGTCCGCGCCGAGACCGGCGTGGCTCTGGAAGGTGCGGACGGCCGAGGCGGTGCCGGGACCGAAGGCGCCGTCGACGGTGAGGCCCGCTCCGCGCTTGGCGTTGAGCAGGTGCTGCACGGCCTTGACGGCCTCGCCCTGGCTGCCCTCCCGGACGGTGACGGTCAGCGCCCGCCAGGTGTTGGGGCCGACGATGCCGTCCGCGCCGAGGCCGTGGGAGGACTGGAAGGAGCGGACGGCGGTGTCGGTGCCGGAGCCGAAGACGCCGTCGGCGGTGAGCTGCGCGCCCTGCCCGTTGAGCAGGTACTGGAGGGCGACGACGTCCGAGCCCCGGTTGCCCTTGCTCTGGGTGGGGACGAACGCGCCCGCGAAGGCGTGCGCGGGCGTGCCCAGGCCGATGAGCACGAGCAGCGCGGCGAGTGCGGCGAGGGCCGCGAGGGGGACGGCCCCGAGCGCGGGGCGGAACGACCGGGTGGTCGACGACATGGCGGTGGGCTTCTCCTTTGTCGGTGGGGGCTTCAGGCGAGGAGGCGGCTGAACGTGCGCGCGTCGGCAGAGCCGTCGGCGGGCAGTCCGGCCGTGTTCTGGAAGGTCGCGACCGAGGCCAGGGTGCCGGGGCCGAAGGCGCCGTCGACGTCGGTCGGGACGCCCTTGGCGGTGAGCAGGAGCTGGACGGCCTTGACGGCCTCACCGGTGTCGCCCTGCCGTACGGGCACGACGAGTTGGTGCCAGGTCTGGTTGCCGGCGTAGCCGTCGGAGGTCGCGGTCACGAGCGTCTGGAAGTCCCGTACGGCCTTCTCGGTGGCCGGCCCGAAGCTTCCGTCCACGGTGATCGTGGCGCCGCGCCGTACGAGCAGGTGCTGGAGCGCGCGCACCCGGTCGCCCGTGTCGCCGTTGTGCAGCAGCGGCCACACGGGTGCCGTCGGATCGCCGCCGACGCGGGCGGCGACGTCCCGCCGCAGCTGCGGAAGCAGCGCGTACAGGCGGTCGCCGGGGCACTCGGTGGCGTTGAAGTCCCGGTGCCCGTAGATCTGGTAGGCGCGCAGCCCGTACTGGCGGCAGATGTACGCGCACAGCTCGACGAGGGTCGCGTACTGCTGGCTCCTCGGGTCGACCGTGGTGTAGGTGCCCTCGTTCTCGATGCCGATGGCGACGGTGTTCTGCCCGGCGCAGTGCGCCGACTCCACGGTCTGGGTGCCGCCCCGGAGCGCGGCCAGACTGCTGTGCCGGCCCTCCAGGACGTACGCGCCGCGGGAGACGGTGAAGTGCTGGCCCGTGTCGATCCAGTGGCGCTCGTCCATCGCCCAGTTCTGCATCGCGCGGGCGAGCTGGAAGGCCTGGGCCTGCGAGTAGTCGGTCGTGTTGGGCGTGTCCGTGTGGTGCACGATGATCTTCTGCGGCGGGGTCGACAGCACCCGCACGGGGCTGCTCGACGGACGGGCGCCCCACGCGGTGGTGTCCGCGATGACGGGCCCGTCCGCGGCCTGTGCCGGGCCGCTCGCCCACAGGGGCAGCGCGGCCGCGGCGCCTAGCGCGAGGCCTCCGGTGAGCAGGGTGCGGCGGCTGGGGGTCGGTTCGTTGACCGGGGTCATGGTGTGGAGGTCCTCAGCTCAGTACGTGCCGGTGCAGTGGGTCTGGAGGGTGTCGTAGGCGCGGGTCTCGCACGCCCAGGCGACGATGTCCTTGTCGTTCACCATGGCGGTGTAGACCGTTCCCCAGCCGCCGTAGTAGACGCCGTGCGTGTCGCCCGCGCTGTTGCGCACCCGTATCTCGGTGTCGAGGGAGCCCCCCGAGGTCTTGCGGGCCCAGGCGGCCCGGCAGGTGGGGCTGTAGCGCAGCTCCACGCCCCAGTCGGCGGTCCGCACGGTGCGGGCGTCGTTCTGGCAGACGGTCGTGGACGGGTCCAGGCCGGTGCAGCTCGACGCGTAGCAGGAGGTGGCCGCGGAGGCCGGGGAGGACGCGAAGAGCAGTCCGGACGCGGCGAGTCCGAGGGCGGAGGCGGCGGTGGCGAGCTTGCGCGTGAGGGGCGGCAGTGCCTTCACGGGCCGTGTCTCCTTCGGTCTAGTACCAGGAGGTGCAGTCGGAATCGGGCGTGGGCGCGCCTTCGTAGTAGCCGCAGGCCCGGGACAGGAGGTCCTTGTCGTTCACCATGGGGGTCCAGACGGCGTGGCTGGCGTCGGTGGGCGTCGAGTAGAACCCGTTGCCGTCCCTGCGCTGCACGAAGATGGTCAACCGGGCCGGCGTGAACGTGGGGTAGCGCGCCCACGCCGCCCGGCAGGTGGGGCTGTACCGCAGCTCCACCCCCCAGAGCTGGGTCGTGCCGACGGTGCGGGCGTCGTTCTGACAGATGGTCGTGCTCGGGTCCAGGCCCTGGCAGCTGCTCGCGTAGCAGCTCGTCGCGGCGGACGCCGGGGAGGACGCGAAGAGCAGGCCGGACGCGGCGAGCGCGAGGGCCGAACCGGCCGTCGCGAGCTTGCGGGTGAACGTGTTCACGGTGAAGGACTCCTTCTCTCGGTCTAGTACCAGGACGTGCACTCGGCCGTGGACGGGGAGTTGTAGTCCACGTAGCCGCAGGCCCGGGACAGGAGGTCCTTGTCGTTCACCATCGGGGTCCAGACGGCGTAGCTGCCGCTGGTGTGCACCGAGTAGGTCCCGTTGCCGTCCTGGCGCTGCACGAAGATGATCAGCCGGTTCGGCGTGAACGTGGGGTAGCGCGCCCACGCCGCCCGGCAGGTGGGGCTGTAGCGCAGCTCCACGTCGTAGAACGAGGTCGTGCCGACGGTGCGGGCGTCGTTCTGGCAGATGGTCGTGCTCGGGTCCAGGCCCTGGCAGCTGCTCGCGTAGCAGCTCGTCGCGGCGGACGCCGGGGAGGACCCGAGGAGAAGACTGGACGCGGCGAGCGCGAGGGCCGAACCGGCCGTCGCGAGCTTGCGGGTGAACGGCCTCATGGTGAGGGGCTCCTTGTCTCGTTCTAGTACCACGACGTGCACGTCGCCCCGAACCCCATGATGTAGCCGCAGGCCCGGTCGACGATGCCCTTGTCGTCGATCATCGAGGTCCAGACGGTGCCGCTGCCGGTGTAGTAAGCGGACTGGCCCAGACCGGTGTTGCTCTCGACCCAGATGGTCATCGAGGTGTTGCTGCTCTGCCGTGCCCAGGCGGACCGGCAGGTGGGGCTGTAGCGCAGCTCGGTGCCGATGCTCGAAGTGGCGACCGTGCGGGCGTCGTTCTGGCAGATGGACGTGCTCGGGTCCAGGCCCGTGCAGGACGGCCCGTAGCAGGAGGTCGCTGCGGACGCCGGCGCGGAGGCGAGGAGCAGACCGGACGCGGCGAGCCCGAGGGCCGAACCGACGGTGGCGAGCTTGCGGGTGAGCGGGTTCACGACGAAGGACTCCTTCTGAGGACTCGTGTCGAGTGACTGCGGGGTCCGCGGCGCGCCGCGGGCCGGACCGGTCCCGTGGGCCGCCCGGGGCGGGTCACCACCAGAGGGTGCTCGACGCCTGGGTTCCGTCGGGGCGGTAGTCGGCGGCGTAGGCGTAGATGTCCTTGTCGTCGACCATGGTCGTCCAGACCGTGCCGCCCGAGCTGGTGGGCACCACGAACTGCGTCTCGCGCCGGTCGTTCTGGACGATGTACTTGTGCCAGGCCACCGCCGAGGTCTTGCGGGCCCACACCGCGCGGCAGGTCGCGCTGTAGCGCAGCTCGACGCCGGTGTCGCTGGTGAGGACGGTCCGCGCGTCGTTCTGGCAGACCGTGTACGCCGGGTCGAGGCCGTGGCAGCTCGTCGAGTAGCAGGACGTCGCGGCCGACGCCGGCGACGAGGCGAGCAGGAGGCTCGACCCCGCCATGGCGAGGGCCGAACCGACGGTGGCGAGCTTGCGGGTGAGCGCGTTCATGGTGACCCCCGGGCCTGAAGTGGTGTGCGTTCGGCGGCAGTCGGGCTGGGCCGCGGCACACACGCTGCCAGTCCCGCCCGCCGTCCGCGCCGTCCCGCAGGACCGGGGCCGTCCCGTGCGCGGGCCCGGTGGGACGGCGTGCCGTCGACGGCCGAGGCAGGGGCGCGGGTGGGGGGCGGCGTCCCGCCGGGGTCACGGGACGGGCCGGGGGACGCGGGACGGGAACGGGACGGCCGTACGCCCGTCCCGTGGGACGCCCCTGCTCCCGTCGCCGTCGCGCGGCGCGGGGCCGGGAACGCCGAAGGCCCCCGGTCACCCTTGCGGGTGGCCGGGGGCCTTCGGACCCGGGGCCTCTTCGGCTCCAGGTGGATCAGACGGCGCGTCGGTGCGTCAGTGCACCGGGACGACCTGCTTCTCCTCGGCGAAGTGGCACGCCGAGAAGTGGGCGGCCGGGGTGTCCTGGCCCTTGAAGCGCTCCGGGACCGCGAGGACCGGAACCTCCTGCGAGCACTTCTCCTGCGCCTTCCAGCAGCGGGTGCGGAAGCTGCAGCCCGACGGCGGGTTGGCCGGCGAGGGGACGTCACCGGTGAGGATGATCCGCTCGCGGTGCGCGCGGGCCTCCGGGTCCGGCACCGGCACCGCGGAGAGCAGCGCCTGGGTGTACGGGTGCGTCGGGTGCTCGTAGATCTGCTCGTCCGTACCGATCTCGGCCATCTTGCCGAGGTACATGACGCCGACGCGGTCGGAGATGTGCCGGACGATCGACAGGTCGTGCGCGATGAAGACGTAGGACAGGTTGAACTCGTCCTGCAGCTTCCCCATCAGGTTGATGACCTGCGCCTGGACGGAGACGTCCAGGGCCGAGACCGGCTCGTCGCAGATGATGATCTCCGGGTTGAGCGCGAGGCCGCGGGCGATGCCGATGCGCTGGCGCTGGCCGCCGGAGAACTGGTGCGGGTACCGGTTGATGTACTCCGGGTTCAGACCGACGACGTCGAGCAGCTCCTGCACCTTGCGGCGCCGGTCGCCCTTCGGGGCCACCTCGGGGTGGATGTCGAAGGGCTCGCCGATGATGTCGCCGACCGTCATGCGCGGGTTGAGCGAGGTGTACGGGTCCTGGAAGACCATCTGGATGTTGCGGCGGACGGCCTTCAGCGCGCGCCCGGACAGCTTGGTGATGTCCTGGCCCTTGTAGAAGACCTCGCCGGCGGTGGCCCGCTCCAGGTTCATCAGGAGCTTGGCGACCGTGGACTTGCCACAGCCGGACTCGCCCACGATGCCGAGGGTCTCGCCCTGGTAGAGGTCGAAGCTGACCCCGTCCACGGCCTTGACCGCGCCGACCTGCTTCTTGAAGAGGATGCCCTGCGTCAGCGGGAAGTGCTTCTGCAGGCCCCGCACCTGGAGGATCGGTTCGCCGCGGCCCACGGGGGCCTCGATGGCGGCGGCCACGGCCTCGTCGTTCTTGCTGAGGTCAGCCATGGATCGTCTCCTTCCAGAAGTGGCAGGCGCTCTTACGGCCCGGCAGATCCGCGCCGTCCTGCTCGGTGACCGGCACCAGGGCCGGGATCTCCGTGCGGCAGATGTCGTCGGCCTTGGGGCAGCGCGGGTTGAAGGCGCAGCCGGTGGGCACCTTGAGCAGGTTGGGCGGCAGGCCCTTGATCGCGTAGAGCTCCTGGCCCTTCTGGTCCAGGCGCGGGATCGAGTCCAGCAGACCGCGGGTGTACGGGTGGGCCGGGCGCTTGTACAGCTCGTGCACCGGCGCCTGCTCGACGATCCGGCCGGCGTACATCACGGCGATCTTGTCCGCGACGTCGGCGACGACGCCGAGGTCGTGGGTGATCAGGATCAGACCCATGTTGTATTCCTGCTGGAGCTCCGCGAGGAGGTCCATGACCTGGGCCTGGACGGTCACGTCGAGAGCCGTGGTGGGCTCGTCGGCGATGATCAGGTCCGGCTCCAGGGCGAGCGCCATGGCGATCATGATGCGCTGGCGCATGCCGCCGGAGAACTGGTGGGGGTAGTCGGAGACCCGGGCCTTGGCGGCGGGGATCTTGACCTTGTCCATCAGCTCGATGGCCTTGACCTTGGCGTCCTTCTTGGACATGCCGTGGTGGACCCGGAACATCTCGCCGAGCTGGTAGCCGACGGTGAGGACCGGGTTGAGGGAGGACAGCGCGTCCTGGAAGATCATCGCGATCTTCCGGCCGCGGATCTTCCGGCGGTCCTCCTCGGACATCTTCAGCATGTCCTCGCCGCGGAACAGGATCTCGCCCTGCGGGATCTTGCCGGGCGGCATGTCGAGGATGCCCATGACGGCCTGGGCCGTGACGGACTTGCCGGAGCCGGACTCGCCGAGGACGGCGAGGGTCTCGCCGGCGTTCACCGAGTAGTTGACGCCGTTGACCGCCTTGGCCACGCCGTCACGGGTGTGGAACTCCACGTGCAGGTCGCGGACTTCGAGGAGCGGACCGGTGTGGTCGGAACCGCCGCGCGGCGCCGGGACGGCCGCGGTCTTGTCGATGGTGCTCATCTGTTACGCCCTCCTCAGCGCAGCTTGGGGTCGAGGGCGTTGCGAACGGCTTCGCCGAGCATGATGAACGCCAGGACGGTGAGGCTCAGCATGATCGACGGCCAGAGCAGGACGTGCGGAGCGATGCGGATCTGGGCGACGCCCGCGGAGATGTCGACACCCCACGAGACGGTCGGGGCGGCGAGGCCCAGACCCAGGAAGGACAGGGTCGCCTCGGCCGAGATGTAGCCGCCGAGCGCGATGGTCGCGACGACGATCACCGGGGCCATGGCGTTCGGCAGGATGTGCTTGAACAGGATCCGGACGGTGCCGGCGCCGAGGGCCTTCGCCGCGTGGACGTAGTCCGCCTGCTTGACCGTGATCACGGCACCGCGCATGACGCGGGTGATCTGGGTCCAGCCGAGGAACGCGAGGGCGAAGACGACGACCCAGACGGTCCGCTCGACGAAGGCCTGCAGGACGACCATGGCGCCGAGCAGGAACGGGATGCCGAAGAAGACGTCGGTGAGGCGGGAGAGGATCGCGTCGACCCAGCCGCCGAAGTAGCCCGAGATCATGCCCATGATGCCGCCGACGATCGTGACGATCGCGGTGACCGCGATGCCGACCGTCACCGAGGCGCGGGTGCCGTGGATCAGACGGGCGTAGACGGAGCGGCCCTGCTGGTCGTAGCCCAGCCACTCGGGCGAGCCGATCTTGCCCAGCTCGGGCTTGCTGAGGAAGTGGTGGACCAGGTCACCGGCGGTCGGGGACGCGCTGGTGAAGAGGGTCGGCCACGCCGAGACCAGCAGCAGCAGCGCGATCAGGACCGACGAGACGATGAAGTACGGGTTGCGGCGCAGGTCGGCCCAGGCGTCGCCCCAGAGGCTGCGGGCCTTGTCCTGCTTGGCCGCCGGCGCCGGGCCCACGGTGGGCGGGGCGATGGCGTCCTCGACGGCCGCGGCAGCGGTCTTGGTCACGTCAGGCATACCGGATCCTCGGGTCCAGGACCGCGTACAGCAGGTCGATGAGCAGGCTGGTGACGAGGTAGACGATCACCAGGATGGTGACGAGGCCCACCAGGGTCGAACCCTCACGCCGGGAGATCGAGTCGGCGATGACGCCACCGACGCCGTGGATGTTGAAGATCGCCTCGGTGACGACCGCGCCGCCCATGAGGGCGCCGATGTCGGTGCCGAGGAAGGTGACCACGGGGATCATCGAGTTGCGCATCAGGTGGACGCCGATGACGCGGCGCCGCGGCAGGCCCTTGGCGACGGCCGTGCGCATGTAGTCGGCGCGCAGGTTCTCCGCCATGGACGTACGGGTGAGGCGCGCCACGTAGGCGAGGGAGAGACCGCCGAGCACGATGGCCGGGGCGATCATCTCGCTCAGGACCGGCTCGGTGCTGACGTTCGGCGCGATCCAGCCCAGGTTGAAGGCGAACACCATCTTGATGATGTAGCCGAGGACGAAGACCGGGATCGAGATGATCAGCAGGGTGAAGATCAGGATCAGGTTGTCGGCCAGGCGACCGGCGCGCAGACCGCCGATGATGCCCAGGCCGATGCCGAAGACCAGCTCGATGGCGAAGGCCAGGGCGGCAAGCTGAAGGGTGATGGGGAACGCGTCGCCGAGCACTTCCGTGACCGGGCGGCCGTTCCGGATCTGGGTACCGAAGTCCTGGTGCCAGATCATGTCCCACATGTACGTGACGTACTGCTCCCACTGCGGCCTGTCGAGACCCAGCTCGTGGCGCTTCGCGGCGAGCGTCGCCGGGTCGGCGCCCTTGTCGCCGAACATGGCCAGCACGGGGTCACCGGGCAGGCTGTGCACCATGAGGAAGATCAGCAGGGTTGTCCCGAGGAATACCGGGATCATCTGGAGCAGTCGTCGTGCGACATAACGCCCCATCATGCCTCCGTTGAGATGTGACAGCGCAACCGACGGGCCCTCCCCCGACAGCGTGCCCGGATCCGGGCACGCTGATGTCGTGGAAGGGCCCCCCAGCCGCTGCGTAAGGCACCGAAACGGGACTGACGATCCGTCAGTCCCGTGACGGTGTGCGGACTACGCTTGGGTGATTACTTCTTGACCTCGACGCCGGTCAGGATCGGGTCGCCGTCCTGGCCGTAGGCGACACCCGAGACCTTCTCGGAGAAGCCCGCGTTGACCTTGTAGTACCAGAGCGGGATGGACGGCATGTAGTTCTTGAGGTCCTTCTCGATCGCCTGGTACGCCTTGACGGACTCGTCAAGGGTCGTGGCGGAGTCGGCCTTCGCGATCTTGGCGTCCAGCTCCTTGTTGGAGAAGTCGCCCTGGTTGCCGCCCGCACCCGTGCGGAACAGGTCCGAGATGAAGTTGGCGTTCACCGGGTAGTCGAGCACCCAGCCGGAGCGGTAGAGCGACTTGACCTGCTTGGTCTTACGGGCGGTCAGGTCGGCCTGGAAGTCCGGCTTGCCGTCGCCGACGCACTGGACGCTGGTGGCCTGCTGGATGGAGTTGCAGACAGCGTCCACCCACTCCTTGTGGCCACCGTCGGCGTTGTACTGGATCGAGATCTTGTTGCCCGGGACGCCGCCGCCGGCCTTGATGAGGGCCTTGGCCTGAGCCGGGTCGTACTTGGTGACGCCGGCGCCACCGTCCTCCTGGAAGCCCAGGACGCCCTTCGCGACCCAGCCGGTCGCGGGCTCACGCGTGCCGTTCAGCACCGTCTTGGTGATGGTGGCGCGGTCGATCGCCATGGAAAGACCCTGGATGACGCGCGGGTCGATCTGCTTCGGCTTCTTCCACTGGTCGGAGTAGAAGGCGACGGCGATGGTCTGGATCGCGGAGTACGGCTGGTCCACGGCGCGGTCGCCGAGGTCCTGGCGGTAGACCGGGAGGTCCTTCGGCGCGATCTGACGCAGGACGTCGACGTTGCCGGACTTCAGGTCCTCGTACGCGGCCTCGAGGGTGGTGTAGTTCTTGAAGACCACACCGCCGTTCTTCGCCTTGTTCGGGCCCTTGTAGCCGTCGAACCGGGTGATCTCGATCTTCTTCTTGTGGTCCCAGCTCTTGAACTTGTAGGGACCGTTGCCGACCGGCTTCTGGCCGCCGGCGACCGGGTCCTTGTAGAAGGAGGCCGGGAGCGGGGCGAAGACGATGTAGGCGAGCTTGTGACCGAAGTACGGAACGGCCTTCGAGAGCTCGATGGTGAAGGTGTTCTCGTCGACGACCTTCAGACCCTCGAGCTTGTCGGCGGTCTGCTTCGCGCCCTCGGCGTCCGGGTGGACCTTGTCGTAGCCCTTGATGTCCGCGAACCAGGACGCGAGGCCCTGGGCGTTCTTCAGGCTGGCGTTCCAGTTCCACGCGTCCACGTAGGACTTGGAGGTGACCGGGGTGCCGTCGTGGAAGGTCCAGCCCGGCTTGAGCTTGACGGTCCACGTCTTCGAGTCCGTCGTGGTGACCGACTCGGCGTTGATCATCTCCAGGGAGCCGTCGGCCTTGTAGTCGACCAGGGTCGAGAACAGGCCGGCCATGACGGCGGAGCCGTTGGACTCCATCGTGTCACCGGTGAGCAGGGGCTTCTCAGGCTCGCCCAGCTCGATGGAGAAGATTCCGTTCGGGTCAACAGCGCCCTTGGCGTCGCTGCCGCCGTCGCTCTTACCCCCGCCACAGGCGGTCGCAGCAAGGGCGACGATGATCGCGCCCGTTACCCACTTGGCGCTCTTGGCACCGCGCATGGGTTCCTCCTCATGAGTCCACTTTGTCACTACAAGAGGGGCACTCCGAGTTTCGCCGACACCCCTGACGGCTTTGGACTCAAGTGCCCCGAGTGTGCTCGTGAGTCGGCACTCCCCACAGTGCGTGACCCATTGACCCGAGCTCAATGGAGCCAACTATTAAGTACGTCCGGGCTGTAAACCACACTTAAGCGGTCTCGTTTTGACAACATCACCGGGTCCCGGGTGACCGAAATCCGGACAAAATGAGCACAGACAGACACGCCCGAAACGGACTGTTAACACACGTACCGGAGAGCGATCGCCGATATCCGGACACCCGGACTCCGAAATGGAGTTGACGGCACTTGACGAAAAGCCCGGACCCCCACAGTGCCTGTGGGGGTCCGGGCTCCGGTGCTGACGTCGCGTCAACCGCGGGCGGCGAAGATCACAGAAGCGTGATCTACCCCGCCGTCAGCGGCCGTATGCGACCTTACTCAGCCGTTCTTGGCGCGGGAAGCGGAACGACCGCGCTCCTTCTGGTCCAGGACGACCTTGCGGATGCGCACGGCCTCCGGGGTGACCTCGACGCACTCGTCGTCGCGGCAGAACTCCAGCGACTGCTCCAGGGAGAGCTTGCGCGGCGGGACGATCGCCTCGAAGGAGTCGGCGGAGGAGGAGCGCATGTTGGTGAGCTTCTTCTCCTTGGTGATGTTCACGTCCATGTCGTCGGAGCGGGAGTTCTCGCCGACGATCATGCCCTCGTAGACCTCGGTGCCCGGGTCCACGAAGAGGACGCCGCGCTCCTGGAGGTTGGTCATCGCGAAGGCGGTGACCGCACCCGCGCGGTCGGCGACCAGGGAGCCGTTGTTACGGGTCTGCAGCGGGCCGAACCAGGGCTCGTGGCCCTCGTGGATCGAGTGGGCGATGCCCGTGCCGCGGGTGTTGGTGAGGAACTCCGTGCGGAAGCCGATGAGGCCGCGGGACGGAACGACGAACTCCATGCGGACCCAGCCGGAGCCGTGGTTCGACATGTTGTCCATGCGGCCCTTGCGGACGCCCATGAGCTGCGTGACCGCGCCCATGTGCTCCTCGGGGACGTCGACCGTGAGGCGCTCGACGGGCTCGTGGATCTTGCCGTCGACCTCCTTGGTGACGACCTGCGGCTTGCCGATGGTGAGCTCGAAGCCCTCGCGGCGCATCTGCTCGACCAGGATGGCGAGCGCGAGCTCACCACGGCCCTGGACCTCCCAGGCGTCCGGGCGCTCGGTGTCGAGGACGCGGAGCGAGACGTTGCCGACGAGCTCGCGGTCCAGGCGGTCCTTCACCTGGCGGGCGGTGACCTTGCGGTCCTTGACGGCGGCCTTGGCGTCGGCGCCCTTGCCGGTGCCGCCGCGGCCGACGAGCGGCGAGGTGTTGGTGCCGATGACCATGGAGATGGCGGGCTGGTCGACCGTGATCAGCGGGAGCGCGATCGGGTTCTCCGGGTCGGCCAGGGTCTCGCCGATCATGATGTCCGGGATGCCGGCGACGGCGCAGATGTCACCGGGGCCGGCGACCTCGGCCGGCTTGCGGGTGAGCGCCTCGGTCATCATCAGCTCGGTGATGCGGACGTTGGAGATCGTGCCGTCCCGCTTGATCCACGCGACCGTCTGGCCCTTGCGCAGCTCGCCCTGCTCGACGCGGAGCAGCGCGATGCGGCCGAGGAAGTTGTCGGCGTCCAGGTTGGTGACGTGGGCCTGGAGGGGGGCCTCCTCGTCGTACGACGGGGCCGGGACGTGCTCCAGGATGGTGGAGAAGAACGGCTCCAGGTTCTCGGAGTCCTGCGGGACCGTGCCGTCCGCCGGCTTGGTCAGCGAGGCGATGCCGTCGCGGCCGCAGGCGTAGACGATCGGGAACTCGATCTGGTCCTCGTCCGCGTCCAGGTCGAGGAAGAGGTCGTAGGTCTCGTTGACGACCTCGTCGATCCGGGAGTCCGGGCGGTCCGTCTTGTTGATGCAGAGGATGACGGGCTTGCGCTGCTGGAGGGCCTTGCGCAGCACGAAGCGGGTCTGCGGAAGCGGGCCCTCGGAGGCGTCGACGAGGAGGACGACCGCGTCCACCATCGACAGACCGCGCTCGACCTCGCCACCGAAGTCGGCGTGGCCGGGGGTGTCGATGATGTTGATGGTGATCGGGGCCCCGCCGTCCTTGGGGTGATACTTCACCGCCGTGTTCTTGGCGAGGATCGTGATGCCCTTCTCACGCTCCAGGTCGTTCGAGTCCATCATGCGGTCGTCGAGCTGCTGGTGGGCGGCGAAGGCACCGGCCTGCTTGAGCATGGCGTCGACGATGGTCGTCTTGCCGTGGTCGACGTGGGCGACGATGGCGACGTTACGGATGTCGTGGCGCGTGGGCATGGGTGCTTGCGCTTCTCTCGGATCGTGGGATGCGGCGTCAGTTCCTCGTACGCCCGCCGGGCGGACGCGCCACGGCTATGTCCTATGGTACGGGGCTGCCGTGCAAGGGGCTTCCCCGGCCAAGATCCGAGTGGTAATCCTGAGGGTTTTCAAGGGTGTGGGGGGCCGTGCGGGGGGTCGTGCGACCGGGTCAAAGGGCCGACGCGATCCTGCCCGCCGGGATCACCGGCGGGCAAGGAACTTGAGCTGGTTCTGAGGTTGTGACCAGCGGTTTCAGAGGTTTCAGCGGTTTCGTTCGGCTCCGTTGGAGGATTCGGGCTTCTTGAAGCCGATGTCCTGGTAGCGGGGGGTGCCGAGTCCCCAGGCCCCGGCGTTCACGAGATCGGCCCTGGCGGCGACGAGCTGCGGGCGCTGGTAGAGGGGGATGGATCCGGCCGCGGCCCAGATCCGGGCGTCGGCCTGGCGCACCAGCTCGCGGGCCTCCTCCTCGTCGAGCGTCCCCGCCGCCTGGTCGAACAGCTGGTCGATGCGGTCGGTGCCGACCCGGGAGTAGTTCTGCTCGACGAGGAGCGAGCCGTCCGAGGCCGGCTCGGGCTTGGCGAAGATCGGGCGGGCGTCGGTCGCCGGGAAGGCGGAGGCCGGCCAGGAGTAGAGGGCCAGGTCGTAGTCGCCCGAGGCCACGTGGTCCTTGAAGAAGCTGTCGTCGGAGACCTTGGTGACCTCGGTGCGGATCCCGACCGCGTCGAGCATCCGGACGATCCGGTCCCCGACCGCCCGCAGCGACTCGGAGCCGGGCCCGGACGGCAGGACGAAACGGAGGCTGAGGGCCTTGCCGTCCTTGCCGAGGGCCTTGGCGTCGGGGGCGGTCACGGGGGCGGCGGTGCCGCGCGGGGCGTAGGCGCCGGCCATCCCGTGGTCCGGCTTGGGGGCCGACCGGGCGGCGCTGGAGCCGGTGTCGAGGGCCTCGGCACGGGCGAGCAGCGCGGCGCTCCGGCGGGCGGCGTCGGGGGCCGGGGCGAGGGTGCCGGCGCCGTCGCCGGGGCCGTTCGCGCCGATGGCGGGGGCCGCGCGCCGGTCGCCGGGCTTGTCGTCGCCGACGATGTAGAGGCCCTCGTCGGAGGCGGTGTCGTCGTTCCTCTTCTTGGCGTCGGTGGAGCCCCCGTCCTCCTTCTCCGACTCCTTCTTCTTCTCGGCCTCCTTCTTCTCGGCCTCCTTCTTCTCCGACTCGCCGCCCGCCTTGGTGCCGGCGGGCTTCCGGAGCGCGCCGCCCGGGACCCAGCCCGCGTCGGCGAGGAGCGCCTGCGCCTCCTTGGTGTCCTGGTCGCCGAGCGCGTCGCTGCTGTCCGCGTACGCCGCCTGGCCCGCGAGGGCGAGGTGGCTGCCGGGGGGCTTCGCGGGGAGGCCGAGCGGCTTCAGTACGGATTCGGCCAGTTCCTGGCGGTTGATGGCGCGGGCCACCGCGCGCCGGACCCGCTCGTCGGCCAGCGGGCCGGACTCGCCGTTCAGCGAGAGCTGGGTGTAGGCGGGCTCCAGGGACTTGCGGACCACGTACGCGGCCAGGGCGTCCTGGGCGCTCGCGTACCGGTCGATCGCCTCCTGGTTCTTCTTGCGGGCGGCCTTGGCGTCCGCCGCCTTCTCGTCGTCGGAGCCGTGGGCGAGGGCCCAGGAGCGGAGGGCCTTGGAGGGGGTGATCGCGGCGCCGGGGCCGTGGGCGAGGGCGGCCTGGGCGCCGTTCCGGCCGGCGCGGGCGTCCCGGAGGGCGAGGGAGATCCGTTCGGCGGTGGACCGGTCGATCTCGGCCAGGTCGAGGCTGCCCGCGGCGAGCGCGTCGGCCCGGTCGGCGCGGGGGACGGCCTTGAGGACGAGGCTGTCGAGCTTGGCCTGCTGCCCCCACCAGCGGGGGTTGCGGGTGAGGGTGACGTCGCCGCGCTTCCGGTCGATCCCCTTGAGCAGGAACGGTCCTGCAGTGACCTTGAGGGTGGTGCGCGCCCCGTCGTTGAAGGTGTTCGGCGAGCCCATCACCTGTTTGGGGTAGAGGGGCGTGAAGAGGGACTGCCAGTCGGCGTAGGGCTTGGCGAAGGTGACCCGCACCTCCAGGTCGTTCTTGCCCCGCTCGATCTTCTCGATCCGCTCGTAGCCGGAGTTCCGGGCGGTCCAGTACGCGGTGTCGCGGCCGCTCAGCGCGCGCCACTGGGCCACGAAGTCCGGGGCGCCGATCTCGCGGCCGTCGCTCCACACCGCCTGCTGGTTGAGCTTGTAGAGGACGACCTGCTTGGGCTCGGTCTCGATGACCTGCGCGGACTCCAGGTAGTCGGGGTCGATCCGCGGCCGGCCGCGCCCGTCGAGCGTGTAGAGGGAGGGGAGCACCGCTCCGGCGATGCGCGCGGTGGTGCCGTCGGCGTCGGCCTGGAAGGCGTTGAGCGTGGTGGGCAGCGCGTCGACCGCCCAGCGGAGGGTGCCGCCGTCGGCGACCCGGTCGCGTGCCGCGGGCGCGTTGTCCTGGACCGCGACGGGGGCCTCGTCGGTCTCGTCGCCGGAGCTGCAGCCGGCGAGGACGGTGACGGAGAGGACCGCGCTGGTGAGGGTGGCGACGGAGCGGAGCGTGCGGGAGCGGGGGCTCCTGGAGCATGTCCTCCCGCGAGGGGCGCCGACCTGGGACATGACTTGTACCCCTTCGTCCAGATTTATTCCATTTGGAGATGATCAGACCTATTGCTCATACACTGAAAAGGACCGACCGGATTCGGCCACGGCGACACGGCGGCGCGACCGGCAAACCCCACTCGTGCGGCCCAACCGCCCGTGCACACGACTTCCCAAGCGGGATGTGACGCGCGACACTCACGAAGGTGAGGGCAACCATGTCCGTTCAGGACGATCTGGCGGCCGTCAAGCGCCGCTTGCAGGACCTGGAACACACGGTCGAAGAGCTGGAACGCCGCGTCGGGACGGGGCAGACCGTGCCTCCCGCGCCCGCCTCCGGCCGCGCCGCGAGCATGGTGACCATCCCCGACGCCCCGTACGACGCCGGGAAGTGGACCGACGTCGACGACGAGGGCCTGGGAGCACACGACCGCCACGCGCCGTAGAGCCGAGGAGGCCCGGTTGGCCACAGGTACGCAACCCCCGACGAGTCCCAGGGCCGCGACGGGGGTGCGCTCCCCGGGGCGCGCCCCCCTCGCCGCCCGCCATCTGCGCACCGACCGCTGGTGGCTCTCCCCCGCCGCCACCGCGGTCGGTCTGCTCGCCTTCGTCGCGTACTCGACGTGGCGGGCGTTCGCGAACGCCCACTACTACTCCGCCCCCTACGTCTCCCCGTTCTACTCGCCCTGCCTCGCGGAGAACTGCGTCCCCATGCGCGGCGGGCCGAACTGGGAGGTCTTCGGCAGCTGGTGGGGGCTCTCCCCCGCCCTGCTGATCCTCGTCTTCCCGCTGGGGTTCCGGCTGACCTGCTACTACTACCGCAAGGCGTACTACCGGGGGTTCTGGGCGGCTCCCCCGGCCTGCGCGGTCGCCGAACCCCACCGCACGTACACCGGCGAGACCCGCTTCCCGCTGCTCCTGCAGAACCTCCACCGGTACTTCTTCTACGCGGCGCTGCCGGTCGCCGGGATCCTCACGTACGACACCGCGCTGACCTTCCGGGACGCCGACTACGCCTGGGGCCACGCGGGGCTCGGGACGCTGGTCTTCCTCGTCAACATCGTCCTGATCTGGGCGTACACCCTCTCCTGCCACTCCTGCCGGCACATCGTCGGCGGCCGTCTGAAGCACTTCTCGAAGCACCCCGTCCGCTACCGGCTGTGGACGTGGGTGGGGCGCCTGAACCGGCGTCACATGCAACTCGCCTGGGCGTCGCTGATCAGCGTCGCCGTCTGCGACCTGTACGTGTACCTGCTCGCCACCGGCGCCTTCGACGACCCGAGGTTCTTCTGACATGAGTCCTGTGAGCTCCGTGGAACGGCAGCGGTGGGACGTGGTCGTGGTCGGCGCGGGCGGCGCCGGGCTGCGGGCCGCGATCGAGGCGCGCCGGGCCGGCGCGCGCACCGCCGTCATCTGCAAGTCCCTCTTCGGCAAGGCGCACACGGTGATGGCCGAGGGCGGCATCGCCGCCGCCATGGCGAACGCCAACGAGCACGACGACTGGAAGACGCACTTCCGGGACACCATGCGCGGCGGGAAGTTCCTCAACCAGTGGCGGATGGCCGAACTGCACGCCCAGGAGGCACCCGAGCGGGTCTGGGAGCTGGAGACCTGGGGCGCGCTCTTCGACCGGACCCCGGACGGCCGGATCTCGCAGCGCAACTTCGGAGGTCACGAGTACCCCCGGCTCGCGCACGTCGGCGACCGGACCGGCCTCGAACTGCTGCGGACCCTCCAGCAGAAGGTGGTCGGCCTCCAGCAGGAGGACCACCGGGAGACCGGCGACCACGAGGCGCGCCTGAAGGTCTTCCAGGAGTTCACCGTCACCCGCGTCCTCAAGGACGGAGACGGCCGGGTCGCCGGGGTCTTCTGTTACGAGCGGGAGAGCGGGCGCTTCCTCGTCCTGGAGGCGCCCGCGGTCGTCCTCGCGACCGGCGGCATCGGCAAGTCCTTCAAGGTGACCTCGAACTCCTGGGAGTACACGGGCGACGGCCACGCGCTGGCCCTGCTCGCGGGGGCGCCCCTGGTGAACATGGAGTTCGTCCAGTTCCACCCGACCGGCATGGTCTGGCCGCCGTCGGTGAAGGGGATCCTGGTCACCGAGTCCGTGCGGGGCGACGGCGGGGTGCTGCGGAACTCCGAGGGGCGGCGCTTCATGTTCGACTACGTCCCCGACGTCTTCAAGGACAAGTACGCCGAGTCGGAGGAGGAGGGCGACCGCTGGTACGAGGACCCCGACCACAACCGGCGCCCGCCCGAGCTGCTGCCGCGCGACGAGGTGGCGCGGGCCATCAACGCCGAGGTGAAGGCGGGGCGCGGCTCCCCGCACGGCGGGGTGTTCCTGGACGTGTCGACCCGGATGCCGGCGGAGACGATCCGGCGTCGGCTGCCCTCGATGTACCACCAGTTCAAGGAGCTGGCGGACGTCGACATCACGGCCGAGGCGATGGAGGTCGGGCCGACCTGCCACTACGTGATGGGCGGCGTCGCCGTCGACTCCGAGACGGCCGCCACCGTCGGGGTGCCCGGGCTCTTCGCGGCCGGCGAGGTCGCGGGCGGCATGCACGGCTCCAACCGGCTCGGCGGGAACTCCCTCTCCGACCTGCTGGTCTTCGGACGCCGGGCCGGGCTGCACGCGGCGGGGTACGCGGCGGGGGCGGCGGCCGCCGAGGTCGGCGAGGAGGCGGTGGAGGCGGCGCGGACGGAGGCGCTGGCCCCGTTCCGGGACGGGCCCGCGGAGAACCCGTACACGCTCCACCAGGAGCTCCAGCAGACGATGAACGACCTCGTCGGGATCATCCGGCGGGAGGGCGAGATGGTCGAGGCCCTGGCGCGGATCGCCGCGCTGCGGGAGCGGGCCGAACGGATCTCGGTCGAGGGGCACCGGCAGTTCAACCCCGGCTGGCACCTCGCCCTCGACCTGCGGAACATGCTGCTGGTCGGCGAGTGCGTCGCCCGGGCCGCCCTGGAGCGCACCGAGTCCCGGGGCGGGCACACCCGCGAGGACCGGCCGGCGATGGAGCGGTCGTGGCGCCCGGTGAACCTGCTCTGCCGGGCCGGGGACGGCGGAATCGTCCTGGAGCGGGTGCGCACCGAGCCCATCAGGCCCGATCTGCTGGCCCTCTTCGAGAAGGAGGAGCTGGCGAAGTACCTGGCGGAGGAGGAACTGGACGCATGAGCACGTATCAGGCCCGCTTCCGGATCTGGCGCGGCGACGCCGACGGCGGGGAGCTCACCGACTACACCGTCGAGGTGCACGACGGCGAGGTGGTCCTCGACATCGTGCACCGCCTCCAGGCCACCCAGGCCCCCGACCTGGCCGTCCGCTGGAACTGCAAGGCGGGCAAGTGCGGGTCGTGCTCGGCCGAGATCAACGGCCGGCCCCGGCTGATGTGCATGACCCGGATGTCGGTCTTCACCCGGGACGAGGTGGTCACCGTCACCCCGATGCGGGCCTTCCCCGTCGTCCGCGACCTGGTCACGGACGTCTCCTTCAACTACGAGAAGGCCCGGGAGGTGCCGGCGTTCGTCCCGCCCGCCGGGCTCGGCCCCGGCGAGTACCGGATGGGGCAGGAGGACGTCGACCGCTCCCAGGAGTTCCGGAAGTGCATCGAGTGCTTCCTGTGCCAGGACACCTGCCACGTGGTCCGCGACCACGAGGAGAACAAGGAGGCCTTCGCCGGGCCCCGCTTCCTCATGCGGATCGCGGAGCTCGACATGCACCCCCTGGACGCGGCGGAGGAGGCCGGGCTCGACCGGCGGCGGACCGCGCAGGAGGAGCACGGCCTCGGCTACTGCAACATCACCAAGTGCTGCACCGAGGTCTGCCCGGAGTCCATCCGGATCACCGACAACGCCCTGATCCCGCTCAAGGAGCGGGTCGTGGACCGGAAGTACGACCCGCTGGTCTGGCTCGGGAAGACGATCAGGCGGCGGAAGGCCTGACCTCAGGCCGCCGCGCCCGCGCTCCAGCGTCCGAGGACCGGCTCGGCGAGGGTGCGGGCGGGGCGGCACAGGGTCTGCCCGTGGAGCTCGAACAGCTCGTCGCGCGAGGAGAAGCGGCCGAGGTCCGTGCGGAGGTGGGCGGAGAGGTCGCAGGGCGCCGAGCCGGCGCAGGCGGCCGGCGCGTCCCAGTCGACGGTGGTCCGGGCGACGGCCTCGAAGAGCGTCTCCGCCCCGGAGTTGGTGAACCCGCCCCCGTGCCCGCCCGGCGCGAGACCGCTGAACAGCTCGGCGATGGGGACCCAGACGTCGTCGAGGCGGAACTCCGGCCAGGCGAGGAGGACCTCCTCGGGCACGAAGGGGCGCAGCTTCGGGAACCTCGGGTACCAGAAGGTGCCGTCGACGAGCAGGCCGCGCACCCGGGTCTCCACGCCCAGGGACCGGGCCACCGCCTCCAGGACCGCCATCCGCTGGCTGCACGAGCCGCGCCCGAGCCGCAGCGTGCGCGACACCCGGCGCCGGTCCTCGACGGAGTACACCGGTCGCACGGCGGTGACGAGGATGCCGTGCGCCACCTGGAGCCGGGCGCGGTCGGTGACCGCTCCCCGCGCCTCGGACTCGTGCAGCACCCGGGCCACGAGCGCGGTCACGAGGGGATGCCCCAGGTCCAGGATCGGGGTGGGCCGGGTGGACCCGGGGGCCTCCCGCTCCGGTGAGCGCCCGTCACGGGTGCGGACGGGCATCAGCAGACGGCTGGTCATGGCGTACTCCCCCTCGTCCGGCGGCCCGCCCCCGGGGCCGCACGGCACCATCCTCCTCCGCCCGTTCCGGCCCCGGCGCGCGGGGTCCCGCTCAGAGCCAGCCCGCACGGTAGGCCGCCCAGTCCTCCTCCCGCGCGGCGAAGTCGACGTACAGGGCGAGGCCGAACCGCTCGCGGTCGGGGTCGGTGCGGCCGAGGCCGAGTCTCGCGCCCTTGACGGCCGCGGCGACCGTCTCCGCGTCCTCGTGGTGGCCGAGGTCGTCCTCGTGGAAGAAGGGGAGGCCCATCAGCAGGTCGGTCGTCTCCGGCGTCACCTCCAGGGCGAGGGCCGTCTGCTGGGCGACGTACCCGCCGTAGAGGCTCTCCAGCGGCATCCAGGTGTCGTACGACATGACGGCGATCTGGTCGACGCGCCGGGCGACCTCGCCGAAGAACTCCTGCGACCACCACTTCTCGCTGCCGTTGTCGCTGACCGCGCCCAGGGCCGTGTGGGCGCCCGGCAGCGGGTCGATCTGGTGGGCGGCGACCGAGAGCGGGACCCTGCGGGTCCGGGTCAGCTTCCCGAGGTCGTCGAGGAGGGAGAGGTAGTCGCGGTCGTCGGAGTGCAGCGGCTCCAGGTCGAAGTGGACCCCGTCGAAGCCCGCGTCGAGGATCTGCCGGGCCGAGCCCACCACGGCACGGCGTGACCCGGCGTCCTCCAGGCGCAGTCCCACGGGCCCTTCGGTGGCCAGGACGTCGCCCAGCCAGGCCTGCACCCGTATCCCGGGCATCGCGCGGTGCACGCCGTCGACCAGCCACGTGGCGCGGGGGTACTTCGCCGCCGGCAGGGTGCCGTCGTGCTCCAGGGGCCCGGCGTGCACGTACAGGTCGCGTATCCCGCTGCCCTTCAGCCGCGCGGCGAGGGCCGCGAGATCGGCGTCCTTCTTCCGCCCGTCCACCCAGGCGTGCCCGATCCAGAAGGCGTCCTTGCCGCGGGTCCTCGCGTCGTCCACGAGGTCGCCCGTGTAGCTGACGCGCAGGGCCAGGGCCCCGAAGAGCGGGGGCACCACGAGCAGCAGGACGAGGCCGAGGACGAACCAGCGCCCCCGCCTCCACACACGCCTCAGTCGTCCGTCCACCCGAGCCCCCCGAGAGCCGTCGCGTCAATGGAACCACCGTAGCGGCGGCTACTGACAGTGACGCCCGGGCGGGCGCGACGGTTTCCGGACGCCACGGATCCGGCCCCGGACTCCGGCGTCGGCCGGGTCGCGGGCGGACATACGCAGACATAACCTCCCCCTTGTGACAGGAATGGCCACCCGAGCCCTCGTCGCGGTGCTGGTGGCGGCGTGGTGGCTCCTCGTGCCCGCCGTATCCGGAGCCCACGCCGACGACCCCGTCGTCCTGTCCCGGGACGGGCAGATCACCGACCGGGTCGGCGCCCTCGGCGACCGCCGCGCCTCCGTGGTCCAGGCCCTCGACCGGCTCTACGACGACCGGCGCGTCCAGCTCTTCGTCGTCTACGTACGGGACTTCTCCGGGCGCTCGGGCCAGAACTGGGCCGACGCCACGGCGGAGCGCAACGCGCTCGGCCTCGACGACGTCCTGCTCGCCGTCGCCACCCACGACCGGCAGTACGGCTACTCGGCCGACCCCGGCTCCCGCTTCACCCAGGCCCAGCTCGACGAGGTCGCGCGGACCGCGATCGAACCGGCCTTGAGGCAGAACGACTGGGCCGGCGCCGCCATCGGCGCGGCGGACGGCTACGCCGCCGTCCTCGCCGGCCGGCCCGTCCCCACCCCGACGCTCACCCCCGGCCCCGCCGACCCCGGCGCCGCGGCCGGCGACGGCGCCTCGGCGACCGACCTCGTCCTGCCCGTGCTCCTCGTCGGCGGCGCGGGAGCCGTGGCGGCCTACGCGTACGCCAAGCGGCGACGGCGTGCCGAGACCCGCACCACGCCGCGGGGCGGTCAGGGCTGGGGCCCTCCGAAGGCGCCCGCCCCTCCGTCCCTGGACGAGCTCGACGGAGAGGCCCGCCGGACACTGGTCGCCACCGACGACGCCGTCCGCACCAGCCAGGAGGAACTCGGCTTCGCCTCCGCCCAGTTCGGCGAGGAGGCGGTGCGCCCCTTCACCGAGGCGGTCGACTTCGCCGAGGAGCAGCTGGCGGCCTCCTTCCGGCTGCGGCAGAAGCTCGACGACTCCTTCCCCGAGGACGACCCGACCCGCCGGGCCATGCTGGACGAGATCCTCCGCCGCTGCGCCGGGGCGAACGCGCGCCTCGACGCCGAGACGGAGGACTTCGACCGGCTCCGGGCCCTGGAGCGCACGGCCCCGGAGGCGCTGGCCGCGGTGGAGACCGCCTTCCGCGAGCAGACCGGGCGGATCGGGACGGCCGAGGCGGCTCTGACCGCGATGCGCGAGCGGTACGCCGAGACGGCGGCCGCGCCCGTCGCCGGCGACGTCGAGCAGGCGAAGGACCGGCTCGTGTTCGCGACGACCCACCTCAACCAGGCCCGCCAGCGGATCGACACCGGCGACAACGGCGGGGCCGCCGTGCACATCCGGGCCGCCGAGGGCGCCGTGGACCAGGCGGCCCGGCTGATCGAGGCGGTGGACCGGCGGGCGCGGGACCTGGCCGAGGCCGTGGGGAGGCTGACGGGCGCGCTCGCGGAGACGGACGCCGATCTCGCCGAGGCCCGCGGGCTGTTGGAGGGGACCGCCGAGGGGATGTCCACGGCTGGCCTCCAGGGCCGGATCGCCCGCGCCGAGTCGGTGGCCGCCGAGGTGCGGCGCGGGGTGGACGCGGGGCGGTACGACCCGATCGACGCCCTGCGCCGGGTCGAGGAGGCCGACGCGGCGCTCGACGAGGCGCTGGAGGGCGCGCGGGAGCGGGAGTCGGGGACGCGGCGCGCCCGCGTGCTCCTCGATCAGGTGATGCTGACGGCCCGTTCGGCGATCGGGGCGGCGTCCGACTACATCACCACGCACCGGGGCGCGGTGGGCAGCGAGGCCCGTACGCGCCTCGCCGAGGCCCGGCGCCGCTGGGAGGAGGCGCGGTCGCTCGCCGACGCCGGCGACCCGCAGGCGGCCCTCGTGGAGGCGCAGCAGGCGGACGCGCTGGCCCGGCGAGCCCAGGACCTCGCCGAGCAGGACGTCCGCACGTACGGGAATCCGAACGGCCTGGGCGGTGCGACGGGGGTGGGCGGCAGCGGTGGCGGCGGCCTCGGCGGCGCGGTGCTCGGCGGCATCGTCCTCGGCGGGCTGTTCGGCGGCGGGTCCGGCGGAGGAGGTTCCGGCGGAGGAGGGGGTGGTTCCGGCGGAGGGCCCGGCAGCTTCGGCGGCAGCGGCACGCGCGGCCGGCTGGGCGGCGGAGGCCGTTTCTGAGTCCCACGAGTTCCCCAGGGAGTAGAGCCATGAGCAGCAGGCAGACGATCGTCGGCCGGGTCACCCAGCTGGCGAAGGCGAACATCAACGCCCTCCTCGACCAGGCGGAGGATCCGCAGAGGACGCTGGACCAGCTGATCCGCGACTACGCGAACAACATCGCGGAGGCGGAGGAGGCGGTGGCGGCGACCATCGGCAACCTCCGGCTGATGGAGCAGGACCACCGGGAGGACGTGGACACGGCGAAGGAGTGGGGCGTCAAGGCGCTCGCCGCCAGCAGGAAGGCGGACGCGTTGCGGGCCGGCGGGCAGACGGCGGAGGCGGACCGCTTCGACGACCTGGCGAAGGTGGCGCTCGGCCGCCAGCTGCAGTCGGAGAAGGAGGCGAAGACCGCCGAGCCGACGATCGCCGCCCAGACCGAGGTCGTGCAGAAGCTCAGGACCGGCCTCGACCGGATGAAGGCCAAGCTCGGCGAGCTGCGGACCAAGCGCGACGAGCTGGTCGCCCGTGCCGGATCGGCCCGGGCGCAGAACCGCATGACGGACGCCGTGCGGAGCGTCGACGTGCTCGACCCGACGAGCGAGCTGAGCCGCTTCGAGGACAAGGTGCGCCGGGAGGAGGCCCGGGCCCTGGGCGGGCAGGAACTCGCCGCCTCCTCCCTGGACGCCCAGTTCGAGCAGCTGGAGGCGCTCGGCGACAGCGCCGAGATCGAGGCCCGGCTGGCCGCGCTCAAGGGCTGACGACGGAGTGGCGGCCGCTCAGAACATGCTGAGGAGCTGCTCCACCGTGGGCTCCGCCGCCCCCTCCCCGTCCGGCAGGGCCAGCTCGAACCAGACGGTCTTGCCGCGCGGGGTGCGGCGGGAGCCCCAGGAGGCGGAGAGCAGCCCGACGAGCTGGAGGCCGCGGCCGCCCTCGTCGGTGTCCCGGGCCCTGCGGCGCCGCGGCTGGACCAGGCCGGAGTCCCAGACCTCGCAGACGAGGGTGCGGTCGCGCAGCAGACGCAGCCGGATCTCGCCCTCGCCGTAGCGCAGGGCGTTGGTGACGAGTTCGCTGACGAGGAGTTCGACGGTGTCGACGAGCGGTTCGAGGTCCCAGGCGGCGAGCTGGGCGCGGGCGAGTTCGCGGGCCCGGCCGACCGAGCGGGGCTCCCTGGGCAGCCGCCAGTCGCCGACCGCCTCGCTGGGCAGCCCCTGGATCCTGGCCATGAGGAGGGCGATGTCGTCCTCGCCGTGACCGGTGTTCAGGCTGGTGAGGACCCGGTCGCAGACGTCCTCCAGGGGGCGGGCCGGGTCGGTGAGGGCGCGCCGGAAGGCCTGGAGGCCTTCGTCCAGGGGGTGCTCGCGGGACTCGACGAGCCCGTCGGTGTAGAGGGCGAGGAGGGCGCCCTCGGGCAGTTCCACCTCGACCTCCTCGAAGGGTTCCCCGCCGACGCCGAGCGGCATGCCGGGGGGTACGTCGAGGAGCATGGCCGCCTCGCCCGGCTCGACGAGGACCGGCGGGAGGTGTCCGGCGTTGGCGAAGGTGCAGCGGCGGGTGACCGGGTCGTAGACGGCGTAGACGCAGGTGGCGAGGTAGACCTCGGAGAGTTCGGGCCCCCGGTTCTTGTGGGCGCGGGACTGCTGGGCGCCGATGGGGGCGCCCAGGCCGCGGGCGATCTCGTCGAGGTGGGAGAGGACTTCCGCGGGCTCCAGGTCGAGCTGGGCGAGGGTGCGGACGGCGGTGCGGAGTTCGCCCATGGCGACGGCGGCGCGCAGGCCCCGGCCCATGACGTCGCCGATGACGAGGGCGGTGCGGTGGCCGGGGAGCTCGATGACGTCGAACCAGTCGCCGCCGACCTCGGTGGCGGTGGTGCCGGGGAGGTAGCGACAGGCGATGTCGAGTCCCGCGGCCTCGGGGTCGCCGGGCGGGAGCAGGCTGCGCTGGAGGATGAGGGCCCGCTCGTGCTCGCGGCGGTAGAGGCGCGCGTTGTCGATGCAGACGGCGGCGCGGGCGGCGAGTTCGACGGCGAGGGCCCGGTCGCGCTCTCCGAAGGGCTCGCTGCCCTTGGCGCGGGAGAACTGGACGAGGCCGACGACGGTGTCGTGGGCGGTCATCGGGACGACCAGGGTGGACTGGACGAGGTCTCCGTCGGTGCCCGGGACCGTCCGGATGCGTCCGGTGCGCAGGGCTCCGGCACAGGGCGAGTTGAACGGGTAGCGGTGGACGGCCCCGACCTCGATGGGCACGGGACCCGGGCCGTGTCCCTCGTCGGTCCTGAGGGGGGTGTCGGAGACGGCGCTGGCGAAGGCGACCCTGCGGAGTTCGGCGCTGCCCGCCCCGTAGCCGACGTCGTGGGAGTTCCCCCAGCGGCCGGGCGGTGCCTCGTCGCCGGTGAGGAGGCCCTGGTAGAGGTCGACGGAGGCGAGGTCGCAGAAGCCGGGGACGGCGACGTCGAGGAGCTCGCGGGCGGTGGCCTCCAGATCGAGGGAGTTGCCGATGCGGGCGCCGGCCTCGTTGAGCAGGGCGAGGTTGCGGCGGGCGCTGGCGGCCTCCCTGGCGGCGTTGTGCCGGCGGGTGACGTCGATGCCGAGTCCGGCGACCCCGATCGGGCGTCCGGAACCGCTGTGCACGCGGTAGAGGTTGATGGACCAGTGCCGGCGGTCCCTGGCGCCGGGGGCGGCGCCGACGATCTGGAAGTCGGTGACGGACTCGCCGGTCTCCAGGACCTTCCGGAGGGCGGTGGTCATCCGGTCGGCCTCGGCGCGGCCCAGGTAGTCGTGGACGGTCCGGCCCCGGTGGTCGTCGGCCTCGCCGCCGAAGACGGTGGCGAAGCGCCGGTTGGCCCGCTTCACGGTGAGGTCCGTGCCGAAGAGAAGGAAGCCGAAGGGGGATTGGCCGAATATCGCCTGGGAAGCGGCGAGGTCGGTCTCGATGCGGCGCAGGGCGCGCACATCGACGACGATGCACAGCGCGGCCCGTTCCCCGGTCTGGGTCTCGCTCGGCATGACGTACATCTCGGCGATGCCCCGGGGCCGTTCCTCGCCGGGCACGCGGAAGGGGACGAGGCCCGTCCACTCCTTGCCGTCGAGGATCTCCTTGACCCGCCGGTGGCCGCGCTCGCGCAGGTCGGCGGGCATGAAGGCCTCGACGGGGTCCTTGCCCCTGGCCTCCTCCGCGGTGACCCCGAAGAGGTCCACGGCCCTTCGGCTCCACTGCTCGACGAGGCCGTCGGGCCCGATTGAGAACGACGCCACCCGGATGTAGTCATAGATGGAGCCGGGCGGGCTGCTCTGCCACACGACGCCGCCGCTCGCCGTCTCAGGTATCTCGCTCACGCGACCGTCCCCTCCAGCTCACCGCACCGGACCGGCCATGCCCGCAGTATTCAATACGGCAGGCCCCGACGGCACGACGTTCACGATCACAGGGTGGTCTCGTTCGTCCCTGGGCGAGTACCGGTGATCGTTGTCCCACCCTGTTTACTCACCAGGGAGAGCCAGCTCGAACCATACGGTTTTGCCCGTCCTTCCTCTACGGGTTCCCCAGCGACGAGCGGAACAGGCCACGAGCCCGAGGCCACGGCCCCCCTCGTCGTCGGGTCCCGGGACCCGCTCGGTCGGCGGATCCGGAAGCGGATCGGAAACCTCCACCAGGAGTGCCGGAGACCGCGCCGGGTCGGGGGCGCCGTCGCGGGGCCGGACGAGCCGGACGCCGATGGGGCCGGAGGCGTACCGCAGCGAGTTGGTCACCAGCTCGCTGACCAGCAGGACGGTCAGATCGCCGAGGGCCGCGTCGAGCTCCCAGGCGCGCAGGGTCTCGCGCACCGCGTGGCGGGCCGTACGCACGGCGTTCGCCTCCGCCGGGAAGTTCCACTCCGCGCGGTCGCCGTCGGTGTCGATCACACCCGATCACTTCCCCAGCCGTGCGTCAGCAGGAAGATCCATGCCCCTCCCCAAGGGGTCATTCTGGACATACCCGCTATTTGGGACGCGATATCCCGCCAGGAGCGTCGGCGGGCGCACGGGGGCACGAACGGCGTAGGGACTCAGTCGCGCGCTCCGTCGGCGGGGGCCGCCGGCAGTCTCAGCGCGGCCTCGGCGACGGCGGGACGGTCCTGGTCGAGCCAGTCGACCGAGTCCAGCTCGCTCCGCGAGAGCCAGCGCAGCTCGTCGTGGTCCTCCAGGGGGCGCGGCTCGCCGGAGAGCAGCCGGGCGGTCCACACGCGCAGGACGTACCCGGGCTTCAGCGGCCACTCGCCGGGGAGCCGCTCGCCCGGCTCGACCTCGACGCCGAGCTCCTCGCGCAGTTCGCGGACCAGGGCTTCTTCCGGGCTCTCGCCCGGTTCGAGCTTGCCGCCGGGAAGTTCCCAGCGGCCGGCGAGCTCGACGGGGGCGCTGCGGCGCGCGGCCAGCAGCCGCCCCCGGTCGTACAGGGCGCCCGCGACGACCACGACGCCGGCGTCCCGGTCGGGGCCGGCGTCGCGGTGGTGCTCGTGGGGCGCGGCGGGGTCGGTGGTGCGTTCCGTCATGGGCGCGAGCGTAGCCGGGCCCGGTGGGCGCCCGCCGGGGTCAGAGGGCGGGACTGCCGATGCGCTCGACCCAGTAGAGCTGCTTGTGCCCGCGGTCGTCGAGGCTGTCCGCGATCTTCTGGGCTTCGTCCTTGGTCGCGTACCGCCCCACCCGGTAGCGGTTGCCGTTGTCGTCCTGCCGTATGACGAGCCAGGGAAGGACGGGGCCACTGTCGGTCATCAGGCTTCTCCCTCCGCCGGTCCGGGTGCCAATGAGGATCTCCGGGAAACCGCAATCCGCATATGCCGGAGCTTACGCCTGACCTTCACACAGCGGATACGGGTTTTCACAAAGAGGCACGGATCGGCCGGGAACCGACGGAGAGAGGCCGAAGGGCACGCTCTGGGCGCCACGGCGGGAAGGGGCGACACCGGCATCGGGAGGGTCGGCACCGGCATCGGGACGGGTGGAGTCGACTCCAGGGCGGGCGGAAGCGGCTCCGGGCGGCCGGAGCGGCTCCGGACGGCAGCGGCTCCAGGCGGACAGGAGGAGCTACGACTACGGGGGCAGGAGCGGCCCTGCAGGGGCGGGGCACCGCCGGGGGCGGGCGGTGGCGAGGGGCGCGACGAGGGTGTCGGACGAGGCCCTGGTGTCGGTCACGGACCAGCGGCTACGGAAGAAGCGCGGCAGGCGCGGCCACGGGCTGTCGCCCCGCCACAGCGACGACCGGCCCGTCATCGCCGCCCGGCCACGGGGGCCGTCGGTCCGCCGCCCCGTCCGGCCCCAGGCCCCCCTCGCCCCCCCTCACGGGCGTCCGTCGGGCGGTCGGCGCGGATCAGCGCACCGGCAGGTGATAGGTGAGGCGGTAGCGGTCGGCCGGGACGACGACGTCGGCCGTCTCGACGGCGCGGCCCGAGGCGTAGTACGTGCGCTCCACGACCATGACCACGTGTCCCGGCACCCCGCCGAGCGCGAGGAGCTCCTCCGCGAGGCCGGGCCGGGCCCCCACCTCCTCCACCACGTTGTCCACGACCACGTCGATGGCCGCCATGCGCTCGACGACGCCGCAGCCGCCCAGAGGGCCCTCCTCGGGGAGCATGACGGGCGTCCGGCCGGTGACGGCGAGGGGCTCCCAGGAGGTGGAGACCATCATGGGCTCGCCCCCGTCCCGGTACACGTACCGCGTGCGCATCACGCGTTCCCCCGGCTCGATGCCGAGCCGCTCGGCCACCTCGACGCTCGCCGGCTCCTGCTCGCTGCTCGACTCCCAGGTGCCCCGGGCCCCTTCGGCGGCCTGCTCCTGACGGAAGGGGCTGGCGCCGGCCGCGGGGCGGTAGCCGGAGCGGGCGATCCGCCGGGGCACGGGGCGCTCGCGCACATAGGTCCCCGAGCCCGACCGCCCCTCCACGAGCCCCTCGGCCATGAGCACCTTGCGGGCTTCCAGCGCGACGGTGTCCGACACCCCGTACTCCTCGCGGATGCGTGCCTGCGAGGGGAGGCGGGTATGCGGTGGAAGCGAGCCGTTGGCGATCTTCTCCCGCAGATCGCTCGCCACGCGCAGGTAGGCGGGCTGCTCACCGAACGTCACTGGACACTCCCCTCAGGTTGACTGACAGCTACAGCGTGACAACCCACGGTCGCGATCCGCAAGCATGGGCCAGGGTTTCACTCGAAGTGATGACAACCCCGACCACTCGCGGCCACTCGGGGGGAGGCCGACCGAACCCTTGACTCCTATTGGTCCAGACCAATAAATTCTGCCCGCACGTCCCGGCACCGCGTGTGCCGGGCCCCCGGCCGCGGACCGGCACCCCGCCGCTCACGGCGCTCCGGGACGGCGGTCGGTCACGGGCCGCCGCCCCCGGAGCGCCGGCCCGGTCCGCACGCGGCGGGGCCGGGCCTCCCGACGAGGGAGGCCCGGCCCCGGACCCGTGACCCGTCCCCGTGCTCCACGCCCCCGTACGGGGGCGTGCGGCTCAGGCCTGGGCGCCCTCGCCCGCCGGCGGCGTGTCCGTCAGGCCGAGCGCGGTCCGCGCCTCGGCGCCCAGGTCCTCGGGAAGGGCGTCCCAAGCGGCGTCGTACGCCTCCCAGTAGGCGTCCGCGTCGGCCGCCGCCGCCAGCCTCCCCCAGCGCTTCGAGGCCGTGTCGAGCTCCTTGCCGAGCGCCGCGAGCGCGGCCTTGGACGTGCCGGGCCAGTCGTGGTCCCGCACGCCCGCGCGGGCCGAGTCGATCGCGGCCAGCATCTCGCCGGCCCACTTCCGGTTGGCCTCGAAGTCCTCGTCCGGGTCCTCCTCCGGCTCCTCGTAGCCGAGCTTCTCGACCGGGTTGAGGCTCAGCAGGAACTGTTCCTGATCGAGGGTCAGACTGGTCGAGTCGGAGCGCAGGGACCCGCTGAACGGGGCCTTCTCGGTGGCGAGCGCACAGGTCACCGTCCGGTCGCCGCGGCGCCAGCTCTGGCTGCTGGGAAGGTAGTAGTAGGTCCAGACGTCCTTGGGGACCTTCCAGGTGTCCAGCGCGTAGGACGAGTTGATCGTCTCGCAGCGCGTCTGGGCGATCCGGTCGATCGGGTCGTCGCCGGGCCACTTGTCGAAGCCGGTCACCTTGAAGTCCCCGGTGACCTCGCCGTCGTGCGGGCGGGCGCAGTCGACGACCTTCACGTCCGTCGCGTACTCCTCCTCCTTGCTGTCGTCGGAGAAGCACTGCCCGGCGCGCAGCGAGTACGGCGTCCTGGAGCGGGAGGCCTCGTCCACTCCCTTCTGGAAGCCGTTCCACGCCGAGCCGAAGGCGCCGCTCGCGAGGCCGACGACGAGCAGCAGGCAGCTGACGGCGGAGAGCGCGATGCCGGCGACCGCGAACCCCTTGCCCGCCTGGTCCTTCCTCCTGATCTGCGGGAGGGCGACGAGGCCGAGGATCAGGCCGAGGGGCGGGAGGCAGCAGACGATGCCGGAGACGAGGGAGCCGATGGCGAGTCCGTTGGTGGAGCGTCGCGGCGGCATGCCGTACGGGACGGCTCCCGGGGCCCCGGGCGGGCCGCCGTGGGGTCCGGCCGCGTACGGCATGCCCGGGGAGGTGTACGGCCCGGGGGCGGGCCACCCCCCGGGCTGCGGGCCGCCCGGGGGAGGCGGGGTCGGCGGGGTCGGCTGGCTCGGCTCCACGAGTACGTGCTCCTGTTGCGGGCGGGCGATGCGAACAAACGCTCGGGCGCGCATCGTACGCGGCGGGGCGGAGGGAGCGGGCACGTGGGTGCCGACGGGCGAAGGGGGCGCTGACCGGACGGGACATGAGCCGAAGGGGCACGCCCGGAAGGGACATGGCCGGAAGGGGCGGTCGTCGCGAGACGACCGCCCCTCACCGGTTAGGGCCGGGCTCAGAACTGCAGGGCCCAGGAGTCGATCTTCCCGGTGTCGAGGTTCGCGTTGTCCGTGACCCGCAGCTTCCAGGTGCCGTTGGCGACCTCGGAGGAGGCGTTCACGGTGTACGTGGTGTTGATGTTGTCCGCGCTGCCGCCGGTGCCGAAGGACTTCAGCGTGTACGCCGAGCCGTCGGGGGCGATCAGCTGGACCTGGAGGTCACCGATGTAGGTGTGGACGATGTTCACGGGCACCTGGAGGGCGGCGGGGGCGTTGCCCGTGACGCCGCTGACGGTGACCGGGGACTCGACGGTCGCGTTGTCGTTGATCGCGTAGTCCGTGGTGTTCTCGAACTTCGGGCCGGTGGGCGGCGGGGTGGTGCCGCCGCCGACGTACAGCAGCTTGTTCGGGGAGCCGGTGCCGGGGCTGGTGACGACGTTCGGGGTGGCGGCGGTCGTCAGGGCCGTGGAGACCTGCGCCGGGGTCGCCGTCGGGTTGTCCGCCAGGTAGAGGGCGGCGGCGCCGGCGACGTGCGGGGTCGCCATCGACGTACCGGAGATCGTGTTGGTGGCGGTGTCGCCGGTGCCCCAGGACGAGGTGATGGAGGAGCCCGGGGCGAAGAGGTCGAGGCCGCTGCCGTAGTTGGAGTAGCTGGCCTTGGCGTCGCTCGACGTGGTGGCGCCGACGGTGATGGCCTCGGCCACGCGCGCGGGCGAGTGGTTGGCGGCGTTGTCCGTCTCGTTGCCGGCGGCGACGGCGTAGGTGATGCCGGAGGCGATCGAGTTGCGGACGGCGTCGTCGAGGACGGAGTCGACGCCGCCGCCGAGGCTCATGTTGGCGACGGCCGGCTTGACGGCGTTCCGCGTGACCCAGTCGATGCCCGCGACGACCTGCTCGGTCGTGCCGGAGCCGGAGTTGTCGAGGACGCGGACGCCGACGATCTTCGCCTTCTTGGCGACGCCGTACGACGTGCCCGCGACGGTTCCGGCGACGTGGGTGCCGTGGCCGTGACCGTCCTGGGCGGTGTTGTCGTTGTCGATGGCGTCGTAGCCGTAGGAGGCGCGGCCGCCGAAGTCGGTGTGGGTGATGCGGACGCCGGTGTCGATGATGTACGCCGTGACGCCCTGGCCCGCGGAGTCCGGGTAGGTGTAGCTCTGGTTCAGCGGAAGGGCCCGCTGGTCGATCCGGTCCAGGCCCCAGGACGGCGGGGAGGGCTGGGTGCCGTCGATGTGGAAGACGCGGTTCTGGACGACGGACTTCACCGCCGGGTCGGCCGCGAGCTTCCGCGCCTGCGCCTCGGAGAGTTCGACGGAGTAGCCGTTGACCGCGGTGGTGAAGGTCCGCTTGATCTTCGCGCCGAACTTGGCGGCGACGGCCCGGCCCTTGGCGGTCTCCGCCTGCGCGGACTCGTCGAGGGTGACGATGTAGCTGCCCGGGACGGTGCCCTCGGCACCGGCGTTCTCGATGACGCCTTCGGGGGCGGTCGGCGCGGCGGCCGCCGGGAGGGCGGTGAGGGAGCCGAGGGCGAGGGCGGCGACGGCGATGGCCGCGGCGGTGGCCGTCCGGCGACGCGGTGTACGCATCACTGACATGTGGGGGGTCCTCCTCGTGGGGGCAAGACAGGAGCGCGACACGATTAAGGCATGGACATGTCAATACGACACGGGAGGCCCGCGCCGTCTCGAACGTCCGGCTGCCGAGCGAAAGATTGACTGATCCATAGGAATCCCACAAGAGCCCTCGCAGCTCCGCAACACCCGTGCCACACCCCTGACATGCTGCCCCTCATGACCGCTTACGAGTGCCCCCGCTGCCGGATCCAGTCCCCCGCCGACGCCCTCACCTGGTGCTGTCCTCGATGCCGCGGCCCCTGGGACCTCGCGTTCACGAGTGCGCCGGTCCCCCTCCCGTCACTCGCCTCACGCGTGAATTCATTGTGGCGTTACACGGAGGCGCTGCCTCCGCTCCCGTACGGGCCCGAGGTGAGCCTCGGCGAGGGCCGCACACCGCTCGTCCGGCTCACCGACTCGGTTTCGGCCAAACTCGACTTCCTCATGCCGACCCTGTCCTTCAAGGACCGGGGCGCCGTCATGCTCGCCGCGCACGCCCGCCGCCTGGAGCCCCGCACGGTCCTCGCCGACAGCAGCGGCAACGCGGGCACCGCGATCGCCGCGTACGGCGCGCGGGCCGGGCTCCACTGCGTCGTGTACGTCCCCGAGGGCACCTCCCCGAAGAAGCTGGAGCAGATCCGGGCCCACGGGGCCCGGGTCGTCGAGGTGCCCGGAGACCGCGAGGCGACGGCCCGCGCGGCGCGCGAGGCCGCCGACGAGCCGGGCGTCTTCTACGCCTCGCACGTGTACAACCCGTACTTCCTGCACGGCACCAAGACCTACGTCTACGAGCTGTGGGAGGAGCTCGGCGGCCGCCTCCCGGACACGATCGTCGTCCCCGTCGGCAACGGCACCCTGCTCCTCGGCGCCGCCCTCGCCCTCGACGAGCTGCACCGCCACGGCCTCGTCGACACCCGGCCCGCCCTGGTCGCCGTCCAGGCGGAGGCCGTGTCCCCGCTGGCCGAGGCCTTCCACGCGGGCGCGGAGGACCTCGTACGGCCGGCGGACCCCCGCCCCACCCTCGCCGAGGGCATCGCGATCCCGGCCCCGCCGCGCGCCCGCCAGATCCTGCGGGCGGTCCGCGCGACGGGCGGCACGTTCCTGACGGTGACGGAGGATCAGATCGGTGCGGCGCAGCGGGACCTGGCCCGTCGGGGCCTGTTCGTCGAGGCGACCGGCGTGGCCTGCTGGGCCGCGGTGAGCGCGGCCCCGCCCCGCCCCGGCCTCACGGTGGTGCCGCTGTGCGGGGCGGGCGCGAAGACGGGTCTCGCGGCGTGACGGCTCAGAACTCGTCGGCGCCGTTGCGGAGCTCGTACGTCCAGTAGCCCGTCTTCGCGGCGGCCTCGTCGACGGCCAGGCCGCCGGCGGGGGCCTTGACGACGATGCTGCCCTCGGCCGGACCCTGGGGGGCGAAGAGGTTCACGTTGAACTCGTTCACGACCTTGTTGTCCTCGTGGACACCGCCGAGCGCGATCCGCACGTTCGCGTAGGCGGGCGCACCGGGCTTCAGGACGACCGGCGCCGCCGGCTTGCTCTTCGCGACGGCCGGGACGTCCTTGGCGGTCTGGATCGGACCGAAGGCGACGAGCGGGTACTCCAGCAGGGTGCACGAGCGGCCGGAGGTGTTGGTGGCGGTGAGGGTGATGTGCTCGGTCGGGACCTCGTCCGCCTTCGCCGCCGTGACCTTGAGGTCGTTGTAGGCGCAGGCGGGGGCCGCGGCGGAGCCCTTGCCGCCGGTGGAACCGGTGGAGCCGCCCGTGGTGGAGCCGGCCTTCGAGCCGCCGGCGGAGCCGGTGGAGCCGCCCGTGGTGGAGCCGCCCGTGGAGCCGCCGGTGGCCGAGCCGCCCGTGGAGCCCGAGCCGCTCTTCGCGGCGGTCTGGTCCGCCGTGCCGCCGCCGGCCGCGCCGTTGCCGCCGGCACCGGTGGCGGACTGGGAGGAGCTCGCGCTCCCCGCGTCCTTGGCGCCCGTGGCGTCGTCCCCGCCGCCGCAGGCGGTCAGGCCCAGCGAGAGGGCGGCGATGGCGGCGGCGGCCAGGACGGTGTTCTTGCGGTGGTTGCGCATGGTGGTTCTCCCCCGTTGACGCGGTCGGTCGGGGCGCACGCCCGGTGCGTGCGCCTCGCGGCACCGGCCTGTTCTCCCCGGTGCTGCGTCCAGCTTCCCCATCGGCGCTGCCGTCCCGCTTGCGTACCGCTAACGATTCGCTGTCAGCCGCGAGAGACGCGCCGCCGCCCGCGCCGAACCCTCGGTGAAACCGGCCGCGTCGGCCGCGACGATCGCACGTTCCAACTGGTCGGCGGCCTCTTCGAGACGACCGATACCGGCCAGCGCCTCGCCCAGGGTGATCTGCAGCGAGGCCCGGATGACCACCGCGTCGGGCGCGACCAGTTCCCCGGCGCGAAGAGTGTGCGCGAGCGCCGCCTCGTACTCCTCCGCCTTCAGGCAGTGGCCCGCCAGGTGCTGGAGGGTCAGCACCTGGGTGGACGGGTGGCCGGTGCGGTCGGCGAGGTCGACGGCGTGCAGCATGAGCAGGCCGGCCCGCTCGTGCTCGCCGGTCGCGTCCAGGACGGCGGCGTGGTTGACGTACGCGATGGCCTCGCTGATCGGATCGCCGGCCCGGGCGGCCAGCCCGGGCGCCTTCTCCAGGTGGACCAGGGCCTCGGCGCTCCGGCCCTCCTCGTGCAGGATCCAGCCGAGCAGGGCACGCGCGCGTGACTGCGCGTCGAGGTCGCCGACCGCCTCGGCCGAGGCGAGCCCGGCCTCCAGGAGCGGGGTCCAGCCGTCCCCGATCCGCCGGAGCATCAGCGGCCACGGCACGAGCGCCAGCCGCCAGGCCCGGTCGTGCATCCCGAGGGCGGCCGCGGCGGCGACCGCGCCCTCCAGGGCGGGGCGCTCGGCCGCGTACCAGTCGAGCGCCGCCGTACGGTCCTCGAACTCCCTCGTCGCGGCGGGCCGTCGGGCGTCGGCGGGCAGCGCGTAGCAGGGCTGCGAGCCGGGCTCGGCGGCGGCGTCGGCCGCGAGGCCCGTGTAGAGGTAGTGGTCGAGGAGCCGGGGCAGGCCCTCGGGGTCGGCCTGCGGGGCGAGATGGCGCGCGTAGAGGCGCACCAGGTCGTGCGGTGTCCAGCGGCCGGGGACGGCCTCGGTGAGCAGGTGCGCGGCGGCGAGCCGGTCCAGGTCGGCGGAGGCCTGCCCGGGCGCCGTCCCGGCGAGCGCGCCCGCCGCGAACCGGTCCAGGTCGGATCCGGTGTGCAGGCCGATCGCGCGGAACATCCGGGCGGCGGACTCGGGCAGCTGCTGCACGGTGAGGCGCAGCGCGGCGGAGACGCCGCGGTCCTCCACGTCGAGCAGCGCCAACCGGCTCTGCTCGTCGGCGAGTTCGCCGACCATCGCGTCGAGCGTCCACTGCGGCCGCTCGGCCAGGCGGGCCGCCGTCACCCGGAGGGCGAGCGGCAGGCCGTCGCAGAGCCGGGCGAGGCGGGTGGCGGCGGCCGGTTCGGCGGCGACCCGCTCCTCGCCGAGCACGGTCGTGAGCAGGGCGGCCGAGGCGGCCGCCTTGAGGTGCCCGAGCGGCACGGGGCGGGCGGCGTCGGAGGCGATGAGGCCGCCGAGCCGGTCGCGGCTGGTGACGACGGTCGCGCAGTGGTCGCCGCCGGGCAGCAGCGGCCGGACCTGCTCGGAGGAGCGGGCGTTGTCGAGGACGACCAGCAGCCGGCGTCCGGCGGTGAGGGAGCGGAACAGCGCTCCGCGCGCGTCGACGGTCTCGGGGATCCGCTGCGGCGAGACGCCGAGGGCGAGCAGGAACTCCCGCAGGACGGCGGCCGTCTCGGGCGCCGGGGTCTCGCTGAAGCCGCGCAGGTCGGCGAAGAGCCGCCCGTCGGGGAAGTCGGCGCGCCGCTCGTAGGCCCAGTGGACGGCGAACGCGGTCTTGCCGACGCCGGCCGGCCCCGTGACGAGACAGACGGGACCGTCCCCGGCACGCACGGCACGGTCGAGCGCGGCCAGCTCGGCCCCGCGGCCGGTGAAGCCGCGCGGCGCCCGCGGCAGGCCCTCCGGCGCCGGGGCCCTGACCTCGACGGCGGGACGGGGCGGGGAGACGGGCGCGGCGGAGCGGAGCAGCGTCGCGTACGCCTCGCTGAGGGTCTCGCCGGGGTCGACCCCCAGCTCCTCGACGAGCAGCCGCCGGGTCCTGTGGTACCAGTCGATCGCGTCCGACTGCCGGCCGGAGCGGGCGAGCGCCAGCATCAGCGCGGCGGCCAGGGACTCGCGCAGCGGGTGGGCGACGGCCTCGGTGCGCAGGACGGCGGCGGCCCTGCCGTGCTCGCCGAGCTGCCCGTACGCCTCCGCCAGCGCCTCCACCGACGCGAGCCGCATCTCCTCAAGGCCGCTCGCGGCGGCTTCGAGGGGCCTGCTGTGCACGGTGCCGGTGAGCGCGGGCCCCTGCCAGTACGACAGCGCCTCCCGCAGCATCCGCACTGCGTCGGCGGGCCGGCGCTGGACACCGGCGAGACCGACGAGCTCCTCGAAGCGGTGGGCGTCCACGAGCGACTCGGGCATCCGGAGCACATACGCCGAACCCTGCGTCGCGAGCTCGACCCCGTACGCCTCGGCCCCGTGCTCGGCGAGCAGCGCCCGCAGCCGCGAGACGTGCCCCTGGAGGACGGTCTTGGCGTGGGTGGGCGGCTCCTCCTCCCACAGGGCGTCGATCAACTGGCCGACGTTCACGGCACTGTTGGGCCTCAGCAGCAGCATGGCCAGCAGACTGGACCGCTTGGCGGGCCCCAAGGCTACGTCCCTGTCCTCCGTCACCAACGCGACGGAGCCGAGCAGCCGGAACTCCACCTGTATACCTCCGCGATCCCTCTCCCCCATTTCCGAGGAATCGAGGATACGTGGGACGGGAGGACCGCCCGCGCCGAGGCGGGGCGGCGCACCGCCACCACCGGGTGGCCTTGATCACACCGCCCCGGCCGCCCGCCTGCCGGCCGTGGCCGCCCGCACGGCCCCGGACTGCGTGCCGTGCGTGCCGGACGACGACCACCTGCCGCACGAGCCCCTGTTCCCCGCCGACCCCGCGTGGCGAAATCGGCGCCCGCCGCGCCCTCCCCACCGCAAAGGCCGCCCGACCCGCTCCTCCGCGGCTCGGACGGCCTTTCGCCGGACGTGTCAGACGTTGAAGCGGAACTCCACGACGTCGCCGTCCTGCATGACGTACTCCTTGCCCTCCATGCGGGCCTTGCCGGCCGCGCGGGCCTCGGCGACCGAGCCGGTGGCGACGAGGTCGGCGAAGGAGATGACCTCGGCCTTGATGAAGCCCTTCTGGAAGTCGGTGTGGATGACACCGGCCGCCTCGGGGGCCGTCGCGCCCTGCTTGATCGTCCAGGCGCGGGATTCCTTCGGGCCGGCCGTCAGGTAGGTCTGGAGGCCGAGGGTGGCGAAGCCGACGCGGGCGAGGGTGGCGAGGCCGGGCTCCTCGGCGCCGACGGACTGGAGGAGCTCCATGGCGTCCTCCTCGTCGAGCTCGGCGAGGTCCTGCTCCAGCTTGGCGTTGAGGAAGATCGCCTCGGCCGGGGCGACCAGGGCGCTCTGCTCGGCCTTGAAGTCGTCGTCCGTCAGCTCGTCCTCGTCCACGTTGAAGACGTACAGGAACGGCTTCGTGGTGAGGAGGTGGAGGTCGTGCAGCAGCTCCGCCTTCTCCGAGCCCTGGACGATGCCCTGCGAGAAGAGGGTGTCGCCCTTCTCCAGGATCGCCTGGGCGGCCTCGACCGCGGCGACCTTGGGCGCCACGTCCTTCTTGATCCGGGACTCCTTCTGGAGGCGCGGGAGGACCTTCTCGATGGTCTGCAGGTCGGCGAGGATCAGCTCGGTGTTGATCGTCTCGATGTCGTCCTTCGGCGAGACCTTGCCGTCGACGTGGACGACGTTCTCGTCCTTGAAGGCGCGGATGACCTGGCAGATCGCGTCCGACTCGCGGATGTTCGCGAGGAACTTGTTGCCCAGGCCCTCGCCCTCGCTCGCGCCGCGCACGATGCCGGCGATGTCGACGAAGTCGACCGTCGCCGGGAGGATGCGCTGGGAGCCGAAGATCTCCGCGAGCTTGGTCAGGCGGGGGTCGGGGACGCCGACGACGCCGACGTTGGGCTCGATCGTGGCGAACGGGTAGTTGGCCGCCAGCACGTCGTTCTTGGTCAGGGCGTTGAACAGGGTCGACTTGCCGACATTCGGCAGACCGACGATTCCGATCGTGAGCGACACGGTGGCGACTTCCTGAAGTGTGGATGGTGGGCCGATCCCCCAGTTTACGGGCGGGCCGAACCGGCCAGTGACGGAGACCTTCGGTCGTTCTCGGGGGCAAGGTCACCCAAAGGGCGTGTCCCGGACCCGGTTCCCGCCCCTTTCGGACCTACGTTGGTCGGGTGGAGCAGCACAGGACAAGTCAGCCGCAAGGCCGCCGAAGGCCGCAGACCCCCACCACGCCGCCGGTCGCACCGCCCGGCGCTCTCGTGGAGGGCGCGGCCGTCTACCGCGTGACCGGCAGAGCCGGCCGCGCGCCCGGTCGCGCCCGCGTGGAGCGGGCCGTGGCCGCCGGCGGCCCGGGGGCCCGCCCGTCCGGGCGGCCCGCCGGGCGCCGGCCCGTGCCGCCGGTCGTCCTCGCCCTGCGCCGACTCCCCTCGCCCCGCCTCACCGGGCTCGGTGCCGGGCTCTTCGCCTCCGCCGTCATGCTGGCCCTCGGTCTCCTCGACCAGCTGCTCCTGGACGGCTCCCCCGTCGTCTACGGGCTGCTGTTCCTGCCGGTCAGCGCCCTGACCGCGCTCTGGGTCCGGACCGCGGACCTGGTCACCGCCCCGATCGGCGTCCCCATCGCCTTCGCCGTCGGCGTCGTCCCCATCGCGGGCGGGACGGGTGGCTTCGGCGGTCAGGCCATGGCCGTCGTGACCGCCCTCGCCGTGCACGCGGGCTGGCTCTACGGCGGCACCCTCGTCGCCGGTCTCATCGCGAGCGTCCGCAAGGTGCGGGACATGGGGCGGCGCCATCAGCGTGCTGCCGCGGCGGCGGGGCGGCGGCCCGTGGCCTAGGGCCTGTCTTTCGGATCCGGGATCCCGGATCCCCGCCCCGCCCTCCCGTTCAGACCAGCCTCGCCGCCGTCCCCGCCGCCATCCCCGCCCCCACGATCCCCGCGCTGTTCTGCAGCTCCGCCGGGACGATCTGCGCGCGGATGCCCTCGATCAGCGGCAGGAACTTGTCCGCCTTGCGGCTCACGCCGCCGCCGATGATGAACAGCTCGGGCGAGAAGAGCATCTCGACGTGCGCGAGGTACTTGCTCACCCGCTTGGTCGCCCAGTGCTCCCAGCTGAGGCCCTCGTCCTCCTTGGCCCTGGTCGAGGCCCGGGTCTCCGCGTCGTGGCCCTTGAGCTCCAGGTGGCCCAGCTCGGTGTTGGGGACGAGCCGGCCGTCGACGAAGACGGCGGAGCCGATGCCCGTGCCGAGGGTCAGCAGGATCACCGTGCCCTTGCGGCCCCGGCCCGCGCCGAAGGTCATCTCCGCGACCCCGGCCGCGTCCGCGTCGTTCAGGACGGTCACCGGGCGCCCGCCGAGGCGGTCGCTGATCAGGGCGCCCGCGTCGACGCCGATCCAGGACTTGTCGACGTTGGCGGCCGTACGGACGGTGGAGCCGGTCACGACGCCCGGGAAGGTCACCCCCACCGGCCCCGTCCAGCCGAAGTGCGCCACGACCTCCGCGACGCAGCCCGCCACACCGTCGGGTGTGGCGGGCTGCGGGGTCGGTACCTTGTGACGCTCCTCGGCGAGCACCCCGTGTGCCAGGTCCACGGGGGCGCCCTTGATGCCCGAGCCGCCGATGTCCACTCCGAAGACGTTCATGGACCCCACGGTAAGGGCAGGCGCGCGGCGTTACTCCTCGACGGGCGCGGCGGGCGCGGCGGCCGCGAGCTTCTCGGCCTCGGCCCGCAGGTCCTTGTTGCGGAGCTCCTTGGGCAGCGAGAAGGTCAGGGACTCGTCCGCCGTCTTGACGATCTCCACGTCCGCGTAGCCGCGCTCGGCGAGCCACTCCAGGACCTCCTGCACCAGGACGTCCGGGACGGAGGCGCCGGAGGAGAGGCCGACGCTGGTCACGCCCTCCAGCCAGGCCTCGTCGATCTCGCTGGCGAAGTCGACCAGGTACGCGGCGGGGACGCCGGCCTGCTTGGCGACCTCGACCATGCGGATCGAGTTGGAGGAGTTCTTCGAGCCGACGACGATCACCAGCTCGGCCTGACCGGCGAGCTCCTTGATGGCGGTCTGGCGGTTCTGCGTGGCGTAGCAGATGTCGTCGGACGGCGGGGAGATCAGCTGCGGGAACTTCTCCTTCAGCGCGTCGACCGTCTCCATCGTCTCGTCGACCGAGAGCGTGGTCTGGGAGAGCCAGACGACCCGGGAGGGGTCGCGGACCTCGACCTTGGCCACGTCCTCGGGGCCGTCGACCAGCTGGATGTGGTCGGGCGCCTCGCCGGAGGTGCCGATGACCTCCTCGTGGCCCTCGTGGCCGATGAGGAGGATGTCGAAGTCCTCCTTGGCGAAGCGGACGGCTTCCTTGTGGACCTTGGTGACCAGGGGGCAGGTGGCGTCGATGGTCGCGAGCCGGCCCACGCGGGCCTCCTCGTGGACGGTGGGGGCGACGCCGTGCGCGGAGAACATCACGATGTTGCCCGGCGGCACCTCGGTCGCCTGGTCGACGAAGATCGCGCCCTTCCGCTCCAGCGTCTGGACCACGTACTTGTTGTGGACGATCTCGTGCCGGACGTAGATCGGCGCCCCGTACTGCTCCAGGGCCTTCTCGACGGCGATCACGGCACGGTCCACGCCCGCGCAGTAGCCGCGGGGAGCGGCGAGCAGGACACGCTTCGGGCGGTTCGTCGCGGAGGCGGCATCGGGCGTCGGCGCGGGCGTTGCAGTCATGCGTCCCATCGTAAGGCCGCGTCGGTGAGCGGTTGGAGCGGCGCCGTGGCCGAAACTGGCGCCATGGCTCAGGAGACGCAGGCGGCGGACCACGAGAGGCTCCGGCGGAATCTCGGCTTCCGCGACCTCGTGGTGTACGGACTGCTGTTCATCGCCCCCATGGCCCCGGTCGGCGTCTTCGGGACGCTCGACGCCAAGTCGCACGGGGCCGTCGCACTCGTGTACGTCGTGGCGACCGTCGCCATGGCGTTCACGGCCTTCAGCTACGCCCAGATGGTGCGGGTCGCGCCGCAGGCCGGCTCCGTCTTCACGTACGCGCGCAAGGGCCTCGGGGAGGGGCCGGGATTCATCGCCGGGTGGATGGCGATGCTCGACTACCTGCTGATCCCGGCCGTCGCCTACCTCTTCGCGGGCATCGCGATGGAGGCGCTGGTCCCGGAGGTGGACCGGTGGGTGTGGACCGGGATCGCCGTGGTGGTCACCACGCTGCTGAACCTGTGGGGCGTGCGGGCGGCGGCCCGGGTCGGCTTCGCGGTGCTCGCGATGGAGATCGTCGTCCTGCTGGTCTTCGTCGTGTCGGCGGTGGTGGTGCTCGTACGGGACGGGGCGCTGCGCGACGGGTGGTCGCCGCTCACCGGTGACACCTCGTTCTCGCTCGCCGCGGTGGTGGGCGCGGTCTCGGTGGCCGTCCTCTCCTACCTGGGCTTCGACGCGATCGCCTCCTTCGCGGAGGAGGTCACGGGCGGCTCGGCGAAGGTGGCGCGGGCGGTGCTGTTCTGCCTGGCGCTGGCGGGCGTCCTGTTCGTGGCCCAGACCTGGCTGGTGGCGCTCCTCGAACCGGTCTCCTCGGCGGAGCTCGCCGCCGACCCGGCCAAGCAGGGCTCGGCCTTCTACGACGCCGTGGACGCCTCGGTCGGCGGCTGGCTGCACGATCTCGTGGCCGTGTCGAAGGCGATCGGCGCGGCCTTCGCGGCGCTCGCGGGGCAGGCGGCGGGCGGCAGGCTGCTGTTCGCGATGGGGCGCGACCGGCGCCTTCCGCACCTCCTGGCCCGCACCGACGGCGGCGTCCCCCGGGTGGCGCTGCTGGTGGCCGCGACCGTGACGATGATCGCGGCGGTGTGGGCGGCGCGCCGGGACGACGGCCTCGACCATCTGGTCTCGGTGGTCGACGTCGGCGCGCTGACCGCCTTCGTCCTGCTGCACGCGAGCGTGGTGGGCTGGTTCGCCGTGCGGCGGGCGGAGGGGCCGCCGCACTGGTTCAGGCACGTCGTGATGCCGGTGGTCGGCGCGGCGATCCTGATCGCGGTGATCGTCGAGGCCTCGGCCGCCGCGCAGGTGGTGGGCGTGGTGTGGCTGGGGGTGGGCCTCGTCGTCCTCGCCTTCCAGGGCGCGACGAGGACGTCCACGCGCGCGTAGGCCTCCACGCGCGCGTAGGCCTCCACGCGCCGGGCACGCCCGGCGCCGCGCGCGGCACGTGCACCTCGCGCCGTACGCGAGGACACGTCCGCGCCGTACACGAGGACACGTCCACGCGCGCGTGTCCCGCCGCTCGGCGCTCCCCGGGCGGGCCGGGCGGCCGCCGTGCGCCCCTGACGTTGTCGTACCGCGCGGTTACGCTCGGTCCATGGGTCTGACTACGTCCGCCGAAGCACCGCTTCCCGTCGGTGAGGTCTCCCGGATGATCGGGGGGTGGATCGACCGCCTCGGGGCGATCTGGGTCGAGGGGCAGATCACGCAGCTGTCGCGGCGCCCCGGCGCCGGGGTCGTCTTCCTGACGCTGCGGGATCCCTCCTACGACGTCTCCATCGGCGTCACCTGCTACCGCCAGGTCTTCGACGCGGTCGCGGACGTCGTCTCGGAGGGCGCCCGGGTCGTCGTGCGCGCCAAGCCCGAGTGGTACGCGCCGCGCGGGCAGCTGTCGCTGCGGGCGGCGGAGATCAAGCCGGTCGGGATCGGCGAGCTGCTCGCCCGGCTCGAACAGCTGAAGCGGACCCTGGCCTCGGAGGGGCTGTTCGCCCTCGACCGGAAGAAGCCGCTGCCGTTCCTGCCGCACCTCGTGGGCCTGGTCTGCGGCCGCGCCTCGGCGGCCGAGCGGGACGTCCTGGAGAACGCGCGCCGTCGCTGGCCGGCCGTCCGCTTCGAGGTGCGGAACGTCGCGGTGCAGGGCGTGAAGGCGGTCCCGCAGGTCGTCGAGGCGGTCAGGGAGCTGGACGCGCACGAGGACGTGGACGTGATCATCGTGGCCCGGGGCGGCGGCAGCGTCGAGGACCTGCTGCCGTTCTCGGACGAGCAGCTGATCCGTACGGTGGCCGACTGCCGTACGCCGGTGGTGTCCGCGATCGGACACGAGCCGGACTCCCCGCTGCTCGACCTGGTGGCCGATCTGCGCGCCTCGACACCGACGGACGCGGCCAAGAAGGTCGTCCCGGACGTCGGGGAGGAGCTGGACCGGGTGCGCGGACTGCGGGACCGGGCGCTGCGGACCGTGCAGGGGCTCCTGGACCGGGAGGAGCGCGGCCTGGCGCACGCGCTCGCGCGGCCCGTCATGGAGCACCCGCAGCGCATGGTGGAGGTCCGCGAGGACGAGGTGGCGGCGCTCCTGGCCCGGAGCCGGCGGGTGCTGGGGCACCTGCTGGACCGGGCGGACTCGGAGCTCTCGCACACGCGGGCGCGGGTCCGGGCGCTGTCGCCCGCCGCGACGATGGAGCGGGGGTACGCGGTGCTCCAGCGGGCGGACGGGGCGGTGGTCCGCTCTCCCGAGGAGGTCGCGGAGGGCGAGGAGCTGCGGGCCCGGGTCGCCGAGGGCGAGTTCACGGTGCGCCGCGTGCCCGACCCGGCCTGAGCGGCGAGCCCGGGGGGAGCCCGGAGGGGGAGCCCCGGGGGCAGCCCGGGGGGAAGCGCCGAGCGAAAACCCTTGGGGGCGGCCCCGAGCGGGAAACGGGCGGCGAGAACAGGCAGTCGAGGAAGAGACGACCGGACACGACGGATGGAGCGGTACATGGCAGCGGGCACGAGCACGGACACGAGCACGGGCGCGGAAGAGGCGGCCCTCGGGTACGAGCAGGCGCGGGACGAGCTGATCGAGGTCGTCCGGCGCCTGGAGGCGGGCGGGACGTCCCTGGAGGAGTCCCTCTCGCTCTGGGAGCGGGGCGAGGAGCTGGCGAAGGTGTGCCGGCTCCGCCTGGAGGGGGCGCGGGCCCGGCTCGACGCCTCGCTGGCGGCGGAGCACGCGGCGGAGGCGGACGAGGAGGAGGACGGCGACGAGTGAGGCGGAGGAGGGCGGGAGGGGCGGGGGCGAGCAGGGCTCAGGCGGGTAGACTCCAAGTGAAACGGATCACTATCCGGATAGATTAGTTGAATTTTCACCAACCTTGGGCGTACTGTCGAGACATCGCTTGAATCTTGTACGAGCGAACCCCCTTGCAGTTCGGAAGGTACGCAGCATGTCTCTCGCCCTCGACGCCGTCGCCCAGGACCTCCTCTTCCGTGAGGCCCGTACCGCCAACACGTTCACCGACGAGCCGGTGACCGACGAGCAGGTCCAGGCGATCTACGACCTGGTGAAGTACGGCCCGACCGCCTTCAACCAGTCCCCGCTGCGCGTCACCCTGGTCCGTTCCCCCGAGGCCCGCGAGCGCCTGGTGAAGCACATGGCCGAGGGCAACCAGGCCAAGACCGCCTCCGCCCCGCTGGTCGCGATCCTCTCCGCCGACAACGAGTTCCACGAGGAGCTCCCGGCGCTGCTCCCGCACTTCCCGCAGGCCAAGGACATGTTCTTCTCCGAGCGCCCGGTCCGCGAGGGCTCCGCGCTGCTGAACGCCGCCCTCCAGGCCGCGTACTTCATCGTGGGCGTCCGCGCCGCCGGCCTGGCCGCCGGTCCGATGACGGGCCTGGACTTCGCCGGCGTCCAGAAGGAGTTCCTGGACGACGACCACACCCCGCTGATGGTCGTCAACATCGGCAAGCCGGGCGAGGACGCCTGGTTCCCGCGCTCCCCGCGCCTCTCGTACGACGAGGTCGTCACCACCGTCTGAGCCTGACGGAACACGGAAACGACGCACGGGAAGGGCCCCGCACTCCACGAGTGCGGGGCCCTTCCTCGCGTCCCGGCGCCTCAGGCCTTCTTCGCCTGGAGCGAGCCGGCCATCTCGGCCAGCCGCTCGAAGGAGGCCGTGCCGGCCACCACGGTGGTCGCGCCGTTCTCCGTACGGACCAGCGCGTCGTACTTGGGGCCCTCCCAGCGCTGCCAGACCCGCCCGGCCACCGTCTGGGTCTTCCCGGTGTTCTTCGCCTTCCGGGTCACCTCGGGCACGAACTTGCCCGGCTCCGTCGTCGACTGGTTGACCGCCACGTACTGGGTGTCCGGGGAGAGGAAACCGAGCTGCCAGGCATCGCCCTCCTCGCGCTTGTACGAGACGACCGTCGCCTTCCATCCCTCGCCGAGGCCCTCGGGGGCCAGCACCGGATACGGCGCCGCCCGCTGGGCCGTGAGGAGCTCCACCCGGTAGTCCTTCGCCTTGACCGGTTCGGCGCTCTCGTCGTGCGGGATGAAGAGATACATCACACCCGCGGCGACCATGATCACCCCGAGGGACTGGAACATCCCGCGTACCGTCTGCCTGCCTCGCATACCTGCCACGCCCACCATGGTCGCATCATGGTGTCTTGCTCATACGTGGGCCCCTCTGCTCATTTTGTCGACGTACCGATAGAGTCGCAGCACCCTCTTTTTCCCGGCCGTCGCCGTACAGAAAGGTGCGTTCCGATGACCGAGCACCACCACCTTCCGCCCGAGCTTGTCGTTTCCCCCGAGGCCCCCGACCGCAACCTCGCCCTGGAGCTGGTCCGCGTCACCGAGGCCGCCGCCATGGCCGCCGGCCGTTGGGTCGGCCGCGGCGACAAGATCGGCGCGGACGGGGCGGCGGTCAACGCCATGCGGACCCTGATCTCCACCGTCTCGATGAACGGCGTCGTCGTCATCGGCGAGGGCGAGAAGGACGAAGCCCCCATGCTCTTCAACGGCGAGCGGGTCGGCGACGGCACCGGCGCCGAGGTCGACATCGCGGTCGACCCGATCGACGGCACCACGCTCAACGCGAAGGGCATGCCGAACGCGATCGCCGTCCTGGCCGCCGCCGACCGCGGCACCATGTTCGACCCGTCCGCGGTCTTCTACATGGACAAGCTGGTCACCGGCCCGGAGGCCGCCGACTTCGTCGACATCAACGCCCCCGTCTCGGTCAACATCCGCCGGGTCGCGAAGGCGAAGAACTCCTCCCCCGAGGACATCACGGTCGTCATCCTGGACCGCCCGCGTCACGAGGGCATCGTCAAGGAGATCCGCGAGACCGGCGCCCGGATCAAGTTCATCTCGGACGGCGACGTCGCCGGCTCGATCATGGCCGTCCGCGAGGGCACCGGCGTCGACATGCTCATGGGCATCGGCGGCACCCCCGAGGGCATCATCTCCGCCTGCGCCATCAAGTGCCTCGGCGGCGTGATCCAGGGCAAGCTGTGGCCGAAGGACGAGGCCGAGCGCCAGAAGGCCCTGGACGCGGGCCACGACCTGGACCGCGTGCTCTCCACGAACGACCTGGTCAGCGGCGACAACGTCTTCTTCGTCGCGACCGGCATCACCGACGGCGAGCTGCTGCGCGGCGTGCGCTACCGCGCCGAGACGGCGACCACGCAGTCGCTGGTCATGCGCTCGAAGTCCGGCACGATCCGCCAGATCGACTCGACGCACCGGCTCTCGAAGCTGCGCGCGTACAGCCAGATCGACTTCGACCGGGCGAAGTAGCCGACCGGCCGGGAGCCGGCCGTACGAAGAGGGGCGCCCCCATGTGCGGTGGGGGCGCCCCTTCCCGTACGGACCGGGCGCGGGCCTTCGCGGTCCCGTCAGCCCGCCTGGGCGATCCGCTCGGTCGCGGCCGCCTTCCGCAGCTCCACCTCGCGCCGCCGGCGCCGGGCGAGGACGACGCGGCGCTCCGCCGCCGTGAGCCCGCCCCACACCCCGTACGGCTCGGGCTGGAGCAGCGCGTGCTCCCGGCACTCGACCATCACGGGACAGCGCGCGCAGACCCGCTTGGCCGCCTCCTCGCGGGCGAGCCGCGCGGCGGTCGGCTCCTTGGACGGGGCGAAGAAGAGCCCGGCCTCGTCCCGGCGGCACACCGCCTCCGCGTGCCATGGACCGCCCTCGTCCTCCCGGGCAGGGGCGCGCTGGGGGGGTACGGCGGCGACCTGGAGGGGCTGATGCGGCAGTTGCAGCACGGTCTACTCCTGACGACGGCTTCGCGAGCGAGCGGCGATGCACCAGCCCTACCCGCTGTGCGCGCGCCTATGCACCGCGTGCCCCGCCGTTCCGCACTGCGGATACCCGAGGGCGAATTCCGGTCACCCCCGCGCCTCCTCCTGCGTCAGTGGCCGAGGTGCTTGCGGAGCTTGCCCTGGAGGTCGGTGATCCACTTGCCGCGCTTGGGCCTGGCCTCGACGTTCCCGAAGATCGAGAAGCCGTTGACGACGACGACCGGCGCCTGCGGGTCGGCCCCTTCCAGGGTCACGACCTCGAAGTTCCCGAAGATGCCGCTGCCGTTGCCGCGCAGGCTGATGTTCTCCGGGACCCGCACCTCGACGTTGCCGAAGATGGAGGTGGCGTTGATCGTGGTCAGTCGCTGGGCGAAGATCGCCTCCGTCAGGTCGACCTCGATGTTCCCGAAGAGGGCGAAGGCGTTCGTCCGGCGGCTCACCCGCCAGCGGCCCTTGCGGGTCGTGCTGGAGAAGATCGCGACGAGGTTGTCCGCGGGGCCCTCGGCTTCGTCGGAGCCCCAGGCGAAGGCCGGTTCGGACGCGCGGGCGGTCCGGGCGCCCGGCAGGTCGCGGACGATCGGCTCCAACTCGCCGACGGTCTTGGCCCGGTAGACCGCGTCGATCCGCTCCGAGTGCTCCTCGGCGTCGAGCCGTCCCTCGGCGAGGGCGTCCCCGAGGATGTCCGCGATCCGGTCCCGGTCCGCGTCCGAGGCCCGCAGCGAGCCCTGCGGATCGGCGAAGGCGGGCCCGGCGGGAGCGGGCTCGGCGGGGGCGACCGGCCGCTGCGGCCGCGGCTGCTTCTCGGGTTCGGGCTGCTTTTCGAGGTCCACGGAGCCAGCGTAGCGACACGCGATAGATCGCAACCAGAGGGAACACCCCGGGCCCACCCCCGAACGCCCCGGCCGCGTCCCCTAGGGGACGCGGCCGGGATCCGGCAGAGGACGCGAGTGGGATCCGAACACGCCATTCCGGTGCGTTCCACCCGCCTAGTGAGCCTTACCTCACAGAATCCGGGCCACCCCCGCGTCTTACGCTGGACGGTGCGCCGCCAACGGAGGCGGCGCCGCTGTCTGCCGAGTGAGGAATGGCCGCCGTCATGCCTGAGTTTGCGTACTCCGATCTGCTCCCCCTGGGAGAGGACACCACGCCCTACCGCCTGGTGACCTCCGAAGGTGTCTCCACCTTCGAGGCCGACGGGCGTACGTTCCTCAAGGTCGAGCCGGAGGCGCTGCGCAAGCTGGCCGCCGAGGCCATCCACGACATCCAGCACTTCCTGCGCCCGGCCCACCTGGCCCAGCTGCGCCGGATCATCGACGACCCGGAGGCGTCGGGCAACGACAAGTTCGTCGCGCTCGACCTCCTGAAGAACGCGAACATCGCCGCCGCGGGCGTGCTGCCCATGTGCCAGGACACCGGCACCGCGATCGTCATGGGCAAGCGCGGGCAGAACGTGCTGACCTCCGGCCGTGACGAGGAGGCCCTGTCCAAGGGCGTCTACGACGCGTACACCAAGCTGAACCTGCGCTACTCGCAGATGGCTCCGGTCACCATGTGGGAGGAGAAGAACACCGGCTCGAACCTGCCCGCGCAGATCGAGCTGTACGCGACGGACGGCGGCGCGTACAAGTTCCTCTTCATGGCCAAGGGCGGCGGCTCGGCCAACAAGTCCTTCCTCTACCAGGAGACCAAGGCGGTCCTGAACGAGGCCTCCATGATGAAGTTCCTGGAGGAGAAGATCCGCTCGCTCGGCACGGCCGCCTGCCCGCCGTACCACCTGGCGATCGTCGTCGGCGGCACGAGCGCCGAGTTCGCGCTCAAGACCGCGAAGTACGCCTCCGCGCACTACCTGGACGAGCTGCCCACCGAGGGCTCGGCCGAGACCGGCCACGGCTTCCGGGACAAGGAGCTGGAGGAGAAGGTCTTCGAGCTGACGCAGAGGATCGGCATCGGCGCGCAGTTCGGCGGCAAGTACTTCTGCCACGACGTCCGCGTCGTCCGCCTCCCCCGCCACGGCGCCTCGCTGCCCGTCGCGATCGCCGTCTCCTGCTCGGCCGACCGCCAGGCCGTCGCGAAGATCACCGCCGAGGGCGTCTTCCTCGAGCAGCTGGAGACCGACCCGGCGCGCTTCCTGCCGGAGACGGAGGACTCCCACCTCGACGAGTCCTCGGACGTCGTGAAGATCGACCTCAACCAGCCGATGGACGAGATCCTCGCCGAGCTGACCAAGTACCCGGTCAAGACCCGGCTGTCCCTCAGCGGCCCGCTGGTCGTGGCGCGCGACATCGCGCACGCCAAGATCAAGGAGCGCCTGGACGCGGGCGAGGAGATGCCGCAGTACCTGAAGGACCACCCGGTCTACTACGCGGGCCCGGCGAAGACCCCCGAGGGGTACGCCTCCGGTTCCTTCGGCCCGACGACGGCCGGCCGCATGGACTCGTACGTGGAGCAGTTCCAGGCGGCGGGCGGCTCGAAGGTCATGCTGGCCAAGGGCAACCGGAGCAAGCAGGTCACGGACGCGTGCGGCACGCACGGCGGCTTCTACCTGGGCTCGATCGGCGGCCCGGCGGCCCGTCTCGCGCAGGACTGCATCAAGAAGGTCGAGGTCGTCGAGTACGAGGAGCTCGGCATGGAGGCGGTCTGGAAGATCGAGGTCGAGGACTTCCCGGCGTTCATCGTCGTCGACGACAAGGGCAACGACTTCTTCCAGAACCCGGCGCCCGAGCCGACCTTCACGCACATCCCGGTGCGCGGTCCCGGTCTCGGCTGACCGTCACGGCCCCGGAACCCCCCGGTCCGTCCTCGGACCGGGGGGTTCCGTCGTTCCCGGGTGTCGATCTTCGCTCAGAAAGTCGCTACCGACCGGTAGCCCTCCCGTCACCTACTGGCCAGTATGGGTCGCGAGCATGTCAACCACTGAGCCGGTCGACCCCCTCGGGAGCCCCCCATGCCCTCCGCCAAAGCCACTGCCACGGCCACCACGGCCCTCGGTCTGACGGCCCTCCTCGTCCTCGGCCCGGCGCCCGCCGCCTCCGCCGCCGACCCGGACACCCACGTCACGTCGGCCGCGGCCCTCGCGGACGTCGACTACGCGACCTGGCGCCGCGACGTGGCGGCCGTCGTCGCCGAGGCGCGCCCGTACGTCGAGGCGCGCTCCGAGAACGCCGGCCGCGAGAAGCAGGCCATCGTCCTCGACATCGACAACAGCTCCCTGGAGACGGACTTCCACCCGTTCTGGGAGCTGCCGACCCCGGCCATCGCGGACGTGCGGGCGCTCGTCCGCGACGCCCACGCGCGCGGGGTGGCCGTCTTCTTCGTCACCGCCCGGCCCGGAATCGTCTACTCCCTGACGGACTGGAACCTGAAGAAGGCCGGCTACCCGGTCGACGGGCTGTACGTGCGCTCGCTGCCCGACCTGTTCGGCGAGGTCAGCGCGTACAAGACCGAGAAGCGCGCCGAGATCGAGGCCAAGGGCTACACGATCATCGCGAACATCGGCAACAACACGACCGACCTCGTCGGCGGCCACGCCGAGCGCGCCTTCAAGCTCCCGGACTACGGCGGCAAGCTCTCGTAACGGGCTCAGCGCGTGTTGATGTGGAACTCCATCCGGTCGTAGTCCCCGTCCGGGGTCGTGCGGATGTATCCGCGCGCGTCCTTGAAGTCGCCGGTGCCGCCGGTGACGGCGAGGTCGTAGGCGGCCGGCGCCTGGTTCGTGGTGTCGAGGGTGACGAGGGCCTGGGCGGTGAGCTGGCCGCCCGGTCCGCCGTTCAGGACGATGGTGCCGACGCAGTTCATGTCGGCCTGGTCGCCGGAGACGCGCACCACCGCGCAGGTCACGCCGTCGCGGCCGGTCTTGTCGCCGCCCTTCGTCTTGTAGAGGTCGTCCGCGAAGGCCATGACGTCCCCGACCTTGGGCTGTGGCGCGCTCTCGCCGGCCCCCTGGGCAGGGACCTCCTTGGCGTAGAGCGTGAACTCGAACCCGTCTCCGTCCTCGGCGACGACCGGGACGGCCGCGTACGAGACGGCGGCGAGGGCCGCGGCCGCGCAGACGCCGAGCGCTCCGGTCCTCCTGAAGCTGCGGATCATGTCCTGCCTCCCGTGGGATGGGGTCCCCCTCGGCATGCTTCACATTGTCCGGCGATCACCGCGGCTTCGCCCGTCCGGCGCGATCCGGGCCGCCCGGTCGGGGATCATGGCGCCATGCCAGAGAGAGCACGACCGACGCGCACGGCCGTCCCCGCCGCCCTGGTGGCGGCGGGACTGCTGCTGACCGCCTGCGGGACGACCCCGAAGCCCGACGCCCCGGCCGCCCCGCGGAAGACCGCCCCCGCCCAGCCCACCGCCGGGGCCACCGCCAAGGCCGCCGCCACGCTCGGCGGTCCCGGGACGGCCTGCGCGCTGCCCGTCTCCTTCGGGCTCGCGGAGGGCTGGAAGCCGGAGGCGATCGAGGACCCCGAGAACCCGGAGTTCGCGGCGCTCACCCGGCAGGGCCCGGCCGTCGTGCGCTGCGAGGTCGACGCCAAGCCCACCGGGAACATCGGCTACCTGCGGGTGTGGACGGTCGCGAAGGGCCCGGCCCGGGCCGCTCTCGAAGGCTTCGTGAAGGCGGCGGACAAGCCCTCCGCCGTCACCTACCGGGAGACGCGGGCGGGCGCGCTGGCCGCCACCGAGGTCACGTACACGTCGCGCAGCGCGCTCACGGACGAGGACAAGGAGCAGCGGGCCTTCGCCGTCTCCACCCCGAAGGGCGCGGTCGTCATCGTCCACCTCGGCGGTATGGACACCGACGAGCACCGCGCGATGCTCCCCGCCTACGAGCTGGCGAAGAGCACGGCGAAGGCGCTCTGAGCGTGACCGTGGCCCCCCGTCCCGCACCGGACGGGGGGCCACGGCGCGTGCGGGGCCCCTACGCGAACTTCTGGTTCGCGGAGCCGTCGCAGGTCTGGAGCCGGATCGGCTCCTTCGCCGCGCCCTGGGTGAGGCAGAGGCCGGTCGCGGCCGCGGGGCGGACGGTGGCGCCGTCGCGGACGAACTTCTGGTTGGCGGCTCCGCCGCAGTTCCAGATGATGAGCGCCTTGCCGGTCTGGTAGACGGCGCCCGGCACGTCCAGGCAGCGGTCCTGGGTGAGCTGGGTGTGGAGGGTCTGCCGGGCGGAGTCGTACCACCAGCCCTGGTTGCGGCCGCCGTGGCAGTCCCAGCCGAGGACGGCGGTCCCGTTGGCCGACTCGGCCGCGTTCACGTCCAGACAGTTGCCGGTCGCCTGGTTCTTCAGCGGCTTGTACGCGTCGTCCCAGGCGAGCGGGAAGAGCGTCGGGGTGCCGGAGGAGTTGACGTCGGCGCAGCTCGCCTCGCGCAGGCCCGAGTTGTAGATCTGGGTCAGGCAGGAGGCGAAGGCGCCGTGGCCGCTCTTGTTGGGGTGGAAGGACTGGCGGACGGAGTTCTCGTCGAGGCCGCCGGGCTTGGAGAGGTCGATGTAGAGGCCCCGGGCCCAGGTGTCCTCCATGCAGACCTCGTGGCCGTTGAAGAGCCGCGAGTTGTCGAGGTAGACCGCCCCGGTGTCGGCGGCGACGGCGCGCATGCCGCGCTCGAAGGCCGGGACGGCGGTGTTACGGCCCCACTTGGTGTCGGAGTCGTAGCCCATGCCGCCGCAGGCGAGCTTCCCGGGGAAGTTCGGGTTGTCGTGGAAGTCGGGGCCGATGGGGCTCGGGTAGCCCATGACGACGAGCTTGTAGTCGCCGTCGGCGTATCCGGCGTCGCGCATGACCGTCTTCAGGTCGCGGACGGTCTGCTCGACCTTGGGGACGAGTCCGTCGACGCGGGCCTGCCAGCCGGGGGCGTACTTGGGCTCGCAGGTGCCCTGGCTGAGCACGTAGCGCTGGACGCAGTCGGTCATGACGGGGCCGAACTGCAGGTCGTCGTTGGCGCCGGCGACGAGCAGGACCATCTTGATCCGGGTGTTGCGGGCCTTGATGGCGAGGTTGTCGCTCTGGACGAGCTCGTCGGCGTACTGCTTGGAACCGCCGATCCGGATGTTCCCGGTGTACGCGCCGGAGCAGGACACGTTGAAGGTGAGGTCCGCGGGGATCCCGGTGCGGTGGATGGCGGCGTCCGGGGAGCGGTGGCACCAGTTGGTGGGCCCGTTGGTGGGGGACTCGTACGTGCCGACGCCCTCGCCGGAGATCTCGCTGTCGCCGAGCGAGATCAGGCCGGTCCTGCGCTGGGCGAGCGGACGCTCCTCGGGGCTGCCGTAGATCTTGGTGGCCTCGGCCGCCCGGATCGCCTCCAGCTCGGGGGAGAGCGGTACGGAGGTGATTCCGGCCGCGGTGCTCGTGTCGGCCGCGCCGGCGGGGGCGGCGGCGGTCATGCTGCCGAGGGCCGCCGCGGCGGCCGCCACGGCCGCGACGGACCAGCGGACTCTGGACCTGGTGCGCTTCACTGCGCCTCCTGGAAGTGGGGTTACCCACGGTTTTTACTGGCCGGTACGCGCCTTGGGAATACATCGAACAAGACAAGTGCTCATCTTTTATTGGAGGTTGAGAAACATGAACGACACGGACGGGTACCGCATCGAGCACGACTCCATGGGCGAGGTGCGGGTCCCCGCACACGCCAAGTGGCGTGCCCAGACCCAGCGGGCGGTGGAGAACTTCCCGGTCTCCGGCCAGCGCCTGGAGCGCGCCCACATCGAGGCCCTGGCCCGGATCAAGGCCGCCGCCGCCAAGGTCAACGCCGAGCTCGGCGTGGTCGACGAGGACCGCGCCGAGGCGATCGTCTCGGCCGCGGAGGAGGTCGCCGAGGGCCGCTGGGACGAGCACTTCCCCGTGGACGTCTTCCAGACCGGCTCGGGCACCTCGTCCAACATGAACACCAACGAGGTGATCGCCACCCTCGCCACCGAGCGGCTCCCCGAGGGGCGCGAGGTCCACCCCAACGACCACGTCAACGCCTCGCAGTCCTCGAACGACGTCTTCCCCTCCTCCATCCACATCGCGGCCACCGCCGCCGTCACCCGCGACCTGATCCCCGCCCTCGACCACCTGGCCGCCGCCCTGGAGCGAAAATCAGCCGAATTCGCGTCGGTGGTGAAGTCCGGCCGTACGCATCTGATGGACGCCACCCCGGTCACCCTGGGCCAGGAGTTCGGCGGCTACGCGGCCCAGGTCAGGTACGGCGTCGAGCGCCTGCGCGCCTCGCTCCCCCGCCTCGCCGAACTCCCCCTCGGCGGTACGGCGGTGGGCACCGGCATCAACACCCCGGCCGGCTTCTCCGCGGCCGTCATCGCGGAGGTCGCCCGCGCGACCGGGCTGCCGCTGACGGAGGCCCGCGACCACTTCGAGGCCCAGGGCGCCCGCGACGGCCTGGTGGAGACGTCCGGGCAGCTCCGGACCATCGCCGTCTCCCTCACCAAGATCGCCAACGATCTGCGCTGGATGGCCAGCGGCCCCCGGACCGGCCTCGCCGAGATCAACCTCCCCGACCTCCAGCCCGGCTCCTCGATCATGCCGGGCAAGGTGAACCCGGTGATCCCCGAGGCCGTCCTGATGGTCGCCGCGCAGGTGACCGGAAACGACACCACGGTCGCGGTGGCGGGCGCGGCCGGGAACTTCGAGCTCAACGTGATGCTCCCCGTGATGGCCAAGAACCTGCTGGAATCCGTACGGCTTCTGGCCAACGCCTCCCGGCTCCTCGCCGACCGCACGGTCGACGGCGTCACCGCCAACGCCGAGCGCGCCCGCGAGTACGCCGAGTCCTCGCCCTCCGTGGTCACCCCGCTGAACAAGTACATCGGCTACGAGGAGGCCGCCAAGGTCGCGAAGAGGTCCCTCGCCGAGCGGAAGACCATCCGCGAGGTGGTGCTGGAGTCCGGCTACGTCGAGCGGGGCGACCTCACCGTCGAGCAACTGGACGAGGCGCTGGACGTGCTGCGGATGACTCATCCGTGACCTGCGCCGCAGCGCCGATGGGAGCGCGCCCCTAAGATCTGCGCATGACAGGATCGGACGGCTCCCAGCACTGGGCGCCAGGGGAGCACATCCTCTGGCGCTACCGCGGCAACGGCACCGGAGACGTGGCCATCTGCCGACCGGTGACCGTCGTCCAGGACACGCCCGAACTGCTCGCCGTCTGGATGGCGCCCGGCACCGAGTGCGTGCGGCCGGTGCTCGCCGACGGCACCCCCGTGCACGACGAGCCGCTCGCCACCCGCTACACCGCCCCGCGCACCACCGAGCGCGCCCACTGGTCCGGCACCGGGGTCCTCAAGCTGGCCCGGCCGAAGGACCCCTGGTCGGTGTGGCTGTTCTGGGAGCGCGGCTGGCGCTTCCGCAGCTGGTACGTGAACCTGGAGGAGCCCCGGACCCGCTGGACCGGCGGCATCGACTCCGAGGACCACTTCCTCGACATCTCCGTCTACCCCGACCGCAGCTGGCTGTGGCGGGACGAGGACGAGTTCGCCCAGGCCCAGCGGGCCGGGCTGATGGGGCCCGAACAGGCCGCGCGGGTCCTGGCCGCCGGGCAGGACGCGGTGGAGCTGATCACCTCCTGGGGGACGCCGTTCGCGGACGGCTGGGAGGACTGGCGGCCCGATCCCGCCTGGTCGGTGCCGGCGCTCCCGGCGGACTGGGACCGCACTCCGGCGCACACGGCTCCGTGAGACCCTTGATGCGCCCCCGGGGTTCAAACGTAGGATCGTCCTCCGCAAGGCCGACACCGAGCGAAGAGCACGTCAGACCGACCGAACAGCACGTCAAAGGCGTCATCCAGCGCAGGAACTGACCACAAGTCATCCACGAGGGGGAGAGCAGTGCCGGACGTGTGCCCGGGTGTGCCGACCCCCGCCCTTGCCGCCACTCGCGGAAGCTCCGCATCCACCGCGGAAGCGGGGTTTAGCCCTGCCGAAGGCGCGGCATCGGCCAACAGAGCGAGTGCATCGCACCACCGGCCCGGACGGACGGAATCCCACGCGTGACGGAGCATCCCACCTCCCACGAAGGCCGGCAGCCCCTGGCTGCCCGGCCGCAGGAACGCGCTCGCCCTCGCCAGGAGGCGGCGGCCGGCCTGCCCTCCGACGTGCCCGGCCAGGCGGGCGGCCCGGCGGCCGCCACGACCCCGGACGCGCCCCCGCAGCCCACCGGGCCGACCCCCGCCCCGGGCGCGGGCCGTCCCGACCCCCTGGGCGGCACGGACCACCCGAACTCCCCCGGCCTCCCCGGCGGTACGGGCCGTCCCGGCGGCACCGGGGCCGTGGCCCTCGCCGTCTCCCCGCAGCATCCCGGCGGCGGGGACACCTCCGCCCGGCGGGAGGGCGACCGGCTGCGGTTCGTCGGCGCCGCTACCCGGCGCATCGCCCGCGGCATCGACCTGGACGAGATCGTCCTCGGCCTGTGCCGGGCCACCGTGCCGACCTTCTCCGACGAGATCCTGGTCTACCTCCGCGACCCGCTCCCGGTGGGCGACGAGCGGCCGGTGGCGCCCTTCGTGCTGCGGCTGCGCCGCACCGACCGGCTGCGGTTAAGCGATCTGGAGGGCGAGGACCTCGTCCTCGTGCCCGATCCGGATCCGACCCCCGCGGCCGAACTCTGCGAGGTGCGGTCCGGCGGGGCGCTGGCCGAGGTGCTGCGCGGGGTGCGGCCGGTCTTCGGCGACTCCACGGCCGCCAAGACGGCGCTGGCCGAACTGCTCGGCCCCGAGCACCCGCTGCCCGGAGGCCTGCGCGCGGTCCTCGCGCCGCTGCGCGGCCGACGGCGGGTGATCGGCGCCGCCGTGTTCCTGCGCCGCCCCGAGCGGGCCGGCTTCGAGCCGAACGACCTGCTCGTCGCGGCGCAGTTGGCCACGCACACCGCGCTCGGCATCGACAAGGCCGTGCTGTACGGCCGCGAGGCGTACATCGCGGACGAGCTCCAGCGGACGATGCTGCCGGACTCGCTGCCGCAGCCGACCGGCGTCAAGCTGGCCTCGCGCTACCTGCCGGCGGCCGAGACGGCCCGCGTCGGCGGCGACTGGTACGACGCGATCCCGCTGCCCGGCAGCAGGGTCGCCCTCGTCGTCGGCGACGTCATGGGCCACTCCATGACCTCGGCGGCGATCATGGGCCAGCTGCGCACGACCGCGCAGACCCTGGCCGGTCTCGACCTGCCCCCGCAGGAGGTCCTGCACCACCTGGACGAGCAGGCGCAGCGGCTCGGCGAGAACCGCATGGCGACCTGCATGTACGCGGTGTACGACCCGGTCTCGCACCGGATCACCGTCGCCAACGCGGGCCACCCGCCGCCGATACTGCTCCACCTGGGCGGCCGCGCCGAGGTGCTGCGGGTGCCGCCCGGCGCCCCCATCGGGGTCGGCGGGGTGGACTTCGAGGCGGTCGAGCTGGACGCCCCGGCGGGCGCCACGCTGCTGCTCTACACGGACGGTCTCGTCGAGTCCCGGCTGCGGGACGTGTGGACCGGGATCGAGCAGCTGCGGGAGCGCCTCGCGGCGACCGCGCAGCTGACGGGTCCGGACCACTCGCCGCCGCTGGAGGCGCTCTGCGACGACGTCCTCGACATGCTGGGCCCGGGCGACCGGGACGACGACATCGCGCTGCTCGCGGCCCGCTTCGACGGGATCGCGCCGAGCGACGTGGCGTACTGGTTCCTGGAGCCGGAGGACGCGGCCCCGGGGCGGGCCCGGCGGCTCGCCCGGCGGGCGCTCGCCCGCTGGGACCTGGAGGAGCTGACGGACTCGGTCGAGCTGCTGGTCAGCGAGGTCGTGACGAACGCCGTGCGGTACGCGGAGCGGCCGGTGACCCTGCGGCTGCTGCGGACGGACGTGCTGCGCTGCGAGGTCGGCGACGACTCCCCGCAGCTGCCCCGGCAGCGGCGGGCGCGCGACACCGACGAGGGCGGGCGCGGCCTGTTCCTGGTGAACCGGCTGGCCCGGCGGTGGGGGGCGACCCGGCTGTCGGGCGGCAAGGTGGTCTGGTTCGAGCTGGCGACCCGTACCTGAGCTCCTCCGCCCCGCCCCGTACGACCTCCGTACGACCGAAGGCCGGACCCCCGTGCGGGGTCCGGCCTTCGGTCGTGTCGTCAGCGCGGCGGGCGGGTGGTGCTGTTCACGCCGGGGTCGCCACCGGCGTCCGGCGGCTGGATGGAGGTCGGCGGGACCGTCGGTTCCTCGGTCGCCGTCGGCTCCTGGGTGGGCTGCGGCGGCGTGGTGACGGGGTCGCGCGTCGGCTGCGGCGGCGTGGTGGCCGTCGAGGTCGGCGGGGCGGTCGGGGCCGTGGTGGCCGTGGTCGGCTCCTCGGTCGGCTCCTCGGTCGGCGCCTCGGTGGTGGTCGAGGTGGGATCGGGCAGCGTGCCGTCCTGGGCGGCGCCGTCGGTCTCCAGGTCGAAGGAGGCGTCCGAGCCGCCGTTCAGGGCGCGCTCGGTGTAGTCGCCCCAGATCTGGGCGGGCGTGCGTCCGCCGTTGGCGCGGCCGGGGTTGATGGTGTCGGTGAGGGTGACCTGGTTGCCCTTGGCGTCCTCGCCGAAGAGGCCGACGGCGGTGACCAGTTCGGGGGTGTAGCCGACGAACCAGGCGGAGCGGTTGTTCTCGGAGGTGCCGGTCTTGCCGGCGGCCTCGTAGTCGCCGGCGGCGCGGAAGCCGGAGCCGTTGCTCACGACGCCCTGCATGGCCCGGGTGGCGGTGTCGGCGGCCTCGCGGCTGATGACCTGGTCGCCGATCGCCTGGGCGCCCTTGACCGTGCGGTCCTTGTGCTCGGCGGTCTTCACGAGGGTCGGGGTGACCTTCTTGCCGTGGTTGTCGAGCGTGGCGTAGGCACCGGCCATGTCCATGGTGGAGGCGCCCATGGTGCCGAGGGAGATGGCGGGGGTCTCGGGGAAGCCCGCGCCGTCCTTCATGCCGAGGGCGAGGGCGGTCTTCTTCGCCTTGGCCGGGGTGACGTCGACGATCATCTGGGCGTAGACCGAGTTGATCGAGCTGTTGGTGGCCTTCTGGACGGTGACGGGGCCGTAGCTCTCGTCGTCCTCGTTCTCCGGCGCGAAGTCGATGGGGCTGCCGACGACGGGCCGCCGGCTGGTGCCGTCGTAGACGGTGCCGAGGCCGATCTCCCGCCCGTCCTGGGTGACCGCGTGGTTGTCGACGGCGGAGGCGAGGACGATCGGCTTGAAGGTGGAGGCGGGCTGGTAGTCGCGGCGGGTCGCGTTGGACATCCAGTGCTCGGTGGCGCCGATGCCGCCGTACATGGCGACGACCGCGCCGGTCTTCGGGTCGACGGAGGTGGCGCCGGCCTGGACGGTCGCCTGCTTCTCGTCGCCCTTGCGGTCGAGCTTGTCCTCCAGCTGCTTGTCGACCGCCTTGACGAGGTCCTTCTGCTTCTTCTCGTCGATGTTGAGGGTGATCGTCCAGCCGCCGGCCTTGATGTCCTCCTCGCTGACGCCCTGACGCATCAGCTCCTGGTTGGCGGCCTCGACGATGTAGCCGGTCTGGCCCTCCATGCCGGGGGCGGGCTTGGGCTTCTGCGGGACGGGGAACTTCATGCCGGCGCGCTCGGAGGCGCCGAGCCAGCCCTCGCCGACCATGTTGTCGAGGACGTAGTTCCAGCGGTCCTCGACGAGCTTGCGGCCGGTGGTGCTCGCGGAGGTCCAGTCGTACTGGTTGGGCGCCTGGAGCAGCGAGGCGAGGTAGGCGCCCTGGGCGGTGGTGAGCTTGGTGGCGTCGACGCCGTAGTACGAGCGGGCGGCGGCCTGGATGCCGTAGGCCGAGCGGCCGTAGTAGCTGGTGTTCATGTAGCCGGCGAGGATGTCGCTCTTGCTCATCTTCTGGTCGACCTTGATGGCGATGACCATTTCCTTGAGCTTGCGGGTCGCCGTCTGGTCCTGGCTCAGGAAGTAGTTCTTGACGTACTGCTGGGTGATCGTCGAGCCGCCCTGCTTGCCCTTGCCGGTGACCGTGTTCCAGGCGGCGCGGGTGGTGCCCTTGATGTCGACGCCGTTGTCCTTGTAGAAGGTCTTGTTCTCGGCGGCGACGAAGGCCTTCTGGACCGGCAGGGGGATCTTGTCGAGGCCGACGATCTCACGGTTGATCTTGCCGGTGCGGGCGAGGATCTTGCCGTTGGAGTACTTGTAGATGTTGCTCTGCATCGTCGCCTCGGCGTTGGCCGTCGGCACCGGGACCAGCAGGTAGACGACGTAGAGGGCACCCATGCCGAGCAGGCAGAACACGATGAAGGTGCCCAGGAGCTTCTTCCAGGTGAAGAGGCGGCGTATGCCGCTCTTCTTCGCCTTGCCCTTGTCCGGTCGGCCCATGTGTCCAGTCGCTCCGCTCGTCTTGTGTCCGGCGCCCTCGGTGCTGAGCCCGCCCGCGTCGGATCAGCTCAGCAAGCTAACACCGACGAGGCGGACAAAGGACAACCGATCACGTCTTTTCCGGACGTGAGAATCAGCACCCACGCCCAGAGGAACCGACGCTCGGGCGGCCCGGATGGTTGCGTGAGGGGATGGTTCCGTTTAGTGACCCCTCGGGGGCGCCTCGGCACCCGCGGGGCGCGCGCTCCGGCTATACATTGCGCGTATACACACCGTGTACAGTGGGCCGCATGTCCATCGGTCACACCCTCCTCGGGCTCCTGGAGTCCGGACCGCGCCACGGCTACGACCTCAAGCGCGCCTTCGACGAGAAGTTCGGCCAGGACCGGCCGCTCCACTACGGCCAGGTCTACTCGACCATGTCCCGGCTCCTGAAGAACGGCCTCGTCGTCGTCGACGGCATCGAGGCCGGCGGCGGCCCCGAGCGGAAGCGGTACGCCATCACCGAGGCCGGCATCACCGATGTCGCCCAGTGGCTCGCCACCCCCGAGAAGCCCGAGCCGTACCTCCAGTCCACGCTCTACACCAAGGTCGTCCTGGCCCTGCTCACCGGCCGCGGCGCCGGGGAGATCCTCGACACCCAGCGCGCCGAGCACCTGCGCCTGATGCGCGAGCTCACCCGGCGCAAGCGCGACGGCGACCTCGCCGACCAGCTCATCTGCGACCACGCCCTCTTCCACCTCGAAGCGGACCTGCGCTGGCTGGAACTGACCGCCGCCCGCCTCGACGCGCTCGCCGAGGAGGTCCGCCGATGAACTCCGTCCCGCTGCTCCGCGCCACCGGCCTGGACAAGGCCTACGGCCCGACCCCGGCGCTCGCCGGCGCCGACTTCGCCCTGCGGGCCGGCGAGGTCGTCGCCGTCATGGGCCCCTCCGGCTCCGGCAAGTCCACGCTCCTCCACTGCCTGGCCGGGATCGTCCGTCCCGACGCCGGCACCATCACCTACGACGGACGCGAACTCACCGCGCTCTCCGACGGCGCCCGCAGCTCCCTGCGCCGCACCGACTTCGGCTTCGTCTTCCAGTTCGGCCAGCTCGTCCCCGAACTGACCTGCGTCGAGAACGTCGCCCTCCCCCTCCGGCTGAACGGAGAGAAGCGGAAGGCCGCCGAGGCCAGGGCCGCCGAGTGGCTCGCCCGCCTGGAGGTCGACACCGTCGCGGACAAGCGCCCCGGCGAGATATCCGGCGGGCAGGGCCAGCGGGTCGCCGTCGCCCGTGCGCTCGTCACCGCCCCGCGCGTGATCTTCGCCGACGAGCCGACCGGCGCGCTCGACTCCCTCAACGGCGAGCGGGTCATGCGGCTCCTCACCGACGCCTCCCGGGACACCGCCGCCGCCGTCGTCCTCGTCACCCACGAGGCCCGGGTCGCCGCCTACTCCGACCGCGAGGTCGTCGTACGGGACGGCTCGGTACGGGACGCGGAGTGGGCCGCATGAGCCTCGGCACCTGGGCCCGCGACCTGACGCTCGGCGCCCGGTTCGCGGTCACCGGCGGCCGCTCCGGCCTGCTGCGCACCCTGCTGACCGCGACCGGCGTCGGCTTCGGCGTCGCCCTGCTGCTGCTCGCCGCCTCCTTCCCGAACATGCTCTTCCAGCGGGAGGTGCGGGAGTCGGTCCGGGCCGTCGACGGCAGCGAACAGGTCACCTCCGCCCGCCCCGACTCCTTTCTCCACCTCACCCGGAACACCGTCTACCGGGACGACGTCATCAGCGGACTGCTGCTGCGCCCCGAGGGCGACGCGCCCCCGCTCCCGCCGGGCGCGGACAGGTTCCCCGGGACCGGCGAGATGCTGGTCTCCCCCGCGCTCGGGGAACTGCTCGACTCCCCCGAGGGCGCCCTGCTCAAGGAGCGGCTCCCCTACAGGACCGTCGGGACGATCGGACCGGCCGGACTCATCGGCCCCGCCGAACTGCGGTACGTCGCCCACGTCGACTTCCTCAGCGCCGAGAACCTCGACGGACGCGGCACGCGCTACGGCTGGTCGGTGCCCGAGGAGCCGATGAACGCCTTCCTGATCCTCCTCGTCGTCGTCGCCTGCGTCGTCCTGCTCCTGCCGGTGCTCGTCTTCATCGCGACCGCCGTCCGCTTCGGCGGCGAGCAGCGCGACCGGCGGCTCGCGGCGCTCCGGCTGATCGGCGCGGACACCGCCATGACCCGGCGGATCGCGGCCGGCGAGTCCCTCGCGGGCGCGCTGCTCGGGCTCCTCGTGGGCCTCGGACTCTTCGCGGCGGCCCGGCAGTTCGCGGGCGTCTTCACCATCTGGGACGTCAACGCCTATCCCGGCGACGTGGTGCCGATGGCGGCCCTCGCCGTGCTCGTCCTCGCCGTCGTCCCGGTCGCCTCGGTCGTGGTCACCCTCTTCGCCCTGCGCGGAGTGGCGATCGAACCGCTGGGCGTCGTGCGGACCTCCGCCCCGCGGCGCCGCCGGCTCTGGTGGCGGCTGCTGCTCCTCGCGGCCGGCGCGGCCTTCCTCGTCCCGCTCGTCGGCGAGGTGCGGATGTCGGAGACCAGCATCGACGCCGTGGGCGTCGTGACCGGCACCACGCTCGCCCTCGTCGGCCTCACCACGCTGCTGCCGTGGCTCGTCGAGGCCGGCGTGAAGCGGCTGCGCGGCGGACCGGTGGCCTGGCAGCTCGCGGTCCGCAGGCTCCAGTTGAGCAGCGGCACCGCGGCCCGCGCGGTCAGCGGCATCGTCGTCGCGGCGACCGGGGCGATCGCGCTCCAGATGCTCTTCCAGGCCATGGAGACCGAGTTCACGCGGATCAGCGGCGAGGACACCACGCGCGCCCAGATCGCGATCGGCGCCGACGCCGGGACCGCGGCCGAGGCCCGCGGGATCATCGACCGCTTCGAGCGGACCGAGGGCGTGAGCGGAGCGATCGGCGTCGTCGAATCGCACGTGTGGCGAGCCGGACCGCTGAAGGCGGGCGAGGAGTTCTCCCCGATGGTCTCGCTCCGGGTCGGCGACTGCGCCTCCCTCCGGGAGTTCGCCACCCTCCCCTCCTGCGCGGACGGCGACGTCTTCGTCTTCCTCGCGCACGGCGCCCAGGGCAACCCGGACGACACGTTCGTCACCAGGGCCGCCCGCCCCGGCGCCACGGTCGCCCTGCGCGACCCGCATCCGCACCCGAGCGCGCCGAAGCCCCCGAAGGGCACCCCGCTGCCGCAGTGGCGCATCCCCGCCACGGCCAGGGTCGTCGACTCCCGCCCCGACCCGACGGGCATGTACGAGTACGGCGTCCTCGCGACCCCGTCGGCGATCGGCGCGCTCCCGCTCGACGAGCCCGAGGCCGTGGCCATGGTCCGGCTCGACCCGACGGTGCCGGACGCCGCCGACCGGGTGCGGAACACGGCGGACGCCATCGACCCGACCTCCTGGGTGCGCACCCTGAAGGACACCGAGCGGGACGCGGCGTTCTCCAGCGTCCGCACCGGCATCCTCGTCGGCTCCACCCTGACGATGCTCCTGGTGGCGGCCTCGCTGCTGGTCGCGACCCTGGAACAGCTCAGGGACCGCAAGCGGCTGCTCTCCTCGCTGGTCGCCTTCGGCACCCGGCGCTCGACCCTGGGCTGGTCGGTGCTGTGGCAGACGGCGGTGCCGATCCTCCTCGGCATCGCGCTGTCCGTGGCGGGCGGCCTCGGCCTCGGGGTGGTCCTCCTGAAGATGGGCGGGCAGCCCGTCCAGGACTGGTGGAGCTTCCTGCCGGTGGTCGGGATCGGCCTCGGGCTGATCGCGGCCGTGACGCTGCTGAGCATGCCGGTGCTGTGGCGGCTGATGCGGGCGGACGGGCTGCGCACGGAGTAACCCGCCGATCGCGTGTACGAGGGGCGGCGGTTCCCGGCACCGGGGGGTGTCGGGAACCGCCGCCCCTCACGCGTACGAGGTCACCCGCACCGGGAGCCCGCTCATCGCCCCGCGCAGCGCCTCCGCGAGCTCCTCGAACTCGGCGTGCCGGGCCGTGCCCGTCCGCATCGCGAGGGCGATCCGCCGCGAGGGCGCCGGTTCGGCGAACCGCCCCGTCCACAGGGCGGGGTTGCGGGCGGTCTCGACGGCCACGGCGGTGCGGGGCAGCAGGGTCACCCCGAGGCCGCCCGCGACGAGCTGGACCAGGGTGGCGAGTCCGGCGGCGGTGGTGGTGACCTCGGCGCCCTCGGTGCGCCCGGCCTCCCGGCAGATGTCGAGGGCCTGGTCGCGCAGGCAGTGCCCCTCGTCGAGGAGCAGCAGCCGGAGCTCCTTGAGGGCCTCGCGCGGGATGTCGTCCCGTCCGGCCAGCGGGTGCCCCTCCGGGGCGACCAGGACGAAGTCCTCGTCGAAGAGGGGGAGTTCGGTGACGCCGGGCACTCCGAGCGGCACGGCGAGCAGCAGCAGGTCGAGCCGGCCGGCCGCGAGTCCCTCCAGGAGCGAGGAGGTCTGCTCCTCGTGGACCTGGAGGTCGAGCTCGGGCCAGCGGCGGTGGACGAGCCGCAGGACGGTGGGCAGCAGATAGGGGGCGACGGTCGGGATCACGCCGAGCCGCAGGACGCCGGTGAAGGGGGCCCGGGCGGCCTCCGCCTCCTCCACCAGCTCCGCCACCGCGTCGAGGACGGTCCGGGCGCGGACCGCGAGCCGCTCCCCCGCGGGCGAGAGCAGCACCCTCCGCGTCGTACGCTCGAGGAGCTGGACACCGAGTGCCTCTTCGAGAGCCGAAACCGCGCCCGAAAGGGCGGGCTGGCTCATCCCGATGGCGGCCGCCGCGTCGCGGAAGTGCAGATGCTCGGCGACCGCCGCGAAGGCTCTGAGCTGGGAGAGGCTGGGCTGTTTGCCTCGGTGCGGGCCGTGCGGGGGGCTGTACGGGGATGCCACTGATAACCACCTTCGATCAACACGACCCACTCTAGCTATTTCACTGATCAATGCACTCCGTGCCATGCTGTGAGCCGTCCAACCCCCATGGAAGACCCCAAAAGGGACCCTTCCTGCCTGCAAGGAGAGCGTGTGCTCACTGTCGGTGACAAGTTCCCCGCCTACGACCTGACCGCCTGCGTGTCGCTGGAGAGCGGCAAGGAGTTCGCGCAGATCGACCACAAGTCCTACGAGGGCAAGTGGCGCGTGGTGTTCTTCTGGCCGAAGGACTTCACCTTCGTCTGCCCGACCGAGATCGCCGCCTTCGGCAAGCTGAACGACGAGTTCGCCGACCGCGACGCGCAGATCCTCGGCGTCTCCGGCGACTCCGAGTTCGTGCACCACGCCTGGCGCAAGGACCACGCCGACCTGCGTGACCTGCCCTTCCCGATGCTGGCCGACTCGAAGCACGAGCTCATGAGCGACTGCGGCGTCCGCGGCGAGGACGGCTTCGCCCAGCGCGCCGTCTTCATCGTCGACCCGAACAACGAGATCCAGTTCACCATGGTGACCGCCGGCTCCGTCGGCCGTAACCCCAAGGAGGTCCTGCGGGTCCTCGACGCGCTGCAGACCGACGAGCTGTGCCCGTGCAACTGGAACAAGGGCGAGAGCACCCTCGACGCCGCCGCCCTCCTCGCCGGCGAGTAAGGGCGGATCCGACATGGCTCTCGACGAACTGAAGTCCGCCATACCGGACTTCGCCAAGGACCTGAAGCTGAACCTCGGTTCGGTCATCGGCAACAGCGACCTTCCGCAGCAGCAGCTGTGGGGCACCGTCCTCGCCTGTGCGATCGCCTCGCGCTCGCCGAAGGTGCTCAGGGAGCTGGAGCCGGAGGCCCAGGCGAACCTGAAGCCCGAGGCGTACCAGGCCGTCAAGTCCGCCGCCGCGATCATGGCGATGAACAACGTCTTCTACCGGACCCGGCACCTGCTGTCGGACCCCGAGTACGGGACGATGCGCGCCGGTCTGCGGATGAACGTCATCGGCAACCCGGGCGTCGAGAAGGTCGACTTCGAGCTGTGGTCGCTGGCCGTCTCCGCGATCAACGGCTGCGGCCAGTGCCTGGACTCGCACGAGCAGGTCCTGCGCCAGGCCGGTGTCGACCGCGCCACGATCCAGGAGGCCGTGAAGATCGCCGCGGTGATCCAGGCGGTCGGCGTCACGCTGGACGCGGAGGCCGTGCTCGCCGAGTAGGTCCGAGCCGTACGAGAAGGGCCCCGGGGCTTCGCGCCCCGGGGCCCTTCCGTCACTTCTTGAGCGCCTCCATCAGCGCCAGCAGGTCCTGGGTCATGGGGACGTCGATCCCGGAGAGGTCGATCTCCCGGGTGTTCGCGGTCGCCTGCCCCGTGCTGGAGTCGTAGTCGTACTGCGACCAGATGCTGAGCTCGAACTCCGCCTGCCCGTCGAGGACGACCAGCTGTGCCCCCTCGTTCCCCGACTGCTCGAAGAAGGCCTGCTCGCCCAGGCCGTCGACGGGCTGCATGGTCCCGCCGTGGTTGTTCTTCGGCGCGAACTCGGGGCCGGGGTCCGCCTCCTTGTGCAGGGTGTACGTGACCGAGGCGCTGTACCCCTCGTCCGGGGGGCCGAAGGTGATCGAGCACCCGACCCGGAACAGGGCCGGGTCCTTGATGGACTCGCCGTCGCCGTCCTGCCCGGGCTTCCCCAGGACGCCTTCGAGCGCCTTCAGCCGGAGCGTGCGGCAGAAGTCCTCGGCGTCCCGGTATCCGCCCAGGTCGGGCCCCGGATCCTGCCGCTGCTGGTACGCGTAGAGGCCGCCGCCCCACACCGCCGAGGCGAGCACCGCGCCGCCGAGCGCCCACAGCCAGGGGCGGCGGGCCCGGGGCGGGCGCGGCGGACGGGGCGGCGGGACGTCGGTGAGCACCTCGGGAGCGTCGAACTCCTCGCCGCCCACGAGCTCCGGTTCCGAGATCACTCGCCCTCCCCCGCGCCGGCGCCCGGGGCCGGGACCGGCGCGACCGCGAAGGCCGTCGCGCCGCGCGGCTCCGGGGTGCTGCGCAGGGCCTGTTCGGTGCTGTACGCGCGCAGGTAGCCGACCACCGTGTTGAGGACGGCGACCAGCGGCACGGCGACGACGGCGCCGCCGATCCCGGCGGTGAGGCCGCCGGCGGCGACGGCGAGGACGACGGCGAGGGGGTGGACGCGGACGGCCCGGCCGAGGATGAACGGCTGGAGGACGTGGCCTTCGATCTGCTGCACGGCGAGCACGACGACGAGCACCATGAGGGCGGTGAACACGCCGTTGGTGACGAGGGCGACGACGCAGGCGAGGGCTCCGGAGATGACCGCGCCGACCAGCGGGATGAAGGCGAAGAGGAAGATGAAGACGGCGAGCGGGACGGCCATCGGGACTTCCAGGAACCAGAGCCCGAGGCCGATGAAGACGGCGTCGATGAGGGCGACGAGGACGGTGCCGCGGACGTAGGCGGTGAGGGTGCGCCAGGCGCGCGGTCCCGCGCCGGCGACGCCGGGCCGGGCCTGGGCGGGCACCAGCTTGAGCGTCCACTCCCAGACCTTCTTCCCGTCGTAGAGCAGGAAGAGGGTGCAGAACATGGCCAGCAGGATGCCGGTCATGGCCTCCACGATGACGGTGACGCCCTGGAGTCCGGCGGAGGTGATCTGCTCGGCGTTGGCGCCGATGGCCTCGCTGAGGTTCTTGGCGATGTCGTTGATCTGCTGCTCGGTGACGTGGAACGGACTGTCGAGCAGCCAGTGCTTGAGCTCCTCGATGCCGTCCTTGACGCGGTCGGACAGGTTGTCGACGTTGTCCATGACCTGCCAGACCACGAACCAGCCGACCAGGCCCATGACGACGAAGCCGGAGACGGCGGTGACGGCGGTGGCGAGGCCCCGGGGCAGGCCCTTGCGGCGCAGCATGGCGACGGTGGGCTGGAGCAGGGCGGTGACGAGGAGCGCGGCGACGAAGGCGAGGACGACCAGCTGCACCGAGCTGATCACCTTCATCAGCACCCAGACGGTGCCGGCGAGGACGAGCAGCCGCCAGCCCGCCTCGGCGGCCACGCGCATGCCCCAGGGGATGGCGGCGACGGGGTCGGGGCGGGCGGCGACGGCCGGGGCGTACGAGGGGGGCGCGGGGACGGAGAGGCCCGGGTCGGTGGCGGCCTCGGGGTCCGGAAGGGGCGTGGCCGTGTCCGGGTCGACGTCCGGCCGGACGGGTGCGGGGCTCGGGGCGTCGCGAGGGGGTCCGTACGGCGGTCCGAGCGGATCGTCCCGTTCCGCCTCGGCCCGGCGCTCGTCGAGGCGCTCACCCATGCGGCTCAGGCTCTCGCCCAGCCGGCTCAGCCATCCTGGCACTCTGGACATCTCTTCCTTCTTCCCCCCGCCGACTCTTCCCGCTCGCTCCCCCGGGAGCCCGTGGGGCCTACGAACCTACACGCAGGAAGCCCCTCACCTTAGGACGGTGAGGGGCTCCCGGAGGTTGAGCATGCCGGCACCGGGGGTTCGGAGGCGCCCCCGGACCACGCGGCCTAGTACCAGTGGTTGGCCTGCCAGAACGACCAGGCGCCACACGGGCTGCCGTAGCGGCCGTCCATGTAGTTGAGGCCCCACTTGATCTGGGTGGCGGGGTTGGTCTGCCAGTCGGCGCCGGCCGAGGCCATCTTGTGGCCCGGGAGGGCCTGGACGAGACCGTAGGCGCCCGAAGACGGGTTGGTGGCGCGGTAGTTCCAGCCGGACTCGTGGTCCACGATGTTGCTGAAGCACGAGAACTGGTCGGCCGACATCATCTGCCGGGCCATCGACTGGACCTCGGCGATGCTGTAGGAACCCTGCGCGGCGAAGGACGTGGAGCTGCGGATGGAGGAACGGCTGGCGCGCTCCTCGGCCTCCTTGCGCTCCTTCTCGGCCTTGGCCTCGGCGGCCGCCTTGTCGGCGGCCTCCTTCTTCGCCTCGGCGTCCTTGGCGGCGCGGAGGCGTGCCGTCTCCTCCGCGGACTTCTTCGCGGCGGCGTCCGCGGCGGCGGCCTGGACGTCGGCCTGCTCCGAGAGGGACGAGACCTGTACCTGGGCCTGCTCGCCCGCGGGGATGTCCGCGAGCAGCGTGGTGTCGGCCGCGGTGGCCTCGAAGTTGTCGTCCGAGGGCTGAGCGGCGTTGCCCGAGGCGACACCGGCGATGGCGCCGACAGTGGTGACCGCAGTGGCCGAAGCCACCGCGAATCCCCGGACCGAGATCCGGCTCACACGGTTTCCTTCCAGCACGCCCGCACAGGTGACCACGCGGGCGAAATCTTGCCCCTGGCACTGGTCTCCGACGTACGGGGTCACAGAAGACACGGGCCCGTGGTGCTGTGGGCGGCATACGACGACGGCTGTGGAGTTGTGTGGTGCGGTGCGCACCCCTGAGGGTGCACGTGTGCCGTATGCGGGGCCTGACGGAAGCAAGACTCTGCCGGACGGCGACACCGCAAGGCAATTCCGTGTTGCGTGTGAAAGCTCACACCTGGGTGGACGCACGGGATTTGGCGGATGGGGGCGACAGCGCGACGCCGCCCGGCTAAGCTCCTGCGCTCTGCCGGGCGGCGTCAACTTCCTTACCCGTACGGACGGGTGCGAATCGGTCAGATCTGGACGTCCTCCAGCATCTCGGTCACGAGCGCGGCGATCGGGGAGCGCTCGGAGCGGGTGAGGGTGACGTGGGCGAAGAGCGGATGCCCCTTCAGCTTCTCGATGACGGCGACGACTCCGTCGTACCGGCCGACCCGGAGGTTGTCGCGCTGGGCGACGTCATGGGTCAGCACGACCCGCGAATTCGCACCGATACGGGACAGAACGGTCAGCAGGACGTTCCGCTCGAGGGACTGGGCCTCGTCCACGATGACGAAGGCGTCGTGGAGGGAGCGGCCCCGGATGTGGGTGAGCGGCAGGACCTCCAGCATCCCTCGGCCGAGCACCTCCTCGATGACCTCCCGGCCCGCGACCGAGGACAGCGTGTCGAAGACGGCCTGCGCCCACGGGCTCATCTTCTCGGCCTCGCTGCCCGGCAGGTACCCCAGCTCCTGGCCGCCGACCGCGTACAGCGGACGGAAGACCATCACCTTCTGGTGCTGACGGCGCTCCAGGACCGCCTCCAGGCCCGCGCAGAGCGCGAGCGCGGACTTGCCGGTGCCGGCCCGGCCGCCCATGGAGATGATGCCGACGTCCGGGTCGAGCAGCAGGTCGAGCGCGATCCGCTGCTCGGCGCTGCGGCCGCGGAGCCCGAAGGCCTCCCGGTCGCCGCGGACGAGCCGCACGTTCCCCTCGGAGGTCACCCGCCCGAGCGCCTTGCCGCGCTCGGACTGGAGCACCAGGCCCGTGTGGACCGGGAGCTCCACGGCCTCCGGCACGTACAGCGAGTCCTGGTCGTAGAGCAGGTCCACCTGCTCCCCGGAGAGGGCCAGCTCGGACATCCCGGTCCAGCCGTTGGCGTCCGTGATGGCGAGTTCGGCGCGGTACTCCTCGGCGAGGAGCCCGACCGAGGAGGCCTTGATGCGCAGCGGCAGGTCCTTGGAGACGACCGTGACGTCGTACCCCTCCGCCTGGAGGTTGCGCGCGACCGCGAGGATCCGTGAGTCGTTGTCCCCCGACCTGTACCCGGCGGGCAGGACGCCGGGGTCGGAGTGGTTGAGTTCGACACGCAGGGTGCCGCCCAGGTCCCCGATGGGGAGCGGGGCGTCGAGGCGTCCGTACCGGACCCGGAAGTCGTCGAGCAGGCGCAGCGCCTGCCGGGCGAAGTAGCCGAGTTCGGGATGGTGCCGCTTGGCCTCAAGCTCCGTCACCACGACGATGGGGAGCACCACCTCGTGCTCCTCGAAGCGCGAGACGGCGTTGGGGTCGGCCAGCAGGACGCTGGTGTCGAGAACATAGGTGCGCCGGTCGGAAAGGCGGCGCTTCGTGCTGGTCACCACGGAAGGACAGACCCCCTCTGAAGACCCCTGTGAGGTCGGGGTGCGACGGAACCGGTGTCGCTGCGGAATGGGACCGGGCTCAGGCCGCGATGCGCGGGCCGAACCACGGCCCTCCGCTTCTCCCGTGCTTGTCCCGCACGGTCGTCCTGGTGCAAGGGGCCTCCCGGGTGGCGGTCTCCGTGCCGCTCACTTCAACAGGGATATGCCCTCGAACACCCTCTGCCATGCCATGGCATATGACGACGTGTTCATGAACACCAGGTGATCGGTTCCGACCGGGATCGCCCGGAGGGGGTCTCGTGGCCGTCAGGTCCCGTAACGACGGTGCCGGGCCGCGTAGTCCCGCAGCGCGCGCAGGAAGTCCACCTTCCGGAAGGCAGGCCAGTGGACCTCGCAGAAGTAGTACTCCGAGTGGGCGCTCTGCCACAGCATGAAACCGGACAGCCGCTGCTCGCCGCTGGTGCGGATCACCAGGTCCGGGTCGGGCTGACCCCGCGTGTACAGGTGCTCCGAGATGTGCTCGACGTCGACGATCTCGGCGAGCTCCTCGAAGCTCGTCCCCCGCTCCGCGTGCTCCAGGAGCAGCGAGCGGACCGCGTCCGCGATCTCCTGACGCCCGCCGTAGCCCACCGCGACGTTCACGAGTATCCCCGTGTTGCCGCGGGTGGCCTCCTCGGCCTCCTTCAGCACCGTCTGGGTGCGGGAGGGCAGCAGGTCCATCGTGCCGACGTGGTGGACCCGCCAGCGGCCGTCGGCGGCCAGCGCGCGCACCGCGTTCTCGATGATGCCGAGCAGCGGGACGAGCTGCTCCTCGGGGCGGTTCAGGTTGTCCGTGGAGAGCATCCAGAGCGTGACGACCTCGACGTCCGTCTCGGCACACCAGCCGAGCAGCTCCTGGATCTTGTCCGCGCCGGCCTTGTGTCCCTGCTCGGGGGTCCCGCCGGACGCCTTGGCCCAGCGCCGGTTCCCGTCGAGGATGACCCCGATGTGCTTGGGCACCTGGGTGTGGTCGAGGCGGCCTTCCACCCGGCGTGCGTAGAGCCCGTACACCAGGTCGCGCAGGTTCACTGTTCTTTACCCCTCCATGCAGTGTCGGCCCCCCGAAGCCGCCACACTACTGCGGAGGGGTGACGAGCTCCCAGCCCGGGACTGTCACAAGTCCGTGATAAGCAGAGATACGTGACTGATTCCCCCCTCTACCGCGCCTCCGCGGACCGTTACGACGCCATGGAGTACCGCCGCACGGGCCGCAGCGGCCTCAAGCTGCCGGCGATCTCCCTCGGCCTCTGGCACAACTTCGGCGACGACCGCGCGCTCGACTCCCAGCGCGCGATCCTGCGCCGCGCCTTCGACCTCGGCGTCACCCACTTCGACCTGGCGAACAACTACGGACCGCCGCCCGGCTCCGCCGAGCTGAACTTCGGCAAGATCTTCGCCCAGGACTTCGCGCCCTACCGGGACGAGCTGATCGTCTCCACCAAGGCGGGGTACCTGATGCACCCCGGGCCGTACGGCGAGTGGGGCTCCCGCAAGTACCTGCTGTCCTCGCTCGACGCCTCCCTGAACCGGATGGGCCTCGACTACGTCGACATCTTCTACTCGCACCGCTTCGACCCGCACACCCCGCTGGAGGAGACGATGGGGGCCCTGGCCTCCGCCGTCCAGCAGGGCAAGGCGCTGTACGTCGGCGTCTCCTCGTACAACAGCGAGCAGACCGCCGAGGCCGCGCGGATCCTCACGGAGATGGGCGTCCGTCCGCTCATCCACCAGCCCTCGTACTCCATGATCAACCGGTGGACCGAGGAGGACGCCCTCCTGGACACCCTGGAGGCGGCCGGCATGGGCTGCATCTCCTTCGTCCCGCTCGCCCAGGGCCTGCTCACCAACAAGTACCTGAAGGGCATCCCGGAGGGCTCGCGCGCCACCCAGGGCAAGTCCCTCGACCCGGGCCTGCTCTCCGAGGAGGTCCTGCGGCGCCTGCGCGGCCTCGCCGACATCGCCGAGCGGCGCGGGCAGTCCCTCGCCCAGCTGGCGCTGTCGTGGGTGCTGCGGGACGAGCGGATGACCTCGGCGCTGATCGGCGCGTCCAGCGTCGCCCAGCTGGAGGAGAACGTGGCCGCGCTCGCGGGCGCGCCGCTCACGGACGAGGAGCTCAAGGAGATCGACTCGTTCGCCGTCGACACCGCCGGCACGAACATCTGGGCCGGTCGCGGCTGACGGTCGCCCCACGTCCCGCCCCGGTCCCGCAAGCGGCCCGGGGCAAGAAAACGGGCCGGTCCGTGGGGGGGATACGGACCGGCCCGAGGGGGGGTTTCCACCATAACCCTTCGATAGTCGTCCTGCGCGCCACGTACGCCGAACGAACCGCCCCGGATTCGCCGGAACCCAAGCGGCACAAGGGCTCCGAGGCCCCGTGGCGGGTTTGCGCCCCGGCGTGGCGGCGGGGTTCCGTCCCTCCGAAGAGGGACCGGCCGGCACGGGCACGGCGTTGACGCGACGAAGCGGCCGGGCTGGCTTTCCGGCAGGTCAGCCGACGGTTCGCGGCAGCGGCGGCGAGCCCCGCCCCCTCCGCGCGACCGCCTCGTGACCGTACGTACCGGCGACGGCCCCCGTGCGGCGGCGGCCCTCAGGGCAGGGCGGTGAACGCGCCGAGGAGCAGGCCGAGCAGCCCGCCCCCCAGCATGAAGGGGCCGAACGGGATCGCCGAGGAACGCCCTGCCTGGCGCAGCAGGACGATGCCCAGGCCGTACACCGCGCCGAGGAGGAATCCCGCGAAGGCCCCGGCGAAGAGCACGCCCCAGCCGTACCAGCCGAGGGCCGCGCCCAGGGGGACCGCCAGCTTCACGTCGCCGAAGCCGAGCCCGCTCGGGTTGATCAGGAACAGCACCAGATAGGCCCCGCCGAGGGCGAGCCCGCCGAGCAGCGCCTGCGTCCAGGACCCGGCGTCGTACGGAAGGAGTTCCGCGCCGCCGAGGAGCAGCGGGACCGCGACCGCGAGCGGCAGGGTGAGGCCGTCCGGGAGCCGGTGCACGCGCGCGTCCACACAGGCGAGGAGGACGGCGAAGGGCGCGCCGAGCAGCCAGACCGCGAGCTCGGGCCGGGGCCCGCCGGTGGCCGCGGCGAGCACGGCACAGACCAGGGCGGTGAGCAGCGGGGCGACGAACGGGCTCGCGGTGGTCGCGCAGCCCTGCCGCCCGGGACCGCCGAGCCAGCCGCGCCCGGGCCCGGCCAGGACGTGCCCGGCGGGGCAGCGGTCCCGCCACGGCTCCCCCGGTTCCACGGCGAGCCGGTAGGCCGCCCGGGGCACGAGCAGCCCGACGGCGGCCCCCCACAGGGCGGCGACGGCGATCAGCGTGACGTACACGGACGAGACCCTAGGCGGCCGGGCCGCTACGGTCTGCCGCATGGGGAAATGGGTGGACGGGACGGGGACGTTGGGGGTGGCCGCCCTGGACGTCCCGCTGGAGGTGGCGGCCTCGTACCGGGCGCGGCGGCGGGGCCTCCTGGGCCGGGACGGGATCACGGGGGCGCTGCTCATCGTCCGGACGAACAGCGTGCACACCTTCGGCATGCGGTTCCCGATCGACGTCGCCCATCTGGACGGCTCCTTCACGGTCCGGTCCGTGGTGACGATGCGGCCGGGGCGGCTCGGCATGATCCGGCCGCGCGGCCGGCACGTCCTGGAGGCGGAGGCGGGCGCGATGGCGGAGTGGGGTCTGGAACCGGGAGTACGCGTGCGCGTGGACCTCACGGAGGCCCCGGACCGAGCAGGGTGAACGCCCCGTACGCGCCGGAGGCGAGCGCGAGACCGGCGAGGACGGGCACGGCCGTACGGGTCCGCACGCGCGCGAGCGCCACGGCGGGCGGGAGCAGCAGCCCGAAGGCGGGCATCATCAGGCGCGGCCGGGAGCCGAAGTAGGCGGCGCCGACGAGGGAGACGAACACGACGCCGATCGTGTGGACGAGCAGGGGAAGCGGCTGCCGCTGCCGCACGCAGAGCGCGATCAGCCCGCCGAGCAGGGCGAGCGCCGCGCACAGGCCGAGGGCGGCGGGCCACGGCAGGCCCGCGACGAACAGGGCGAGGGCGACACCGCCGTCGATGGAGTTGCCCCAGGCGGCCTGCACGTCGAAGTAGGCGGTGGGGCCGCCCTCCCGGACCCCGACGTAGGCGACGTACGCCAGCCAGCCCAGCGGGGCGATCAGCACCCCGGCCACGGTCCGCGCGGGCAGCCGCCGTTCCCGCACGAGGGCGACGAGGGCGGTGACGCCGAGGGCCGCGATCAGCGCGGCGGCCGTCGGCCGGGTGAGCCCCGCCGCCGCGCACAGGACACCGGCGAGGACCCAGCGCCCGCGCAGCACGGCGTACAGCGACCAGGCGGCGAGAGCGGTGAACAGGCTCTCCGTGTACGCCATGGACTGGACGAACGCGGTCGGATACACGCCCCAGAGGACGGCGAGGAGGACGCCGGCCCGCGGCCCCGCGAAGTGGGCCCCGCACTTCGCGATGCCCCAGGCGGCGGCGAGCCCCGCGGCCCAGGAGACCAGGAGCCCCGCGGTGGCCGCGTCGACGGGGAGGACGGCGGAGAGACCGCGCTCCAGGGCCGGGAGGAGCGGGAAGAAGGCGAGGTCGGAGTGGACGTCGCCGTTCGGCAGGGTGACCTGGTACCCGTAGCCGTGCTCGGCGACGCGGACGTACCAGACGGAGTCCCAGCGCCCCTTGAGCCGGTGCAGCCCGTCCTCGCCGGTCGCCGCGGCGGCGACGGCGAGGACGACGAGGCCGACGAGGCGGGTGGCGGCGTAGCCTCCGACCGCGAGGAGGGTGGGGTCGCTGGGCCTGGTGGTCCGGAACATGCGTCCGATTATGCGGGGGCGTGGACCGGCCTCACCCGAGAGGCCTTATCCGGACGAACTTCGCGGCCATGACGGGACCGAGCTGCTCGACGATGGCGTGCCCGGGCTCCTGCGGCGAGGGCAGGTCGCCGAGGAAGGACGTGACGATGACCTCGTCGATGCCGAGGACGCCGCGCGCGCTCTGCTCCTCCAGGAAGTCGAGCGTCCGGCGCCAGTCGGCGACTCCGGGGGCCTCGCCGAGGAAGGACCGGACGGTGTCCTGGACGACGTCCCAGAAGAACACGTGCGGCAGGACACCGCCCTGATGGAAGACATGGGTCTCGTACGCTCCCCGGAACTCGGGGATCCGGGTGACGAGATCACTCACCAACTGGACGCCGGAAGTGAGGTTCGGGCTCGTGCTCGGGGTCGCCGTCATCTGTCCAGAATGCTCCCGCCGAAGAGGGTTGTCCCGCCGGATTTACGCTTTCCTGGCGACGTCTTTCGCCGGGTTTTCCACAGGGGGTGCGAAGTGTCCCCCTTCCGTGGATCGTTGGGCGTATGTACGAGTTGGCGATCCTCGCCAGGGGCGGGGTCCTCCTGACGGTCTGGGCGGTCGCGGCGGGCTGGCCGCCGGGCCGGCTGGCCGGACGGCTGCGCCGGGACGGCTGGCAGCGGATCTGCCGGGGCGCCTGGGCGGCCCCGGGGAGGGAGGTGGACTGGCGGCTGAGGGCGACGGCCCTCCAGCTCCTGCGCCCGGAGCTGGTCTGCAGTCACGGGACGGCGGCGCGGCTGCACCGCATCGAGGTACTGGGCGGGGAGTCCCCGCCGCGGCGCCTCGACTTCACGGCGCCGCCGCCGGCCAGGCCGGCACGGGGTGACCTGATACGGATCCACACCACGGCCTTCCTGACGGACGGGGACCGGTCCGTCCGGCGCGGTCTGCGGACGACGACGCCGGCGCGGACGGTCGGCGACCTGATACGGGCCGCGGCGACCCGGGAGGAGGCGGTGGTCGTCGCGGACTCGGCGCTCGCGCGGCGGGCGGTCGAAGGAGTGCGGCGCGAGGCGCTCGTCCGCCACGAGGACCTCGCCGCCGAACTCGCGGCGCCCCGGCGGGGAGCGGCCCGCGCCCGGGCCTGGCTCCGGCTGACCGAACCGGCGTCGGGCTCCCCCGCGGAGACGGTCGCCCGGCTCCGGATACGGGACGCGGCCCTGACCCCCGAATCCCAGCCGACCCTGCTCACGGCGGCCGGGAAGCCGCTGCGCCCCGACTTCCTCTTCCGGGCGGAAGGCCTGGCGGTGGAGATCGAGGGCCACGCCTTCCACGGCACCCGCCGGGCCCACGAACGGGACGTCGCCCGCTTCAACGCACTCCAGTCCTGCCCGGAGGTCCGCCGCGTGCTGCGCTTCACGGCCGGGGAGGTCTTCCGCCACCCGGACCGCATGACGGCGACGGTCCGGGCGGCGCTGGCGCTCTAGGGGGCGGGGGTGGCGGCGGGGGCGGTGGTCCGGGGGAAGGAGATCTCGACGCGCCGGTTCTTCTTCCGGCCCTCCTCCGTGCGGTTGTCGGCGATCGGGTAGTCCTCGCTGTACCCGCGGATGTCGAAGGCCGTCCCCGGGTCGAGGGCACGCGCCAGCACCTGCTGCACGGCCACGGCCCGCTCCTTCGACAGCTTGAGCCCGTGCTCGTACGTCCCCAGGTTGTCGGTGAACCCGAACACCCGGACCCGTCCGGACCCCATCCTGCCGATCTCGGCGGCGATGGCGGCGATGCGGGCGGTGGCGTCGGGCGAGAGCTTGGCGCTGTTCTTCGGGAACAGCACCTCGGCCTGCAGCGCGAACGTCACGTCCACGTTCGTGTCCTGCCGGCGCTCCTGCCCGCCCTCCTCCTCGACGATCTGCTTGATGTCGAGCACCTTGGCGGGGGCGAGGGTGGCCCCGTCGGGAAGCATCAGCCCCGGGGAGTCGGGATCGATGACGGGCGGGGGCGAGGAGGTACCGGCGGGCCCGGGCCCGTCCTCGGCATACGCCGACGGCCCGGCGAACGGCCCCAGGGCCACGCACACGAGCAGGAGGGAGGCGAGGCGGCGGTTTCTCGTCGTCGTCATGGGGTCGCCTCAGGAGAGCTTGAGGGTGGCGGGTTCGAAGGTGGGGAGCTGGAAGCTCACTTCGGTGGTGGAGGCGGGGGGTGCGGGGAATTGCAGGAAGACGTCGACCGACTTGCCGGGACCGATGCTGTCGAGCCCTGTGGTGGTCAGAGGTCGCCCGTCTGTGTCACGCAGGACGTAGTACCGCTTCTTTCCCACCGAGTCGACGAGCGTGGCGCCGCCCAATGTCAAGCCGTGTTTGATGACTTCCGTCTCATCCCCCCTGATCTCCACGGGAAGAAGAACGGAGGAACCGGAGGAATTCTTCAGCTGTCCCTTGATGGTGAGGAAGCCGCCCGGGTCGCGCTCGGCGGAATTGATGACGAGTTCCACACCCTTTTGCCCCTTGATAAGTGCCAACGTCTCCGCGGGTTCCGCGGACTCTTGTGACCCCTGAGTGGCTGATGCTCCCCGCTGAGGCGCGGCACTCCTTGAGGCGGGCTTGTTCTCGCTGGGCTTCTCCTCGGCGCCGCACCCCGACACGAAGAATGCCACGGACGTGATCGTGACGGCGATCACCCCTCTGCGGATCGTCCTTGCGTAGCGCGCGTTCATGAAGCGTGCTTCCTTTGCTCGTCGCGGGTCAGTCCGACAGTCGGACTCTGAAGAGATCAGCGGCGCCGGGGAGAGTGGGGCTGTCAGGATCGATCACCCATGGCTCACCATCGCAGATGAGGCCGACTACGGGTTCCTCATCGTCGGGCTCTCCGTCGCCCTCATCAGGGCTCGTAGGCGTGGGATTCGGCGTGGGATCCGAAGGATCCGGAGTGGGATCTGGCGCGTCGAAGGTGCAACGCGGCTCAAGTACTGCTTCAGCTGACGCTGTTGCGTGATGCGACTCTCGCCCCGTTGTGATTACGGTTACCTTAAAACCATGCTCGCCGGTGGCGAGAGGTACACATTCGCTGCCCGAGAGCGCCGCCCCGTTTCGAACCGCGAACTCCCCTGCTCGTTGACAGGCTGACGCATCGACATACGCAACGCCCCGAAGGAAACCACCCCACTGCTCAGGATCGAGAATCACTTCGATCCAGCCGTCCCGCAGCTGGTCCCGGGCGTCCTGAGCCGCGGCGAGGGCTGCTGCGTCCGCTGCGGTCTGGGCGCTGTTCCTTGTCAAGGCTGCCTCCCCCACCAGGAAGTAGGCAAACGCCAGAAACAAGAGACCCGCAATGACCGCGATATAGACGGGAAACGCCTGCCCCTCATCGCCGCGAAGCCCGGTGCACCCTACTAGCTGCCGGTAAGCTCGGAGATCTTCTGGCGAATCGCATTCATGATTGACGTACCGATGTCCGTACCGGTGATCGCCACCACGATCGCCACCACCACCACGATGATCCCCAGATACTCCACCGCCGTCTGACCCCGGTCCCCCGCTCTGCGGGTCGTCCAGTCGGTCAGCTTCACGCGGCCCTTCGTCAGGGCCTTCAGCATCGCGTCGTTCATCGTGGTCCCCTCCGCGTTCGGACGCCTGCGCCTGGGCACCGTACGCCGACGCGCGGGTCGGCGGACAGGGGCCCGTCATCGGGTGGGCCGGTTGGCGCGGGTCGCGGCGATCCGGTCCATCGGCTCCACCCCCCTCACACTCAGTCCGCACTCTGGCACATCGGGTTGCGCGCCCGAAACCGTTTCCCCCGAATATGTCACCGCGCTCATTCGCCGGTCACCGACCCGAAGTCCGTCCCCGTGCCCAGGAACAGGCCCGCGCCGAGCAGGATCATGGTCGCCGGGACCATCAGGGTCGTGATCACCATCGTCGCCTTCGGGACCGCCTTCGCCGCCTTGCGGCGGGCGTTCTGCGCGTCCGTGCGCCGCATGTCGTTGGCGATCTGGATCAGCGTGTCGACGATCGGCGCTCCCAGCTCCTCGCCCTGCTGCAGCGCCGTGACGAACTGCGCCACCTGCTCCGAGTCGTTGCGGCGCCGCAGTTCGTCGAAGGCCTGCCGCCGGCTGACGCCCATGTCCATCTGGCGGAGCGTGATGCGGAGTTCGTCGGACCACGGGCCCTCGTACTTCTCCGCGACCCGTTCCAGCGCCTGCCGGAAGCCGAGGCCCGCCGAGACCACGACGGCCAGGACGTCCAGGAAGTCCGGCAGGGTGCGTTCGATCTGGTCCTTGCGGATCCTGACCGCCGACCAGATCCCCACCTCCGTCCAGAACGCGCCGAACGCGAGCAGCAGCAGGGCCGTCACGTACGAGCCCTTGCTCAGCATGACCAGGCCGCCGAGGCCGCCCAGGAAGCCGTAGACCGCCCGCCTCGCCCCGTACCGGTCGATGGTCAGGCCGCCCGGGTTGCCCGCCAGGTCGATCCGGCGGCGGACGGCGTTCACCCGCTTCGGGCCCATCAGCCGGAGCACCGTCGGCGACCAGCGCATGCCCAGGCGGTCGACGGCCGAGTCGACGGCTCCCGTGCGGGTGGCGCCGACCTCCAGGGCCAGTTTGAGGTCGTCGGGGAGCTTCGCGTCGGCCCGGTAGAGGCGCAGGCCGTACGCGAAGCCGGCGACGGCGAGGCCCGCGAGGAGGGCGAGGAGGAGGTCCATCACGCGGCCCCTTACACGTCGATCTTCGAGAAGCGGCGGATGACGGCGAAGCCGACCACGTACAGGGCGAACGCCGTCACGACGGCGAACTGCCCGATGCCCGAGGCCGTCATGCGGTCCAGTGCCCCCGGCTGCATGTTGTCGATCAGCAGGAGCGAGCCGACGCCGATGACCGGCACGGAGTACGCGGTCATGCTCACCTGGGAGAGCTGGGTGCGGACCTCGCGCCGGGTCTCCTTGCGCTCCTCCAGGGTCTCGGTGAGGTTCCGCAGGGAGGAGACGACGGTGCCGCCGGCCCGGTTGGCGAGGACGAGGGTGGTGACGAGGACGACGAGTTCTCGGGAGGGGAGGCGTTCGGCGAGCTCCCCGAGGGCGTCGTCGAGGCTGGTGCCGACCGCCAACTGCTGTGCCACCTTCTCCAGCTCGTCGCCCGCCGGCGCCTCCAGCTCGTCGGCGGCCAGGCTCAGGGCCATCCGGAGGGCGAGGCCGGCCTGCGTGGCGTTGGCCAGGATGCGGGAGAGCTCGGGGAGCTGGTTGATGAACTTCTCGATCCGCTTCTGGCGCTGCCAGTTGAGGAACCCCACGGCGACCCAGATGCCGAGGAGTCCGCAGATCGGGCCGAAGAACGGGGACAGCGCCGCCTGTCCCACGACCCAGAGGACCGCCACGGTCGCCGCGAGGCCCACCGTGAACTCGCCGGGCGTGATGTCGAGGCCGGTCGCCGCGATCCGCAGTTCCAGTCTCCGGCCGAGGGCGGTCTTCCGTACGCGCCGGTCGATCCCCCGGAAGCGGCGTCTGCGGCGGCCGGTCACGGCCTCCGGTTCGCCGCTCTCGTCGAGCCGGGCGACGAGGGCGGCGTGGCGGCGGGCCCCGCTCGCGTACAGCTGGACGCCGACGACGCCCAGGACGCAGGCGAGCAGCGCCACGCCCACCGTCAGCCAGAAGGGGTCCGTCGTCATCGCCGCGCCTCGGGTCGCCAGGTCGGGTCCGTCGTCGTCCGCCGCTCCCCCGGCAGCCAGGTGGGATCGGTCGTCGTCCAGCGCTCATCCCGCAGCCGGGTCGGAGCGGTCGTCGTCCAGCGCTCATCCCGCAGCCGGGTCGGAGCGGTCGTCGTCCAGCGCTCATCCCGCAGCCGGGTCGGAGCGGTCGTCATCGCCCCTCCCCCGGGCGCCACGTCGGGTCCGTCGTCCAGCGCTCTCCCGGGCGCCACGTGGGGTCCGTCGTCCACCGCTCCCCCGGCAGCCAGGTCGGGTCCGTCATCGTCACTGCGCCTCCGGTGGGCATGTGGGCTTCGGTCATCACTCCGCCTCTCGGGTGGCCAGGTGGGCGTCCGTCGCCGCCACGCCGAACGCCTGCGGGATCGGCTGGCCCGCCAGGTAGAGCCGTTCGGCCACGCGCCGGGGCAGCGGGTGGTACGTGAACCTCCCGTACACCCGTCCGTCGGCCGCGACCGGCTGCGCCTCGAAGCGGCAGACCGTGGCCAGCAGGAAGCGTTCCCGGCCGTGCGAGGCGAGGACGGAGATCTCGGTGACGCGGCGCGTGCCGTCCGGGTGCCGGGTGAGCTGGACCAGGACGTCGACCGCGCTGTTGATCTGGTCGCGGAGCGCCTCGAACGGCACCTTCACCTCGGACATCGAGGCCAGGGTCTGGAGCCGCATCAGGGCGTCCTCGGCCGAGTTGGCGTGGACGGTGGCGAGCGAGCCGTCGTGGCCGGTGGACATCGCCTGGAGCATGTCGAGGGTCTCGCCGCCGCGGACCTCGCCGACGATGATGCGGTCGGGGCGCATGCGCAGGGAGTTGCGGACGAGGTCCCGGATGGAGACGGCCCCGCGGCCCTCGATGTTGGGCGGGCGGGCCTCCAGGCGGATGACGTGGGACTGCTGGAGCTGGAGTTCGGCCGAGTCCTCGATGGTGATGATCCGCTCGCCGTCCGGGACGAGGCCGGAGAGCGCGTTGAGGAGGGTCGTCTTCCCGGTGCCGGTGGCGCCGGAGACGATCAGGTTGAACTTGGCCTGCACGAGCCCGGAGAGCAGGAGCAGCATCTGCTCGTCGAGGGAGCCGAGGCCGATCATCTCGTGGAGCGTGTACGCCCGGGGGAAGCGGCGGATCGTGAGCGTGGCCCCGGTCAGGGAGAGCGGCGGGATGATCACGTTGACGCGCTCGCCGGAGGGGAGCCGGGCGTCGACCATCGGGTTCGACTCGTCGACGCGCCGGTTGACGGTGGAGACGATCCGCTCGATCGTCTGCATCAGCTGCTCGTGGGAGGCGAAGCGGAGCGGGAGGAGTTCGACGCGGCCGCCGCGCTCGATGAAGATCTGGTCGGGGCCGTTGACCATGATCTCCGTGATGGAGGCGTCTTCGAGGAGCGGTTCGAGCACGCCGAGGCCGAGGGCCTCGTCCACGACCCGGCGGATCAGCTGCGCCCGCTCGGCGGTGGAGAGGACCGGGCCCTCGCGGCTGATGATGTGTCCGAGGACGCGCTCCAGGCGGGCCCGCCGCTCGGCCGCCGCGAGCGCGGACATCTCGGTGAGGTCGATCTCCTCCAGGAGCTTGGCCCGGAAGGCGGCGACGAGATGGCCGTCCTCCCGGCCCCCGCCCGTGGCCTTCTCCTCGGGGGCGCTGATCCGGGCACGCAGGCTCATGGCAGGTCCTCCTCGTCGGACGCCTCGGACAGGGGCATGGTGGCGGACTTCTCGACGGGGTCGAAGCTCCAGAAGGGGACGACCTGGGGGATGCGGACGCGGACGGTGGCGACGACCTCTCCCCCTCGGCGCACGACGTCGACCCGGGTGGCCCAGCTCGCGGCCGCACGGCCGGCCGCGCTCGGGTCGGGGGCGTCGTCCGCGTCGCTGGTGGCGGCCCGGGCGGCCGCCCGGGCCGCCGTGCCCGCCTGCTGGGCGGCGTACGCGGCGACGCCGAGCTGGAGCCCGGCGAGCCCCACGATGAGCAGGACGGGGAGGAACCCGAGGTACTCGATGGCGGCCTGGCCGCGGTCGCGCCGGGCCTTCCGCTGGTCGCTCCTCATGGCGTGGGACCCCTCTCGTCCACGGCGGCCGCCTCGCCCCTCACCCGGAACAGGCCCCCCACGCCCGGGACGAGCACGGGGACTCGGACCGTCACGACGGCGTCGACCATGCCCCCGCCGGCGCTGCAGTCCGGCTCGACGCCGTCCGCCCATGCCCCGTCCAGGTGCCGCCTCGCGGCCTCTCCGCAGTCGTCGCCGACGGCATAGGCCCGCGCCGCCTCGTCCGCCGCGTTCCCCGCCAGCGTGTACGTATACCCGACCAGGACCACCTGCCACAGCAGCGCCAGCGTGAGCAGGATCAGCGGCACCATCCCGAGGAACTCCACCGCCACCTGCCCCCTGTCGTCGTCCCGGTGCGTCCGCATCGTTCAGCGTCCTCCGGTGCGGCGGCGCAGGCCCAGGGAGCCCCGGTCGCCCGCGCGGGCGAGTTCCTTGCCGGACTGTCCCGCCGCCCGCACCAGGCCCAGCTCTCCCGCGAGGGCCCACAGCGCCTGCTTGACGGTGGACTTGGCGTCGAGTTCGTGGAGGCGGCCGGCGTCGACGACGGCGGAGAGTTCCTTGAAGTGGGCGGGGACGGCGACGCCCGCGATCCGGGTGCCGGTGATCTTCTGGACGAGGGGCGGCTGGATCTCGGTGGAGCGGTGGTGGCGGTTGACCACCGTCGTGGTCTCCTCCGCCTTGCGGACCTGGAGCCGTTCCCACATCCGTACGGTCCGCTTGGCGGCCCGGACCGCGACCACGTCCGGGGTGGTGACGAGGAGCGCGGTGTCGGCCATCTCGATCGCGGCGGCGTTGGCGCTGTCGAGCCGGGAGCCGCAGTCGAGGACGACGACGTCGTGCCGGCCGCGCAGGGCGCTGACGACCTGGCGGGCGGCGCGGTCGGTGACCTCCTCGCCGCGCTCGCCCTCCGCCGGGGCGAGGAGCAGGGAGAGGCCGGTCTCGTGGACGTAGACGGCGTCCTGGAGGACGCGGGGCGAGATGTCGGCGATGGTCGCGAGGTCGGCGACGGAGCGGCGGAACTGGACGTCGAGGTAGGAGGCGATGTCGCCGCTCTGGAGGTCCAGGTCGACGAGGGCGACGCTGCGTCCGGAGGCGCGGGCGGCGAGGGCGAGGTGGACGGCGGTGACGGTGGCGCCGACGCCGCCCTTGGCGCCGCTGACGGTGACGACGGTGCCGCCGGGTCCGGCGATCGGCTCGGCGCCGGCGCCGAGGTGGCGGCGGACGCCGAGGGACCACTGGGCGGCGGCCTGGACGCGGCTGGCGAGTTCCTCGTAGCCGAGGGGGAGGGTGACGAGGCCCCGGGCGCCGGAGTCCATGGCGGCGGAGAAGAGGACGGGGCTGGCGTCGGCGGTGATGAGGACGACGCCGACGGCGGGGAAGCGGAGGGCGACCTCGCGGACGAGTTCGAGCGCGGGGACGGGTCCGATCCGCTCGTGGACGAGGACGACCTCGGGGAGTTCGTCGAGGGAGGCGGCGGCGAGGCGCGCGAGGGTGTCGACGAGCTGGGTGGAGTCGGCGACCGGCTGGGCGGGTTCGGCGTCGGGGAGCTGGCTGAGCAGCGTACTGACGGACCGGGCCGCGTCGGGGTCGCCGACGGCAGGCAGGATCCTGGTGGTCATACCGGCCTCACTTGTCCTTGTCGAGCGTGTAGGTGCGGTCGCCCTTGTCGACCGGGGAGCCGGCCGTGGACGGGGCGACGAGGGCGAGGCGTACGTGCTCGGCGAAGGACTCGGCGTACGCGACGCGCTGGGTGTCGAGGGTGGAGAGCGCGAAGGTGATGGGGACGGCGGAGATGGCCCGGCTCGTGCGGTCGGAGCTGTCGGAGACCGGGGTGAGCTTGCCGACGTCGAGGACGCGGGCGCCGGTGACGATCAGCCGGGACTGGTCGGGGTCGCCCTTCTTCTCGCCGGCGAAGGTCGCGTAGATGTTGACGGTGGCACCGGCGTTGATCTTGCCCGCGACGCCGGCGGCGGCGTCGACCATGATCGCGATCTCCTGCTGGCCCGGCCGGAGCCGGGGGCGTTCGACGATCATGTCGGTCTGGAGGAGGGAGCCGGCCTTGAGCTCGGTGACGGCGATCTTGCCCTCGATCTGGCGGAGGTCGGTGACGGCGGTCGGGGAGAGCCAGCGCTTGGGCATGGAGATCTTCTCGAACTGGTCGGCGCTCAGGGGCTTGTAGGGCTCCACGTTCCTCATGAGCCGGTACGCCGTGGTCTCCGGGCCGACCTTGGAGTTCACGTCGCTGATGACGGCGAGGACACCGGCGAAGGCGCCGAGGGCGCACAGGACGGAGAGCAGCAGCAGGATCACGCCGCGGCGCTGGCGGGAGTTCATGGCCGTACTTCCTCGGTCGGAGCGGTCGGAGCTGTCGGGGTGATCGGGGCTGTCGGAGACGTGGGGCCGGGCGTGCGGGCGCGGCCGGCCGGGAGCGGGTGGTGGTGCGCGGGGCCGCTCACGGCAGCGCGGCGCGGGCGGAACGGGCGCCGGGCCCGAGGGCGCGGGTCCACGGGTCGGCCTGCGGTCCCGGTCCGAGCTCCCGCCCCCCGCCGTGTCCCGGGGCGCGGGTACCCGGGTCGGGTGGTGGCGGGGCGGCCGGGGGCAGCGGGGCGGAGCAGAAGCCGCAGCGGTCGCCGATGAGTTCCATCCCGCACCAGTGGCAGGTCTCGCGGCGCACGGAGGAGACGAGCTGGTAGAGGACGGACGGGTCGGGCAGGTACGCGGCGAACTCGACGAGCTTGCCGGTGCCCCACCAGCCGGGCGAGGAGGCGGGCAGGGGCACCTCGTGCACGGGGCCCGGGATCCGCCACCGGGGTACGAGGGTGGTGGTGGGCCAGTCGGTCTGGAGCTGGCCGCGGGCGAGGAGGAGTTCGGTGGCGAACTCCGGTCCCGCGAGGGACTCCCCGCCGGAACCGGAACCGAAACCGGAACGGGAACCGGAAGCCGGTCCGGAGCCGGAGCGCGAGCCGAGCCGGACGATCTGCGGGGTGGGTCCGGCGAGGACGGCGAAGTGGGCGCCGGGCAGCCAGCCCTTGAGGTGGGAACCGAGGCTCACGGGGACGCGGTCGAGCCGGGAGACGGAGCCGAGGACGGCGCCGGCGTAGATGTAGTGGGCGAGCAGCCGGGCGGCGGAGGCGAGGACTCCGGGGCTGAAGTCGCAGCCGGCGAGCTGGCGCAGCTGGCGGACGAGGACGGCCGCGCCGAGGGGCGGCAGGTCGGTCCTGACCAGTGCGATCCGGTCGCTCTCCAGGAGGCCGCGGACGGCGTGCAGGCGGTGCTCGACGGCGGGGGGCGCGGCGGTGGGGCAGACGACGACCACGTGTCCGTACCGGGCGAGGAGCTGCTGCACGTCGGCGACGGAGGCGTCGAGCGAGCGGGTGCCGGGGGGCGGGAGCACGGCGGCCTGCGGGGTCCCGGGGTCGGTCGGCGGCAGCACCAGGTCGGTGCTGGTGACGGCGATCGCTGTCGGCACGTCGGACCCCCCGTCCCCTCCGGCCTCCGGTGCCCCGGGGGCCGCGGATCACTTACCGCGTTCGTGGCGTCACCGCAGGGTGTCGCCGTCTCTGCACCTTATCCACGTCCCCCGGGGTGGTGAACACACAATCCGCCAAGCCGTCCCCACTAATTTGCGCCCTGACCTCGGGCCCTGGCACCGCTCCCTCCGCTCCGGCCGAACTCCGTTCCGCGCCGGAGGTATTGACAACGCGATTGGTCTGGACCAACTTGTTCCGACAGCGGTGGCCGCCGCCGGTACCCCCGTACCCGCACCTCCCCTCCGTACGACGACGTACGGCACCTCCACATCCCCAACTCCCCCACCGGAGGATGCACGTGGACCGCACCACCACCCGCCCGCACGGACGGCGCCGGCTCGCCGGAGCCCTCGCGCTCGCCGTCGGCTCCGGGCTCGTCCTCGTCGGCGGAGCCGGCACCGCACAGGCGGCGGACGTCAACGTCGCCAAGAACGCCGGGTTCGAGAACGGCCTCGCCAACTGGTCCTGCTCCGCCGGGAGCGGCGCCGCCGTGTCCTCGCCGGTCCGCACCGGCGCCGGCGCCCTGCGCGCCACCCCGGCCGGTCTCGACAACGCCAAGTGCGTGCAGACCGTGACCGTGAAGCCCAACTCGACGTACACGCTGAGCGCCTGGGTCCAGGGCGGCTACGCCTACCTCGGCGCCAACAACACCGGGACAGGCACCGGGACCGTCTCCACCTGGACGCCCGACAGCCCCTCCTGGAAGCAGCTCACCACCACCTTCACCACCGGGGCGAGCACCACCTCGGTCGAGATCTACACCCACGGCTGGTACGGCACCTCCCCCTACGTCGTCGACGACGTGAGCGTCTTCGGACCCGACGGGGGCGGCGGCCAGGACCCCGACCCGACCGCCCCGTCCACCCCGGCCGGCCTCTCCGCCGGCACGGTCACCAGCGGCTCGGTCGCGCTGAGCTGGGGCGCGGTCAACGGCGCCACGGGCTACAAGGTGTACCGGGACGGCGCCAACCCGCAGGCGGTGACGGGCACGTCGACCACCGTCACCGGGCTCACCGCCGACACCGCCTACCAGTTCCAGGTCTCCGCGACGAACGCCGCCGGCGAGTCCGCGAAGTCCGCCGCCGTGACGGTCCGCACCGCCAAGCCCACCGACCCGGGCCCCGGCCCGGCCGTGCCCAAGCACGCCGTCACCGGCTACTGGCAGAACTTCGACAACGGCGCCGCGAAGCAGAAGCTGCGGGACGTCCAGGCGGCGTACGACATCATCGCGGTCTCGTTCGCGGACTCCACCGCCACGCCCGGCCAGATCACCTTCAACCTCGACCCGGCCGTCGGCTACGCCTCGGTCGCCGACTTCAAGGCGGACGTCGCGGCCAAGAAGGCGGCCGGCAAGTCCGTGATCCTCTCCGTCGGCGGCGAGAAGGGCAACGTCACGATCAACAGCGACGCCACCGCGACCGCCTTCGCCGACAGCGCGTACGCCCTGATGCAGGAGTACGGCTTCAACGGGATCGACATCGACCTGGAGCACGGCGTCAACGCCACGTACCTCACCAAGGCGCTGCGGCAGCTCTCCGCCAAGGCGGGCTCCTCCATGGTCCTGACGATGGCCCCGCAGACCATCGACATGCAGAACACGGGCTCCGAGTACTTCAAGACCGCCCTCGCCGTGAAGGACATCCTCACGGTGGTCAACACCCAGTACTACAACAGCGGTTCGATGCTCGGCTGCGACGGCAAGGTCTACAGCCAGGGCTCGGTGGACTTCCTCACCGCCCTCGCCTGCATCCAGCTCCAGGGCGGCCTCGCCCCGTCCCAGGTCGGCCTGGGCGTCCCCGCCTCCACGCGGGGCGCGGGCAGCGGCTACGTCGACCCGCAGGTCGTGAAGAACGCGCTCGACTGCCTGACCAAGGGCACCGGCTGCGGCACCTTCAAGCCGGCCCAGACCTGGCCGTCGCTGCGCGGCGCCATGACCTGGTCGACCAACTGGGACGCGACGGCCGGCAACGCCTGGTCGAACGCGGTGGGCCCGCACGTGCACAACCTGCCGTAGCGGCCCCGGAGTGACGGCGCGGCGCCACCGCTCCCCCGGTGGCGCCGCGCCCTCGTCTCACGCGGGCAGGTAGTGGCGCAGCACCGGGTCGAGCAGCCGGATCCACTCGTCGACCCGGGCGGCGCGGCGGCCGTCGACCTCGCAGTCGTAGACCGAGCCGTCGTAGAGCGTGACGGCGACGCGCAGCACCCGGTCGCGCCGGATCCGCTCGTACCGTACGGCGCCGATCTCGCTCCAGAGGAAGTCGGCCTCCTCGCCGAAGAAGTGCAGGGACACCCCGCTCCCGTCGACGGCGATCCCGGAGTTCCGGTCGGCGGCGGTGAAGTCCGGCGCGGGCGGCGGCGGCACGAGGGGCGGCGGGGGGACGTACAGGTAGGCGGGATGCGGTACGGACGCGGGCGCGGGCGCGGGTACCGGTGCGGGTCCGGGCGCGGGCACGGCGTCCCGGACACCACCGGACCACGGCGGCGCCACCGCGTCGACCGGCCCGGAGGGAGTCGACGGCTGCGCCACCGCGTCGACCGGCCCGGAGGGAGTCGACGGCGAGGGCACCGCGTCGACGGGCCCCGGGGCCACCCTGGGGTCCGGGACCGCCGGAGGCGCCGATCCCGCCGCCTCCGGCGCCAGCTCGTCCATGATGGCGTCCGGAGTGGGCCGTTCGGCGGGGTCCTTGGCGAGGCAGCGCCCCACGAGCGGCCGCAGCGCCTCCGGTACGGCGCCGAGGTCGGGGGCCTCGTGCACCGACCGGTACATGAGCCCCATCGGAGTGCCCTCGCCGAAGGGCCGCCCGCCGGCCGCGGCGACGAGGACGGCGCCGAGCGCGAAGACGTCGGCGGCGCCGGTCACCTCCTCGCCGAGGGCCTGCTCGGGGGCGAGGTAGCCGGGGGTGCCGAAGGCGGAGCCGGTGGCGGTGAGCCGGGTGGACTCCAGGGCGCGGGCGATCCCGAAGTCGAGGACGCGCGGCCCGTCGGCGGCCATCACGATGTTGCCGGGCTTGAGGTCGCGGTGGACGAGCCCGCAGGCGTGGATGGCCTCCAGGGCCTCGGCGAGCGCGGCGCCGAGGGAGCGCAGCCGCCGCTCGTCCATGGGGCCCTCGGCGGTGACGAGTGCGGACAGGGTGGGGCCCGGGATGTAGGCGGTGGCGAGCCAGGGGGACTCCGCCTCGGGGTCGGCGTCGACGACCTGCGCGGTGTGGAAACCGCCGACCTGCCGGGCCGCGGCGACCTCGGCGCGGAAGCGGGCGCGGAAGGACGGGTCGGAGGCGAGTTCCGGCCGCGCGACCTTGACGGCGACGGCGCGCCCGCCACGCGATCGGGCCAGATAGACGGTGCCCATGCCGCCTTCGCCTAGCTTGTGTTCGATGACATATCTACCGATGAGGGTCCCCACGCGGGACAGTATGGCCGAACTCCCCACCTTGACCCGTTCATGACATAGCCGGACCATGTGCCCGGACACCCATGCGTCCGGGCCGTCATGCGCTCGGACGCCCGCACGACTCGGTCGCACTCCCCCACACTCCCCACCCAGGAGACAGCATGCGACGTCCCCTTCGCGGCAGAAGGTCCGCCACCCTCGCGGCCCTCGTGGCGTTCGCCCTCGCGGCGCCCCTCTCCGCGCTCACCACACCCGCCGGGGCCGACCCGGCGCCGACCGCCGCCCGGATCGCCTCCGGCGCCGAGGAGGTGATCCGGCAGTACGAGATCGCCGGACCGTCCACCGTCGCCGCCCGCACCGCGCTGGCCGCCACCGGCGTCTCGATCGACGAGGTCGACGCCCGTTCGGTCGTCGTCAGCGCCAACACCGAACAGCTCGCCCGGCTCAAGGCCCTCGGCTACAGGCCGGTCGCCCTGCCCGGGCCGCCGGACCGCCGGACCGAGGCCGACAAGACGGCCGGCCCGCTGGACTTCCCCTCCGCCGACGCGAAGTACCACAACCACGCGGAGATGAACGCGGAGATCGACCAGCGCCTCGCCGCCCACCCCTCCATCATGAGCAAGCGGGTCATCGGCAAGACGTACCAGGGCCGCGACATCGTCGCCATCAAGGTCAGCGACAACGTCGCCACCGACGAGGCCGAGCCCGAGGTCCTCTTCACCCACCACCAGCACGCCCGCGAGCACCTCACCGTCGAGATGGCGCTCTACCTGCTGCGCGAACTCGGGGCGGGCTACGGCACGGACTCCCGCATCACGAACATGGTGAACAACCGCGAGATCTGGATCGTCCCCGACCTCAACCCGGACGGCGGCGAGTACGACATCGCGAGCGGCGTCTACCGCAGCTGGCGCAAGAACCGGCAGCCCAACGCCGGCTCCTCCTACATCGGCACCGACCTCAACCGGAACTGGGACTACAAGTGGGGCTGCTGCGGCGGCTCCTCCGGCACGAAGAGCTCCGAGACCTACCGGGGCACGGCCCCCGAGTCCGCCCCCGAGGTGAAGGTCGTCGCCGACTTCGTCCGCTCCCGGGTGGTCGGCGGCAAGCAGCAGATCACGGCGGCCATCGACTTCCACACGTACAGCGAGCTGGTCCTCTGGCCCTTCGGCTGGACCACGGCGAACACCACCACCGGCATGACCCAGGACGACCGCGACGCCTTCGCGACCGTCGGCGGCAAGATGGCGGCGAGCAACGGCTACACGCCCGAGCAGTCCAGCGACCTGTACATCACGGACGGCTCGATCGACGACTACCTGTGGGGCGCGCACAAGATCTTCGCGTACACCTTCGAGATGTACCCGTCGAACGGCGGCGGCGGCTTCTACCCGCCCGACGAGGTCATCGAACGCGAGACGAGCCGCAACCGCGACGCCGTCCTCCAGCTCCTGGAGAACGCCGACTGCATGTACCGCTCCATCGGCAAGCAGGCGCAGTACTGCGCGGCCTGACGGCCCGTAGGCGAGGGGTGCCCCGGTCGCGACGGCCGGGGCACCTCGCGCGTCGACGGGTCAGTCGAGGACGGCCAGCGCGTCGATCTCGACGAGGAGGCCGGCCGGGAGGCCGACGTAGACCGTGGTGCGCGCGGAGGCGGGGGCCTTGAGGTCCTGCTCCTCGAAGTACTGGTCGTAGATCTCGTTCATCTCGGCGAAGTGGTCCACGTCGGTGAGGTAGACGCGCATCATCATCACGTCGTCCCAGCTCGCGCCGCCCTCCTCCAGGATCGCCTTGACGTTGGCGAAGGTCTGCAGGGTCTGCTCGCGCAGGGTCGGGCCGGCGACCGTCGGGGCCCGGCCCTCGGCAGCGGGCAGGAAGCCGACCTGGCCGGCGACCTGGAGGACGTTGCCCTTCCGCACCCCGTGCGAGAACTTCGCGGGCGGGGCGGTGTGGGTGGCGGGGGTGAGGGCGGTCTTCTCGCTCATGCGGTGTCCTTCGTAGCAGGCTGGCCGGAGTACTCGCGGCTGATGGCGTCCGCGGTGCCGCGCACCTCCGGGAGGAGGGTGAGGAGTTCCTCGGCGGTGACGACGACGTTGGGCGCCGAGACCGACAGGGCGGCGACGACCCGCCCGTCGGTGCCCCGGACGGGTGCGCCGACGCAGTTGATGGACTCCTCGTGGCCGCCGAGATCGGTGGCCCAGCCCTGTTCGCGCACGGTCGCCAGCTCCTTGAGGAAGGAGGCGGCGTTCGGTGTCGAACGGGGCGTGTACGGGGGGTAGTCGAGCTTCGCGGCGACGGCGCGCCGCTCCGGCTCGGGCAGGTCGGCGAGGAGCAGCTTGGCCACGGCGGCGACGGTGATCGCGACGGGCTTGCCGATGCGCGAGTACATGCGGACCGGGTAGCGGCTCTCGACCTTGTCGATGTAGACGACCTCGCCCTCCTCGTACACGGCGAGGTGGACCGTGTGCCCGGTCCGCTCGTTGAGGGCGAGGAGGTACGGGTGGGCGATCTCGCGGACGTCGAGGTTCTCGACGGCCTCCTGGGCGAGCGCGAAGAGACGGGCGCCGAGGCGGTAGCGCTGGTCCTGCTGCCGGTGGACGAGACCGTGCTCGTGAAGGGTGCGCAGCAGCCGCAGGGCCGTGGACTTGTGGACGCCGAGCCGCTCGGCGACCTGCCCGAGGTCGGCGGGCCCCTGGGCGAGCAGCGGCAGGATGCTGAGCGCCCGGTCGACGGTCTGGCTCATGGCGTACGTACCTCCTGGTCGTCCCCCGTCCAGCCGGGGCCGAGGTGAAGTGTGCCCCAGGCCGCGCCGTCGAGCGCGGCGAGGCGGTCGGCGTGCTCGCGGCGCGGCGGGGCGGCGCAGTCGCCGGGGACGGTGAGCACGGCGGCGGCCGCGAGGTGGCCGTGGCGCAGCCGCGCGGTCATGTCGAGCCCCCGGAGGGTCCCGGAGAGGAACCCGGCGACGAAGGCGTCCCCGGCGCCGACGGGGGAGACGAGGGCGACGCGGGGGGCGGGGACGGGGGTGACGACGTCGCCGCGCTCGAACGCCACCGCACCCTCCCCGCCCCGCTTCACCACCAGCACCGCCGGCTCCGCCAGCACCGCCCGGATCGCCTCCGGATCGCTCGTCCCCCAAAGCCCCTCCGCCTCGTCCGCCCCGACGAACACCACGTCCGCCCGCCGCGCGAGCCCGAGGAGGACCTCGGGGGCGCCGCCGTCGCGCCACAGCCCCGGCCGGTGGTTCACGTCGAACGAGACGAGCGGTCGCCCCGGCCTCGGCGCGGTGAGGTCCCGCACCAGCGCCAGGCAGTCCGCGGACAGCGCGGCGGTGATGCCGGTCAGGTGGAGGATCCGGGCGCCGGCGACGGAGTCGTACGGAACGGTGACGGGCGACATGGCCGAGGCCGCGGACCCGGCCCGGTAGTAGACGACCTCGTGGGCGTCCGTCGCCCGGTCCCCGTCGGTGCGGAAGTAGACGCCGGTCGGCCGGTGCGGGTCGCGGCCGACGGCGCCGACGTCGACCCCGTACGCCGCGATCGTGTCGACGAGGTGGTCGCCGAAGCCGTCGCGGCCGACGCGGCCGACCCAGCGGACGCGGTGTCCGGCGGCGGCGAGGGCGCAGGCGACGTTGGACTCGGCGCCGCCGATCGCACGGGTGAAGGAGGGGACGTCGGCGAGGCGGCCGGGCCGGGAGGGCAGGAAGGTGACCATGGACTCGCCGAGGCAGACGACGTCCGGGCCGACGCCGTCCGGGCGGACGACGTCCATACGGACGCCCTCCGGACGGGCGGCGCCCCGGCGGGCGGCGCCCCTCCGGACGCCCTCCGGGGCATCGCCCCCGGGCGCGGGTCCGCTCATGGTCGGCTCCCTGCGTCTCGACTCGTACGGGTCCATTGACCCGGCCTCGGCCCGGATGTTAGACAGCCGTGAGCACCATGCGCAATGAGCGTTGCACACCCCGCAACGCCCACAACGAGGAGGCCTCATGCCCGACCTGGCGAACGAGCGCGTCGACCACCGCTTCAAGGCCCTGCCCCCGGACGCCGAGGGCCTGACCGTCGGCGAACTCTCCGCCCAGCGGCGCAACCTCTTCACCGGCGGCTACACCACCCCCGTCCTCGCCCTCTCCGCCGAGTCCGTCGAGCACAACCTGCGCCTCCTGGAGACCTACGCCGAGCGCCACGGCCTCGCCTTCGCCCCGCACGGCAAGACCTCCATGGCCCCGCAGCTCTTCGACCGGCAGCTGGAGCACGGCGCCTGGGGCATCACCGCCGCCGTCCCCCACCAGGCCCGCGTCTACCGGGCGCACGGCATCGCCCGGATCTTCCTGGCCAACGAGCTCGTGGACGCCGTCGCCCTGCGCTGGCTCGCCGCCGAGCTCGACGCCGACCCGGACTTCCGCTTCGTCTGCTACGTCGACTCCGTGCGCGGCGTCGAGCTGATGGACGAGGCCCTGCGCGCGGCCGGCGCGACCCGCCCCGTGGACGTGGTCGTCGAGCTGGCCGCCGGTTCGACCGGACGCACGGGCGTACGGACGGAGGCGGAGTGCGCGGCCGTCGCCGACGCGGTGGCGGCCGTCCCCACCCTGCGGCTCGTCGGCGTCGCCGGCTACGAGGGCACGATGCCCGGCGCCGACGCCGACTCGGTGCGCGCGTGGCTGCACCGGCTCGTCGGGCTCGCGGCCGACTTCGACAAGGCCGGCCGCTTCGACCCCGCCATCGGCGAGATCGTGGTGACCGCGGGCGGCAGCGAGTGGTTCGACACGGTCGCCGAGGTCTTCGCGGGGATCCCCGACCTCTCCCTCCCCGTCCTGAAGCTGCTGCGCTCCGGCGCGTACGTCTCGCACGACGACGGCCAGTACCGCGACCGCACCCCCTTCAACCGGGTCCCCGAGGAGGGCGCGCTGCGGCCCGCGTTCCGGCTCTGGTCGCAGGTCGTCTCCCGTCCCACCGCCGAGCAGGCCTTCACCAACGCGGGCAAGCGGGACGCCGCCCACGACCTGCACCTCCCCGAGGCGCAGGCGGTCCGCGACGCCCGCACGGGTGAGATCCGCGCCGCGGAGGGCATCACCGTGACGGGCCTCTCCGACCAGCACGCCTGGCTCCGCACCGGACCGGACGCGGACCTGGAGGTCGGCGACTGGGTGGGGATGGGCCTGTCCCACCCCTGCACGATCTTCGACAAGTGGCAGCTGATCCCGCTCGTCGAGGCGGACGGCACGGTGGTCGACCACATCCGCACGTTCTTCTAGGAGCGAGGGAGCGCCAGGGTGATGGATCTCGTCTTCCGGGACGCGGAGGTCGTCGACGGCAGCGGCGGCGACTCCTACCGGGCCGACGTCGGGATCGAGGACGGCCGGATCGTCTCGATCGTCAAGGAGGCCGCGGCGGCCGGCTGCCAGCGCCCGACCGCCCGCCGCGCCCTGGACGCCGAGGGCCTCGTCCTGGCGCCCGGCTTCATCGACATGCACGCCCACAGCGACCTCGCGCTGCTCCGCGACCCGGACCACAGCGCGAAGGCCGCGCAGGGCGTGACCCTGGAGGTCCTGGGCCAGGACGGACTGTCGTACGCGCCCGTCGACGACCGCACCCTCGACGAGGTCCGCCGGGCGATCACCGGCTGGAACGGCGACGCCTCCGACGTCGACCTCGACTGGCGCACGGTCGGCGAGTACCTGGACCGGCTGGACCGGGGGATCGCCGTGAACGCCGCGTACCTCGTCCCCCAGGGCACGGTCCGGATGTACGCGATGGGCTGGGAGGACCGTCCGGCGACCGGGCGCGAGCTGGACCGGATGCGGCGACTGGTGGCCGAGGGCCTCGAACAGGGCGCGGTCGGCATGTCCTCCGGCCTCACCTACACCCCCGGGATGTACGCGCCGGACTCCGAGCTCACCGAGCTGTGCCGGGTCGTCGCGGAGTACGGCGGCTACTACTGCCCGCACCACCGCTCCTACGGGGCGGGGGCGCTCCGCGCGTACGAGGAGATGGTGACGCTCGCCCGCGAGGCCGGCTGCGCCCTCCACCTGGCCCACGCCACCATGAACTTCGACGTGAACGAGGGCCGCGCCCCGGAGCTCCTGGCCCTCCTCGACGAGGCCCTCGACGCGGGCGCCGACATCAGCCTCGACACGTACCCGTACACCCCCGGCAGCACGACCCTGCTCGCGCTGCTCCCCAGCTGGGCGGGCGAGGGCGGCCCCGACGCGACCCTGGAACGCCTCCGTGACGCCGCCACGGCGGAACGGATCCGGCACCACCTGGAGGAGCTCGGCTCGGACGGCTGCCACGGGGTGCCGCTCGACTGGTCGACGATCGAGATCGCGGGCGTCGCGGACCCGGCCCTCGCGGACCACGTGGGCCGCCGGGTGGACGGCTGGCCGACGGCCCGCCGGCTCCTCCTGGGGGACCGTCTCGGGACGACGGTCCTCCAGCACGTGGGCCACGAGGAGAACGTCCGGACGATCATGCGCCACCGGGTGCACACGGGCGGTTCGGACGGCATTCTCCACGGCCTCAAGCCGCATCCGCGCGCGTACGGCACGTTCCCCGAGTACCTGGGGCGGTACGTGCGCGAGCTCGGCGTCCTCTCCCTGGAGGAGTGCGTCGCGCACCTCACCTCCCGCCCGGCGGCCCGCCTCCGCCTCCCGGACCGGGGCCTGGTGAAGGAGGGCCACGTGGCGGACCTGGTCCTCTTCGACCCGACGACGATCGCGTCGGGCGCGACCTACGAGAACCCCAGGACCCTCCCGGTGGGCATCCCCCACGTCCTGATCGACGGCAGGTTCGTCATGGAGGACGGCAAGAGGACGGACGTCCTGGCGGGAAGGTCGGTCCGCAGGACCCCCTGACCCCGTCGTGCCCGAGCCCCTACCGCCCGGCGGCCACGGGAGCGGCCCCCTCCGAGGTGCCGCTCCCCCACGGCTCCCGCCGCACCCAGACCAGCCCCAGCGCAAGCACGGCCCCCGCCAGTACGAACCCGTACCACGGCGTGTGCCCCGACGGCTGGGTCTCGTACACGAGGGCGGCCGACAGCACGGCCAGCACCTGCCCCGCCCGCCCCCGCCAGGCAACGGCCGCGACGACGACCGTCCCCCACAGCAGGTACCAGGGCTGAACCATCGGCGAGAGCGCGACCAGCGCGACCAGCGACAGCCCGAGACCGAGAACGGGGTCGAGAAGGCCCTGGTAGGCACGCCGCGCAAGGGCGGCGATGACGGCCAGGGCGAGAAGCAGTCCCAGCTTCTGGAAGACGGCCCTGACCGGATCCGGCTCGCCGGTGAGGAGGACGCCCAGCCCCAGCCCCAGGTCACTCGTCACGGACAGCGGCGTATGAATGGCCGCGGCCACGCTCTGGGTCCGCACCCACCCGAACCCGGTCCCCGCGAGGACCGACGCCCCCGCCGCCACCGCCCCCGCGACGGCCCCCGGCAGGACGAGGCCCTTCACGAGCCCCCGTACACCGCTCCCACGCGCCACCATCACCCCGATGAAGAGCAGGGCCACGGCCGCCGGGGACTTCACCATCATCGCGAGGCCGACGAGGACGGAGCCGAGCACCCACCGCCCGCGCGTGGCGAGCAGGACGCCGCCGAGCATGAGGCCGATCATCAGCCCGTCGTTGTGCATGCCGCCGACGACGTGGATCAGGAACAACGGGTTGAGCACGGCGAGCCAGAGGGCGCCCCCGCCGCCCCCGAACCCGCGCACCGCCCGGACGATCAGGGCGAGCGCGCCGAGGGCGATCAGCCGCATGCCGAGGACGGCGGGCACGATCGCCCCGCCGGTCGCCTTCGCGACGGCCGCGGCGAGGAGCAGGAAGGCGGGTCCGTACGGCGCGGGGGTGTCGGTCCAGTTCCCGCCGACGCCGGCGGCCGCGTCGGCCCCGAGGTCGCCGGGGCCCAGGACGGAGGGCCCGGCACCGTACACGTCGTGGCCCGACAGGACCATCGCGCCCTGGGCGATGTAGCTGTAGACGTCGGCGCTGTGCAGCGGCGGGGCGAGGAGCAGCGGCGCGGTCCAGCAGGCGAGGGTGGCGAGGACCCCGTCCCGCAGGCCCCGGGCGAGGAGGACGCCGTAGCGCCACCAGGCGGCGACGAGCAGGGTCAGGCCGAGGTACGCGAGGACGGCTCCGGCGACGGTGAGCGCGGAGCCGCGCGGCTGCCACAGCGGCCCGCCGCCGAGGACCGGAAGGGTGCCGGCCGCGTAGCCGCCCACGGCGACGGCGAGCGATCCGCCCGCACCCAGCCACCGGCATCCGGAGGCGCTGAAAACCCACATGACGTGCCAACCTATCCCGACCGCCCGAAGCCCCGAACCGGGGTCACGGCCCCGCCGCACGGCTCGCCCGTCCTCCGGGGCCGCGGGCCGAGGCCGCCGTCCGGCCCTCGCCCGGCCCCCCGGCCGGGGGCGGACCCCCGCCGCACGGGCCTCCCTACTTGGGGTGCCTGTTCCCGCCCCGTCCCTTGCCGGGCTTCTCCGGCCTCCCGCCGGCCGAGGCGGTGGCGGACGGCTCGGCCGTCGGGGAGGCGTCCGGGGCGGTGGTCACGGGCCCGGACGGAGCAGTGGTGGCCGTCGTCTTCGCGGAGGGCGCGGACGCGCTCGTGGGCCCGCCGGGCACGGACGTGGCGCCGCCGCCGGAGGAGCCGGAGGCCGCGCCTCCCGCCGTGCCCGGCGTGCCCGCCGTCCCGTCGGACGGGTCGGCCCGGATCATCGAGGGCGGCCCGTCCGCCCCGCCGTCGACGGAGGACCGGGGGTCGCCGCTCTTGCCGAGGCCGCCGGCGAGCAGCGCGGCGGCGAGGCCGAGGACGGTGGCGCCGCCCCCGGCGAGCAGCCACACCGCTCCGCGGCCCCGGCGTGCGGAGGCGTGGCGGCGGCGGGCGCGCCGGGGTCCGGCGGCTCCGGGGGCGTGGTGGTCCATGGCCCGGATTGTAGGGAGCACGACACCGCCGATGCGATCCGGGTCACAGTCCGCCGCATCCGGTCCGGTTGTCCGACGTGTCCCAAAACACTCGGCGTCGCGGCCGGGCCCGCCGTAAGCTCTCGTCATGCAGGTGATCCAGTCCACGAAGCTCGCCAACGTCTGTTACGAAATCCGGGGTCCGGTGCTCGAAGAGGCGATGCGGCTTGAGGCTGCGGGTCATCGCATCCTCAAGCTGAACACGGGCAATCCGGCCGCTTTCGGCTTCGAGTGTCCGCCCGCGATCCTCGAGGACGTGCTCCGCAACCTCTCCGAGGCGCACGGCTACGGCGACGCGAAGGGGCTGCTCTCGGCCCGCCGGGCGGTGATGAGCCACTACGAGACCAAGGGCATCCCGCTCTCCGTCGAGGACATCTACCTCGGGAACGGCGTCTCGGAGCTGATCCAGATGTCGATGCAGGCGCTGCTCGACGACGGCGACGAGGTCCTCGTCCCGGCCCCGGACTATCCGCTGTGGACCGCCTCGGTCTCGCTCGCGGGCGGTACGGCGGTGCACTACCGCTGTGACGAGCAGGCGGACTGGATGCCGGACCTCGCGGACATCGAGCGGAAGATCACCGACCGCACCAAGGCGATCGTGATCATCAATCCGAACAACCCGACGGGCGCCGTCTACGACGACGAGATGCTCCGCTCACTGACGGAGATCGCCCGGCGGCACAACCTGGTCGTCTGCTCGGACGAGATCTACGACAAGATCCTCTACGACGGCACCACGCACACCCCGACCGCCGCGATCGCCCCCGACCTCCTCGTCCTCACCTTCAACGGGATGAGCAAGAACTACCGGGTGGCCGGTTTCCGCTCCGGCTGGCTGGCGGTCTGCGGTCCGAAGCACCACGCGTCCTCGTACATCGAGGGCCTCACGATCCTCGCCAACATGCGCCTCTGCGCGAACATGCCGGCGCAGCACGCGGTGGCCGCCGCGCTCCAGGGCCGGCAGTCGATCGAGGATCTGGTGCTGCCGGGCGGGCGTCTCCTTGAGCAGCGGGACACGGCGTACGAGCTGCTGACGCAGATCCCGGGCGTGACGTGCGTGAAGCCGAAGGGCGCGCTGTACCTCTTCCCGCGCCTCGACCCGAACGTCTACAAGATCAAGGACGACCGGCAGATGGTCCTGGACCTGCTGCGGGCCGAGAAGATCATGGTCGTGCACGGGACGGGCTTCAACTGGCACGAGCCCGACCACTTCCGGATCGTCACGCTGCCGGCGGCCGCGGACCTGGCGGACGCGGTGACCCGGATCGGCCGCTTCCTGGACGGGTACAGCCAGCCCTGATTCCGGCCGGGGCAGGAGACCGCCGCCCCCGTCCCGAACTCCGGACAACGCTCAACTTTAGATCGGTTCCAAGCTAGGATGGCCTTCAGAGCATCTCAGGAGGCCATCCCCATGTACGAACCGATCCGCACCAAGTCGGTCCACCGGATGGCCGACGACGCCCAGGACGCGTACCCGCACCGCTCCCGCGAGGAGGAGCTGGACATCCAGCTCGCCGGACACCTCGCCGCCCTGCTCGCCGTCACCGACGAGCTGGGCGACACGGAGGCCGGCGAGCTGATCGCCCGGCAGGTGGCGCGGCTGCGCGGCGCACCGCCCGCGCGGCACGCCGGACTGAGCGGTTCGCCCGCGCAGGACCTGCACCGCAAGGCGCACGCCCTCGCGGGCCGCGCACTGGTCGTCGCCGCCTCCCGGGCCGACACGGCCGCCGCGATCCTCGCCGCCGAGCGCATGGACGCGCACACCGCGGCGCTGGCCGGGGACACCCTGGTCGCCGCCCCCTGACGGCCCCGGTCCGCGTGGCACGAACCACGCGGACCGGGCGCCACCCACCGGCGCGCCCGCATCCGCCCCCGTATCCGCGTCCGCACCCCGTCCGCACCCCCGTCCGCGTCCGCGTCCGACGGGCGTCTCACCGGGTGGCGGTCGCCACCGGTTCGGTCGACTCGAACTCGGCGTCGAGGACGACACACCGCGGTGCGCCCCCTCCGTAGGCCCTCGCGCCCACGACCGCCGTCCGGCCGGTCGCCCCGACCGCGAGGTCCCCGACGGTCCCGGTCCCCCGGTCGACGGCCTTCTCCCGCTCGTCCCGGAACTCCACCGTCACCGTGTAGGTGCCCTCGCGGGCCGCCCCGCTGGTGACCGAAAGCTCCGCCACCGGCCGCCCGGTGGCCGGATCGAGGGCGCACCGCGCCACCGTCACGTCGTCGGACGGGAACCGCATGTCCTCGTGGACCTTCCCCGAGACGTAGATGTACGCGGCGAGCGCGCCGACCGGAACCAGTACGACCAGCGCACCCATCGCCACCCACAGAACGACCAGCCAGCGCGGCATCCCGTCACCCCCTCCGTACCGGAAGGCCACGGTACAAGGGAGTCACGGCGCACCCCGCTCCGGTTCGGTACCGGGATCACTCCTTCACTCCCCGTACACCCGACTCACCCCGGAACGTGGGTTTCCGCGAGCACGCTGCCCGCGTGAGACGCATCCTGGGAATCGTCCTGGCCGTCCTGCTCCTCGGCGGCGTGGCCGCCGTCCTCCTGACGGACGGCGACAAGGACACGGGCACGGCAACGAAGACCGTGCGAGGAGTCATCGGATCGGAGAAGGCCGAGTTCTTCGCCGATCCGCAGGTGGTGAAGGCCCTGGCCGCCAAGGGCTTCACCGTGGGAACCGAGACCTCCGGGTCCTGGGACATGGAGGAACTGCCCCTCGACGGCTACGACTTCGCCTTCCCGTCCTCCAAGGGACCGGCCGACGAACTGCGCGCGAAGGCGCGGAAGCAGGCGAAGGACAAGGCGGCGGGCGCCCCGCTGCGCCCCTTCTACTCGCCCCTCGTCGTCGTCGCGCACAGCGCCGCCGCGCAGGTCCTCGCCGACAACGGCCTGGCGACCCTGGGCCCGCGCGGCACGAGCGGCACCCTGAAGATGGACGCCTACCTCGCGGCGGCCCGCGCCGACCGGACCTGGCAGCAGCTCAAGGGCTCCGCCGGGCACGCCGAGCTGAGCGGCACCCTCTTCATCACCTCCACCGACCCGGTCGCCTCCAACTCCGGCGCCCTCTACCTCGCCGCCGCGAGCTACGTCGCCGACGGCGGGCGGGTCGCGGGCGACAAGGCGGCCGTCGCCCGCACGGCCCCGCTCATGCGCAAGCTGGTCCAGGTGCAGGGCGCCCAGCAGTCCGGCTCGGACGCGCCCTTCCGGGACTTCGTCAGCGGCGTCGGGAACCCGCTCGTCCTCGTGTACGAGTCGCAGGTCGCCTCCCAGCTGCTCGCCGGGCGGCCCATGGGCGACCTCGTCGTCCTCTACCCGGACACCACGGTCAACAGCGACCACACCCTCGTACCGCTCACCGAGAACGGCCGGAAGCTCGGCGAGCTCCTCTCCACGGACCCCGAGCTGCGCAAGCTCGCGGTCCGCCACGGCTTCCGCCCGCAGGGCGCCGCGAGCGAGTTCACCGCCGCGACCGACGGCCACGCCGCATACCTCAACCAGACGCTGACCGGCGTCCGCCAGGCGCCCGTGCCCACCAGCGAGGTGCTGCACGAGATGGCGCTGCGGGCCCGCGACCAGGGGGACACCGCATGACCACGTCCGACGATCCGAGAAGAACGATGGCCCTGACACCGCCCGAGCACGACACCCCGCTCGTCCTCACCCCGCCCGAGCCCGTGCCCGCCGTCCGCGCCGAGCAGGCCTCCGGCCTGGTGCCGCTGGACGAGTCGGTCCGGACGGAGATGGCCCGCCGGGCCGAGGAGTACGTCGGCTCGCTGTCCGGGCTCGACCCGCGCTCCCCCGAGTTCGCCGGCCGGATCGGCGAGATCGCGCAGCTCGGCGCGGGTGAGATCCGCTCCGCGGCGCAGCAGTCGAACCGGATGCTGGACCGCACGATCCGCTCCCTCGGCGAGGGCGCGGGCGGCGGTGACGCGCAGACCCGGGTCGGCTCCTCCCTCGTCGAGCTGCGGCGCACGGTCGAGGACCTGGACCCCCGCGACACCCCCGCCAAGGGCTTCAAGGGGCTGCTCGCGAAGCTCCCGGGCGGCAACAGGCTGCGCGACCACGTCGCCAAGTACGCCTCCTCGCAGGCCACGCTGAACCGGATCGTCGGTTCGCTGCGCGGCGGCCAGGACGAACTGCGCCGCGACAACGCCGCGTTGCAGACCGAGCGCGCCCGGCTGTGGGAGACCATGGGCAAGCTCCAGGAGTACGCGGTGCTCACCGCCGCGCTCGACGCGGCCGTGGAGGAGCGCGTCGCCCTCACCGCGGACCCGGCCCAGGCGGACGCGCTGCGCGCCGACGTCCTCTTCCCCGTCCGGCAGAAGCACCAGGACCTCCTGACCCAACTCGCCGTCTGCGCCCAGGGGTACCTGGCGATGGACGTGGTCCGCCGGAACAACGACGAGCTGATCAAGGGCGTGGACCGGGCGGCGACGACGACCCTGTCGGCGCTGCGGATCGCGGTCATGCTCGCCTCCGCGCTGGAGAACCAGCGGAAGGTCACCGAACAGGTGATCGCACTGCGCTCCACGACCGAGGAGATCGTCCGGGGCAACGCCGAGATGCTGGACCGGCAGGCCGGGGAGATCCAGGCCCTGGCGGCGGACCCGGCGGTGGGCGCCGAGACGCTCCGCACGGCCTTCCAGCAGATCTACCGGACGCTCGACGCCATCGACACGTACAAGGTGCGGGCGACGGAGTCGATGGCGGCGACCGTCGAGTCGCTCACGGCCGAGCTCCAGGAGGCGAGCGCCCACTTGGACCGCAGCCGCCGCACCGGAGCCCCCGAGGGCGGTCTCGGATGAACCGCGGCACCACCGACCGCGGCACCACCGCCCCCGGGACCGCCCGTCGCGTCACCGCCCGGCTGCGCCGCACGACCGCCGCCCGCGCCGCGACCGCCGTCCTCGCGCTCGCGCTCCTCGCCACCGCCTGCTCCGGCGGCGGCGACCGTCCCGACGAGCACGGCATGGAGTACAAGGCCGGCACCCTCCGGGTCCTCGCCTCCTCCGAACTGGCCGACATGGGACCGATCCTGGAAGAGGCCGCCGAGGCGACCGGGGTCACCGTCCGCCCCACCTACGCCGGCACCCTGGACGCCGTCGAGCGCATCGCGTCCGGCGAGGCGGACCAGGGCTACGACGCGGTGTGGCTGTCCTCCAACGACTACCTCCGGCTGCGCCCGGACACGGCGAGGAGGATCACCGACGAGACCCCGATCATGACCTCGCCGGTGGCGCTCGGGGTGCGGCCCGCCACCGTCGCCCGGCTCGGCTGGGACCCGGCGAAGGTGACCTGGTCGCAGCTGCACCGGGCGGTCGCCGACGGGAAGCTGACGTACGGCATGACGGACCCGAAGCGCTCCAACTCCGGTTTCTCCGCGCTCGTCTCGGTCGCCTCCGGGCTCTCCGGCGCCCAGTCCGCGCTGACCGAGCGGGACGTCGCCCGGGCCACCCCGCGCCTGAAGGAGTTCTTCACGGGCCAGAAGCTGACCTCGGGCTCCTCCGGCTGGCTGGCCACGGCCTACGCCCGCCGCACCGACGTCGACGCGCTGGTGAACTACGAGTCCGTGCTGCTGTCCGCGCCCGAGAAGCTGACCGTGATCCGGCCGTCCGACGGTGTCGTGACCGCCGACTACCCGTTCACCCTGCTCACCTCCGCCCGCCCCGAGGCGAAGGCGGCGGCGGACCGGCTCACCACCTATCTGCGCACCCCGGACGCCCAGCGGCGGATCACCGGGACGACCCTGCGCCGCCCGGTGGTCGCCGGGGTCCGCCCGGCCTCGGCGCTCGCCCGGGACCAGCGCCGCGAGCTGCCGTTCCCGGGCAGCCGGGCGGTCGCCGACGGCCTGCTCGACGCGTACGACAACATCCTGCGCCGGCCCTCCCGCACGGTCTACGTGCTCGACACCTCGGGGTCCATGGGCGGGGAGCGGCTCGACCGGCTGAAGTCCGCGCTCGCCGAGCTGACCGGCGACTTCCGGGACCGGGAGGAGGTGACCCTGATGCCCTTCGGCTCCTCGGTGAAGCAGAGCGAGGTCCGTACGCACACGGTCGACCCGGCCTCGCCGAAGGCGGCGCTCGACGCGATCCGCGCCGACTCGCAGCGGCTCTCGGCCTCCGGCGGCACGGCCGTCTACTCCAGTCTCCAGGAGGCGTACCGCTTCCTGGGCAGAGCACCGTCCGACAGCTTCACCTCGGTCGTCCTGATGACGGACGGGGAGAACACCGACGGAGACCCGGCGTCGGCCTTCGACGCCTTCTACCGCTCCCTGCCGGCCGAGCAGCGGCGCACGCCGGTCTTCCCGATCCTCTTCGGGGACTCCGACCGCGGCGAGCTCGACCACCTCGCGAGCCTGACCGGCGGGAAGCTCTTCGACGCGAACCGGGGTTCGCTCGACGGCGCCTTCGAGGAGATCCGTGGGTACCAGTGACCGCCTGCTCGGGTACGTCGAGTCCCGCAAGAACCTGACCGGCAGCGTCTGCGGTCTGGCCGGTGTCGGGATCGCCCTCACCGGCGCGGCGGGCGGGCTCTGGCCGCTGGTGATCGCGGGGCTGTACGCGGCGGGGGCCCTGATCGCCCCGCCCGAGCGTCCCGAGACCCCGCGCTTCCCGGACGCGGACGAGCAGCTCGACGCCCTGCGCGCCGACTTCACGAAGCTCCGCGCCTACCTGGCGGAGGTCGAGCTGCCGGAGGCGGCCGGTGACCGGCTCACCGAGCTCGCCGCCCTCGTCGAGGCCCTGCTCGAACCGGGCTGGGTGAGCGACCCGGAGCACCTCCACGTCCTGGCCCGCGCGGTCCGCCAGGACGTCCCGGAGGCCGTCGACACCTTCGTACGGACGCGGTGGTGGTCGCGGTTCACGCCGGGCGCCGAACCGCCCGAGAGCCACCTCGACCGCCAGCTGTCGGTGCTGCACGAGGAGGTGTCCGCCGTCGCCGCAGCCCTCCGGGAGGCGGAGGCGATCCGTCAGGAGGTCCACACCCGGTACCTGGAGGAGCGCGGCCCCTGATCAGTTATGTTCCGCGCATGACATATTCTGAGCGCACCACGTCCCGCCGCACGGTCCTGTCGGCCTTCGCCGCCGCCGCTGCCGTGGGCACCCCCCTCATCGGCCAGCTGGCCGCCGCCGCCCCGGCCCTCGCCGTGGACGGCGAGTACGCCAACAACACCACCCTCTACAAGGACCCGAACCTGGTCGAGGGCACCTCGTACAGCCGCCGTTACCGCCGCCACGAGAAGTTCGACCTGAAGCAGAGCGAGAAGTACGACTTCCCGCGCACGGCGATCCTCGCCCTGCACGGCGGCGGCATCGAGATCGGCACCAGCGAGCTCGCCCTGGGCATCGCCGGCTACAGCCCGAGCGACGCCGCCGGCGCGCCGGTCCTGCCGACCACGTACGACTACTGGATGTTCGAGGGCCTGCTCTCCAGCGGCAACACGGCGCTGCACGTCACCTCGAAGAACTGTGACGACCACGTCGCCCTGTCCCTGGCCAAGAGCCACCTCAACGTGCTGTCGCTGCACGGCTGCCAGTACAACCAGCTGGGCATGCCCGAGCCCATGATCTGGCCGCCGAGCACCGACCCCCGGCTGGCCGTCGTCGGCGGTCTCAACCCGGCGTTCCGCACGGCCCTGGTGAGCGAGCTCACCAAGGCGGGCTTCCCGGCGATCGACGCCTTCGACCCCAAGTACGGCTCGCGGCTCGACGACTTCAACGGCAGCCACGTCACCAACCCGTGCAACCTCACGATGCTCGGCAAGGGCGCCCAGATCGAGATGACCACCGAGCTGCGCCAGAGCTTCTTCGACGACTACTCGTCCCGTTCCGCCCGTGCGGCCACCTGGAACGGCGAGTTCGTGAAGTTCCGTGACGCCTGCCGTCGCGCCATCGCGACCGTCGAGGCCTCCCAGCCGATCCTCTAGTCGCGCGCGGTACGCCGGACATGCGCCGGCCCCCGGAGCCTGAGGGGGCTCCGGGGGCCGGTTGCGTCGTGGTGGGCCGTCGTGACCCCACTGGTCAGGGCGGTGTTTCGGGGCAACCCACCACGAGTCTCGGAGGGACTAGCCGAGGCGCTCCACGAGGGCGCGGTACTCGTCCCACAGCTCCTTCGGCGTGTGGTCGCCGAAGGTGTTCAGGTGGTCGGGGACGAGGGCGGCCTCTTCGCGCCACACGTCACGGTCGACCTTGAGGAGGAACTCCAGGTCCTCGGCCGGCAGGTCCAGGCCCTCGGTGTCCAGGGACTCGGCGGTCGGCAGGATGCCGATCGGGGTCTCGACGCCCTCGGCCTTGCCGTCGAGGCGCTCGACGATCCACTTCAGGACGCGGCTGTTCTCGCCGAAGCCGGGCCAGACGAACTTGCCCTCGTCGTTCTTGCGGAACCAGTTCACGTAGTAGATCTTCGGCAGCTTCGCCTGGCGTCCTTCCCGCGTGGCGTCCCGACCGACCTTGACCCAGTGGGCCATGTAGTCGCCCATGTTGTAGCCGCAGAAGGGCAGCATGGCGAAGGGGTCGCGGCGCAGCTCGCCGACCTTGCCCTCGGCGGCGGCGGTCTTCTCGGAGGCGACGTTCGCGCCGAGGAAGACGCCGTGGTTCCAGTCGAAGGACTCGGTGACCAGCGGGACGGCGGAGGCGCGGCGGCCGCCGAAGAGGATCGCGGAGATCGGGACGCCCTTGGTGTCCTCCCACTCGGGGGCGATCGTCGGGCACTGGCCGGCCGGGACGGTGAAGCGGGCGTTGGGGTGGGCGGCCGGGGTCTCGGACTCCGGCGTCCAGTCGTTGCCCTTCCAGTCCGTGAGGTGCGCGGGGGCCGTCTCGGTCATCCCCTCCCACCACACGTCGCCGTCGTCGGTGAGCGCGACGTTCGTGAAGACGGAGTTGCCCCACAGGGTCTTCATGGCGTTGGCGTTGGTGTGCTCGCCGGTGCCGGGCGCGACGCCGAAGAAGCCGGCCTCGGGGTTGATCGCGTAGAGGCGGCCGTCCTCGCCGAAGCGCATCCAGGCGATGTCGTCGCCGATGGTCTCGACCGTCCAGCCGGAGATCGTGGGCTCCAGCATCGCGAGGTTGGTCTTGCCACAGGCCGACGGGAAGGCGGCGGCGACGTACTTGGCCTCGCCCTGCGGCGGGGTCAGCTTGAGGATGAGCATGTGCTCGGCGAGCCAGCCCTCGTCACGCGCCATGACGGAGGCGATGCGGAGCGCGTAGCACTTCTTGCCGAGCAGGGCGTTGCCGCCGTAGCCCGAGCCGTACGACCAGATCTCGCGGGTCTCGGGGAAGTGCGAGATGTACTTGGTGGAGTTGCAGGGCCACGGCACGTCCTCCTGGCCCTCCTCCAGCGGGGCGCCGAGGGTGTGGACGGCCTTGACGAAGAAGCCGTCGGTGCCGAGCTCGTCGAGGACGGCCTGTCCCATGCGGGTCATGGTGCGCATGGAGACGGCGACGTACGCGGAGTCGGTGATCTCGACGCCGATGGCGGAGAGCGGGGAGCCGACCGGGCCCATGCAGAAGGGGACCACGTACATGGTGCGGCCCTTCATGGAGCCGCGGAAGATGCCCTTCTCGCCGGCGAAGATCTCCTTCATCTCCGCGGGGGCCTTCCAGTGGTTGGTCGGGCCCGCGTCCTCCTCCTTCTCGGAGCAGATGAAGGTCCGGTCCTCGACGCGCGCGACGTCGGTCGGGTCGGAGGCGGCGTAGTACGAGTTCGGGCGCTTGACCGGGTCGAGCTTCTTGAAGGTCCCCTTGGCGACGAGCTCCTCGCACAGGCGCTCGTACTCGGCCTCGGACCCGTCGCACCAGACGATGTTGTCCGGCTGGGTGATCTCGGCGATCTCGTTCACCCAGGAGACGAGCTCCTGGTGCTGGGTGGGGACGTCGGTGGGAGCCGCGTTGTCGCGCGCCACGATTGCTCCTTGAAGAGGGGTTTTTAGATGTATGCCCCGTGGGGGCCGCGACCCGGATGCTTCGTAGCTGCTCATCCGGTGCCGACCGCACTCATTTGATCATCCGATGGATACGCCCATATGTCCAGGGGGGTGCACACGTGAGCATCGCCACTCATATCCGGTACCTACGGAGGCGTAGCTAGGATTCGGTCTCATGACTGCAGCCACGCCGGAAGTGACCCCGATCGAGCGCGCCCTGCCGCTCCCGACGAAGCCCCGGCTCAGAGGATGGCTGCACGCGGGCATGTTCCCCGCCGTGATCGTCGCGGGCCTCGCCCTCGTCGCGCTCTCCGACTCGCCCCGCGCCCGCATCGCCTGCGGGATCTACGCCCTCACCGCCTGCCTGCTCTTCGGCATCAGCGCGCTGTACCACCGCGGCGACTGGGGTCCGCGCGGCGAGGCCGTGCTCCGGCGCCTCGACCACGCCAACATCTTCCTGATCATCGCGGGCACCTACACCCCGCTCACCCTGCTGCTGCTCCCCGACTCCACCGCGAAGCCGCTCATGTGGGCGGTCTGGGCCGCGGCCGCCGCCGGCATCGCCTTCCGCGTCTTCTGGGTCGGCGCCCCTCGCTGGCTGTACACGCCCTGCTACATCGCGATGGGCTGGGCCGCCGTCTTCTTCCTGCCCGACTTCATGCGCGAGGGCGGCATCGCCGTCCTCGTCCTCGTCATCGTCGGCGGACTGCTCTACAGCGCGGGCGGCGTCATCTACGGCATCAAGCGCCCGAACCCCTCTCCGCGCTGGTTCGGCTTCCACGAGGTCTTCCACTCGCTGACCCTGGCGGCCTTCATCGTCCACTACATCGGCATCTCGCTGGTGGCGTACCAGCACGCCTGACCCGGGACAATGCAGGTCATGAACGACCGCCCCGGCCTCCGCGAACGCAAGAAGGCGAAGACCCGCGCGGCGATCCGGAAGGCCACCTACCGGCTCGCCGCCGAGCACGGCTGGGACGCGACCACCACCGACCGCATCGCCGCGGCCGCCGAGGTCTCCCCCTCCACCGTCGTGCGCTACTTCCCGGTCCGGGAGGACATCCTCCTCACCGACGAGAACGACGAGCTCCTCGAAGCCCGGCTGCGCGCCCGCCCCGCGACCGAGGAACCGCTCGAATCGCTCCGGGCCGTCGTCCTCGAAGCCGTCCGGACCGCCCTCGACGAGGAGCCCGAGGAGACCCGGCTGCGCGCCCGGCTCATGGTGGAGATCCCCGCCGTCCGCGCCCGGCTCACCGAGACCACCGCGGTCACCGGCCGCCGCCTCGCCCGCGCGATCGCCGACCGCACCGGCCGGGACGCGGACGGCCTGGAGGTGCGGATCTTCACGGCGGCGGTCCTCGGCGCGTTCCGCGAGGCGACCGTCCACTGGGCCGAGAACGGCCGCGCCGGCGACCTCGCCGCCCTCCTGGACCGCACGGTCGACACCCTCAAGACCGGCCTGACGCCCCCAGCGCGGCCCTGACGACCCGCGCCGACTCCGGATTGTCGGCGCACTCCCACACTCCGTGCGGGCAGTAGTCGGTGACGGTCTGGTACACGGGCCGGTGCACCGCGAACCAGTCCAGCATCCCCCGCACGTACGCCGGGTTGTCCCCGTTCCTGAAGAGTCCCCACTCCGGGTACGAGACGGGCTTGCCGTGCGCCGCCGCGAAGCGCACGTGGTGCTCCAGCCCGTACTCCTCGTCCACCTGCTCCTCGAAGGAGAGCCCGGCGGGCTGGTCGTAGGCGTCCATACCGATGATGTCCACCACGTCGTCGCCCGGGTAGCAGTGCGGCCAGGGGATCGCGTCGAGCCCCCGGCTCGGCGTGAAGTCGAAGCGGAACCGCTGCCCCGGCACCTCCCGCAGCACCCCCGCCACCCGCCGCCAGTACGCCTTCCAGGCCGTCGGGTCCGGTCCGCAACGATGGCCGTACGTGGTGCCGTTCATCTCCCAGCCGAGCACCAGGACCGCGTCGCCGAGCCCGTGCTCCACCAGCCGCTCCCCCAGGGTCCGGAAGTGTCCGTCGTACGCCCCGTCCGCGCCCCGCCGCAGCCCGGCCCGCACCTCGGCGTCCGACAGCCCGGCCTCGTTGCGGTCGAGCATCGGCACGTTCAGCACGAAGAGGCGCCCCGGACGCTCCGCCTTCCAGCGCGCCCAGGGTTCGAAGAGCGCCGGATGCCCCTCGATGTTGGACCAGCGGTCGCCCGGCAGATAGGTGTGGCCGACGGTCAGGGAGTCGCCGCCGAGCCAGGCCTGCACCTGCGCGATCCGCCGCACCCCGGCCTCGTCGGATCCGGTGAAGAACCCCGACGGGACGCCCGGCAGCGGCTGTTGCTCGGGCACGGCCCCCGTCCCGGCGTGCCGGCCGCCCGGCACGAACCGGTCGGGCAGCAGGAGGAGCACGACAACGGCCGCGAGCAGCACGGTCAGTGCGGCCCGCGGCCAGGTGAACCAGGCGGGGAGGCGGCTCACGTCAGCTCGTCCAGAAGTCCCACCAGCGGGTCAGGATCAGCATCCCGATGATCCCGATGTGCAGGACCGGCAGGGCGAAGGCGAACTCGCCGAGGAAGGTCCGCAGCCCCGCCGGGGCGGGCAGCAGGCGCTCCCGCACGTTGTGCGCGGTGACGTACCAGAACATGGTGATGGTGGCGGTCCAGGCCAGGCAGCACCACAGGCAGAGCGCGTTGATCTCGTACAGCGACTGGTACATCAGCCAGGTGCAGAAGCCGACGCCGAAGAGCATCCCGGCGTTGAGGCCGAGCCAGAACCAGCCCCGGTAGCGGGCCCCGGCGAGCAGCCCGGCGCCGACGGCGACGACGACGGCGTACGTGACGAGGCCGAGCATCGGGTTCGGGAAGCCGAACACCGCCGCCTGCTCGCTCTTCATGATGCTGCCGCAGGACACGACCGGGTTCAGGCTGCAGCCGGGCTGGAAGCCCGGGTCCTCCAGGAGCAGGAACTTGTCGATCGTGATCACCCAGCCGGCGAGCACACCCGCGGCCCCGGTGACGACCAGCAGCCAGGCCAGGGCCCGGCTCGCGCCGATCGGCCCGCCGGTCTCCCGCGCGGTCTCCTCCCGCCGCTGGCCCGGCACCCCGCCCCGTACGTCCACCGTCGCCATGACGCGGCCCCTTCCCGCTCAGCCCTGGACGCGGCGGACCGGCAGCAGGACGTGGGCGCAGTCGGCGAGCATCTCCTCGTCCGAGACGAAGGCCCGCAGTTGCGCCTCGTCGACGGGCTGTCCGGGCACTCCCTCGGACCAGGGGCGCACGGAGCAGAGGAAGTAGACCTTGCCCTGGGCGTGGGCGGCCGCCTCCCACTCCTGCGGCACCGGGCACTGGACCTTCAGGAAGGGCAGGGTGAGCACGGCGGAACCGCCCTCGACGAGCAGCGTGGCGTTGATCCCGGCGTCCTTCTCCAGGTCGAAGAGCCGGTCGCCGACCGAGAGGTTCATCGACTCCAGGGCGGCGCGCATCGCCTGCTGACCGGCCTCCGGGCCGTCCCGGCCGTCGCCGAGCGAATACGCCATCAGGAACGGCGTGCCCGCCGAGTCGGCGGAGGGCTCGCTGGCCCACGGAATCACCGTGAGCGTTCCCAGCGGAGAGGCGCTGCGCGCCGAGGAAACGACGTGGGAAGTGGTCATGCAACCGGATGCTAATGCTCCAACCGCCCTTTCCCCCCGCCGCTTTCACCCGAACGGCCGACATTCACGCCGCTGGCATTTCCGCCGCAACGAACCCGGGTTTTCATCGTTGTGCCCTGAGGGCATAAGCCGACCACCAGGAGATCACTGATGATCGTCCCGCGCCGCGTCGCACTGCGGTCCCTGTTCGCCCTTGCCGTCACCGCCTTCACGGGCGGCGCGCTCGGCCGTGTCGCGGGCCGACCGGCATCGGGGGGCACGCCCGATCCGCACGCCTTCGACGAGATGTACCGGGGCCGTCGCCTCCTGGGCTTCTCCGGCCCCGGCGGCGAGCCGGTGGCCCTCGTCGACGGCCGGCCGCTGCATCTGATGCGCTGCGCCGACGGCGGCTACGTCACCCCGATCGACCACTACGAGTCCTGCCCGACGCCCCTGGCGGCCCTCCGCGCGGCCGTGGACGAACTGGGCAGCGCCCGGCTCTCCCCCCTCGCGGGCGCCCACGGCGTCCCCACCGACCCGACGGGAGGGAGCCCGCGTGGTGTACACGCGTAAGAACCAGCGCGATCTGACCGGCGCCGAGCGCCGCAAGTTCGTCGCCGCCGTCCTGGAGCTCAAGCGCACCGGTGTGTACGACCGCTTCGTCCGCACCCACATCGACCACTACACGGCCGACGGGGAGGGCCGGCTCCGGATCGCCCACATGACGCCGAGCTTCCTGCCCTGGCACCGCAAGTTCCTGCTGGAGTTCGAGACGGCCCTGCGCCGGATCGACCCGACGGTCTCCGTCCCGTACTGGGACTGGACCCGGGACAACTCCCCGGCCTCCTCGATCTGGCGCGAGGACTTCATGGGCGGCAACGGCCGCCGGGCCGACCTCCAGGTCATGACCGGCCCGTTCGCGCACTCCGCCGGGCGGTGGGCGATCACCCAGTCGATGACCGACACCCGCTATCTGACCAGGGACTTCGGCCGTCCCCGCGATCCGATCACGCTCCCCACCGCCGCCCAGCTCGACGAGGTGATGCGCGAGCGGGTGTACGACGCCGCGCCCTGGAACTCGACGAGCTCCACCGGCTTCCGCAACGCCCTGGAGGGCTGGGCGCCCGGCCGGGGCAACGACCGGTTCCGCATCCACAACCGGGTGCACCGCTGGGTGGGCGGCCTGATGCTGGGCGGCGGCTCCGTGAACGACCCGGTCTTCTGGCTGCACCACTCCTTCGTCGACCTGGTCTGGTCGCGCTGGCAGCAGCGGAACCCCGGCGCCGCCTATCTGCCGGCGGAGCCGCCGCCCCTGGGCGACGCGCAGTACCGCAAGGTCGCCGCCCGGCACGAGCCGATGGCGCCCTGGGGCGTGACCCCGGCGTCGATGTTCGACCACAGCCGGATCTACCGGTACGCGTGACCCCCGCACACGGATGTCCCCCCGGCCGCGGCGGCCGGGGGGACATCCGTGTGGAGCGGGGGGGGATCAGCCGCCGTAGCCGCCGTCACCGTGGCCGTGGCCGCCGTCGGCGTTGATGCAGGTGTTGCCGAACGCCGGGTTCAGCAGACCGATGACGTTGACGGTGTTGCCGCAGAGGTTGATCGGGACGTGGATCGGAACCTGGACGGCGTTGCCGGAGGCGACACCGGGCGAGTGGGCGGCGACGGCCCCGGCTCCGGCGTCGGCGACGGCCAGGCCGGCTCCGCTGAGGGCAACGGCACCCGTGCCGGCGAGGACGGCGGCAGCCTTCGCGATGCGAGACATCAAGAACTCCTTGGACTGGAAAGCGACCGCAGGAATCACGGCCGTCACTTCCGTTCAACGCCGATCACCGGAGGGGGTCACGGGCATTGGGCCGAAAGGGAAGAGGGGAAATCGAAAATGGCCCGCGAGCCGAATGCCGTCCGCCGCCGGATACGACGGGACGCCTTCGGCCCGCGGGCCGCGGCCATGCGACAAGCCTTCTCTTGCAACGACCGACAGCCCTTGGGGTGGCGGGGAAGAATCGTGTCTTCACCCGCCCGGTCAACGGTCGTACGAATGAACGGGGACGCGAAGTCCTCAGCCCGCGTCCGGCGCCAGGCCCAGCTGCGGGTCGAGGGCTCCGCTGAGCACCGGGGTGAGGAGGCCGATCTGGGGCTTCGCCAGGTCCGGCAGTCCGGCGAGCCCGTTGCCGCGCGGGGCCTCCACCGGGGTGCCGACGACGGCGCCCGGGGTGGCCGCCTTCATCTCCGAGTGCGGGCTGCTGAGCAGGGCGCGGCCGGGCTCGCTGCCCTTGAGGAGCTCGGGCAGCGGCGCGTCCACGACGGTCTCCGGCAGGGTGCCGGTCAGCGGGACGCTGGGCAGCGCGACGTCCGGGAGCGAGCCGACGCCCTTCTGGAAACCGGTGGGCGCACCGGGCATCGGGACGGGAACACCGGTCGCCACGGTCGGCGCGTCCATCGGCAGGACCGGCTCCAGGCCCTGGAGCGGGACGATCACCGGAGCCTCGACGGCGGCGGCGGGAGAGACCAGGGCGGCGGAGGCGAATGCGGTCATGAGGAGCCCCATGCCGGCGTGAGAACGCAGAGTCATGTGAGGAGAACGAGCCCTTCGGCCGAAACGTCGCGGGACTAACCCGTGTGCAGCAACGCGCAGGGCCCTCACCGGTGAAGGCGAGGGCCCGGGTTGACGCGGTGCCGGCGGGCGGGGTCAGTGCCGGCGGGCGAGCCGTCCGCCGCGGAGGTAGACGACGCCACCACCGATGACCAGTGCGGCGCTGATCGCGGCGGCGCCCATGAGCGCGGGGTCCATACCGGTCCCGGGCAGCTCCCCACAACCGTGATGCGGCCCTTCCCCGGGCGCGGGCTGCTCACAGGTGGGGTGATCGGTGGGGTGACCGGTCGGGTGGTCGGTGGGGTGCCCGGTGGGGTGGTCGGTGGGGTGCCCAGTGGGGTGGTCGGTGGGGTGACCGGTCGGGTGGCCGGTGGGGTGACCCGTCGGGTGACCGGTCGGGTGACCGGTCGGGTGGCCGGTGGGGTGCCCCGTCGGGTGACCGGTCGGATGACCCGTCGGGTGGCCGGTGGGGTGCCCGGTCGGATGACCCGTGGGGTGCCCCGTCGGGTGACCGGTGGGGTGGCCCGTCGGGTGACCGGTCGGGTGCCCGGTCGGATGACCCGTGGGGTGCCCCGTCGGGTGACCGGTGGGGTGGCCCGTCGGGTGACCGGTCGGGTGCCCCGTCGGGTGACCGGTCGGGTGCCCCGTCGGATGCCCGGTCGGGTGACCCGTCGGATGCCCGGTCGGGTGGCCCGTCGGGCCCGGTCCCTCGCCGTGGCCGCCCGGACCCTCGCCGTAGCCGCCCGGCTCCTCGCCGTAGCCGTCGGGTTCCTCCGCGTGGGCGCAGAGGTCTCCGACGGCCACCCCGGCGATCCCGCCGAGCTCCATGGTGCCGCAGACGTCCGCCGGCAGGGTGGGCCGGGCGTGGCCGGCCGTGCCGGGCCCGTCGCCCGTGCCGGGGTGGGAGTTCGCGGCCAGGGCGAAGCCCCCGCTCAGCGACAGGATGCCGGTCGCTGCCGCCGCGGTGAGTACTTTCCTGCTGATGATGGACCGCATACCGCTCTTCCTCTGGAGAAAGGGAGAGACCGGCGAGGATCCCCCCTCGCTCCGACCGGCCTGATCCGCATCGACGTTCACGTGGGATCGGCCAGAGGGTATGGGTCGGCGCCCGGCGCACAGCCGGGGCCACACGGCAGCTGATCAGAAAATCATTCGATCAGCCGACCGTGAGGAACGGCGGCCCGAAGACCCGCCGTAAGTGCCCCTGGGGCAGGTGGTACTGATGTGGCGTCAGCCGCCGAGACCGCCGGCGACCGGGAGGCCGCCCAGCAGCGAGCCGCCCTTGGTGGCGCTGTTCAGCTGGTCCGCCGCCTTGGTCACGGTCTGGACCGGGGAGCCGTCCGTGGTGCTGCTCAGCATGTCGCTCTTGAGCCCGTTGGCGGCGATCGCTTCGAGGCCACCGTTCAGGCTGGTGGGGGTCAGCGCCTCCGTGGCCATGGCGGGCGCGGCGGCGCCCAGGGCCATCAGCGAACCGGCGAAGACCGCGGCGACCTTGGTGGGCTTCATGGAGTGAATCCTTCCTCTGTGCTTCCAAGTCACTTTCCGTACAGGGTTCTTGGCGGAATCCTGCACGTCGTTCTGCTTCTGTAACGAGGAGTGAGCGCGCCGGAAACTCCGGGAGGAAGGATTTCTCGGTACTGCACCCGATCGATGCGGACCGGTGCTATTTGCCGATCGCACACGCCCGTACCGGCCCGACGGAGGCCGGGCCGGTACGGGGTGCGGGGCGCTAGTGGGCGGCCGGCGGGGGATCGACCGGCAGCTCGGGCGCCGCGGCCGGCGGCTTGACCGGCAGCTCGGGCGCGGTGGCCGGGACCTCGGGCGCGAGGGCCGTGGGTGCCGGGAGCGTGGGCAGGCCGCCGCCGAGCAGGGTGCCGGTGACCAGGTTGACCAGGGAGGTCAGCGTGGAGGTGACCTGCGGCACGAGTCCGCCGGCGCCGCCGGAGGTGACGGTGGCGAGCAGGGCGGCGACCGTCTTCTCGACGCTCGCGAGGGCGTCGGACACGACGTCCGCCGGGGCGGCCGGGAGCTCGGGGGCGGCGGGGGCGTCCGGGAGGGAGGCGGTGGCCTTCGCCTGGTCGACCGCCGTGGCGATCTCGGCCTTGAAGGCCTCGGCCTCGGCCGCGGACAGCCGGCCGGAGTCGGCGTCCAGGACGGCCGTGACGAGCTCGGCCACGGGGGTCGCCACCGAGCCGAGATCGTCGAGCGCCTCGGCCCGGGTCGGCAGGGCGGGGGCGTCCGGGAGGGACGCGTGCGCGGCCCGGTCGACCGCGGGGGACGGGTGGTGTTCGTCGGCGAAGGCGGGTCCCGCCGTGCCGAGGGTGACGGCGGCGGATATCGCCAGGGCGGTGAGGTGGCGTGTGGCCAGGGGACGCATATGTGTTCCTTTTCCTTATGCGTCGGACAACTGCCCTCTCACGGTGCCTGCGGGTATAGCCCTCCGCAACCGCAGAACTACGGAGCGCCACGCCTCCGTTCGGGTGAATCCGCCCCGGGGCCCTGCCCCCGGAGGGGCGTACGCCGTTGCACCGGACGGCGCACGAGGGTGCGTCCGAACGAGTACCGGACCAGTGGCGGCAAGGAAAAAGCCGGTGCGCCCACCCGGACGGGGGGCGCACCGGCTTCGGAAGGACCGATCAGGCGTGCGAGATCAGGCGTTGACGCAGACGTTGCCGAAGGCCGGGTTCAGCGCGCCGATGACGCTGACGGTGTTGCCGCAGACGTTGACCGGGACGTGCACCGGGACCTGGACGACGTTGCCGGAGATGACACCGGGGGACTTCACGGCCGCGGCCTCGGCACCGGCGTCGGCGGAGGCGGCACCGGCGGTACCGGCGACGGCGGCGGCGGCACCGACGGTCAGGACTACGGCCTTGGCGATACGGGACATGGGGAGGTGCTCCTCGATCGAATTCATCCAACTCGGACTGCGCGGACTGTTCGGCCCGGCTCCTTCAACAACGCCCCGGCTTTTCATCGGTTGCTCTCCCGAACGGGTGACGTTCAACCGATCTTTGGGCCATAGGAGGGCCATTGGAGGGACTGGGCGTGGAATGGCGCAACACGCTCAACGAGGAACCGGGCGCCCGGATACGGGAGTTAGCGTTTCCGGGCATCTAATGCTTACTATCGCCCCGCATCGGGGTTATAACGTTCCCGAACGTTGCTTCCGGGCCCGCCGCGCGTTCACCCATTTCGTGCGGACGACACCTCCCTCTCCCCCGGCCTACTCGGGTCTTCCCTCCCTTCTCTCATCAAAGCGGAGAACCTGTATGCGGAATTCAGCGGTTCTTGCTGTGCGTCGCAGCGTGTTGTGCGCCTTGTCGTGTGCGGCCCTGACCGCCGCGCTGCCCGGCGCCTCCGCAGCCGCGCCCAGGCCCCGGGAGGCGGCCCGCGTCCCGTTCACCGCCCGCCACCAGGCCGTACAGCACGGTGGGATCGTGCGCGCCGCCAACACCTCGGCGAAGGGCGCGAAGGGCACCGAGTCCGTCAACGACGGCGCCTCGATCAGGTGCGTCGACGTGGACCGCGACCCCAACACGTACAACTCCAGCCGCGCCGAGCTCGCGGTGCCGGCGGGCGCCCGGGTCACCTGGGCCCGGCTCTACTGGGGCGGGAACCTGCGGGTGGGCGAGCAGAAGCCGCCGAAGGACAACGGCCGCGTCCTGATCGCCGAGCCCGGCGGGCGGTACAAGGCGCTGTTCGCCGACTCCGTGATCGGCCACCGCACGGCCGACGGCGCCGACGCCTTCCAGGCCTCCGCCGACGTCACGCAGCTGGTCCGCCGGTCGCATCCGGGGCAGTGGACCGTCGCGCAGGTCAATGTGGCGATGGGCCGTTCCGCGGTGGGCGGCTGGGGCGGCTGGACGCTCGTCGCCGCGTACGAGAAGGCCTCGGAACCGCTGCGCAGGATCAGCGTCTGGGACGGTTTCGAAACGGTCGGTCCGCGCGCCGGGGAGCTGCGTGTCCCGGTCGACGGAAACCGTTTCCCCAAGGGCGTCTCCGGCCGCCTCGGCCTGATCGCCTATGACGGGGACCGCGGGACTTCCGGGGATTACCTGACGGTGGAAACGAGCCGTTCGAAGAGCACCCGCCTCTCCGATTCCGCCAATTCCGCGGACGACGTGCTGAACTCCACCGTCACCGAATTCGACGCCGGTCGTACCGTACGCCGACCGGATCGTACGAACACCCTCGGATACGACTCCGACGTGTTCGACCTGCGGGGGGCGCTGCGCTCCGGGGGCGACCGGGTCCACGTCCGGGTCGGCAGCCGGAAGGACACCGTCTGGCTCGGCGCGGTCTTCCTCCAGGCGGACGTCCGGCGCTGACGTGCTGTCACCACTCGACACGGACCCCGGGTCCGTCACCGTCCTGCACGCGGTCCAGCCCGGCGACGGCGGGGTCGCCCGTGTCGTCGTCGACCTGGTCCGCGCCCAGCGCGCCGCCGGCCTGCGGGTCGCGGTCGCCTGCCCGCCCGGCACCTGGCTCTCCGCCGCCGTCCGCGCCGAGGGCGCCGAAACCCACGACTGGCGGGCCGGTCGCGACCCCGGGCCCGCCGCCCTGCGCGAGACGCGGGAGCTGGCCCGGCTCGTCCGTGCGGTCCGACCCGGGCTCGTCCACGCGCACAGCGCCAAGGCCGGTCTGTGCGCCCGACTCGCCGTGCGGGGAAGGATCCCGACGGTGTACCAGCCGCACGCCTGGTCCTTCGAGGCGGTCGAGGGGAGGACCGCCGCGATCGCCCGGCGCTGGGAGCGCTTCGGCGCCCGGTGGACGGACCGCGTCCTCTGCGTGAGCGAGGCCGAGCGGCGCACCGGCGAGGCGGCCGGGGTCGTGGCGGACTGGTCGGTCGTCCACAACGGCGTGGACACGGCCCGGTTCGCCACCGACGGGCCGCCCCGCAACGCGGCGCCCACGGTCGTCTGCGTGGGCCGGCTCTGCCGGCAGAAGGGGCAGGACGTCCTGCTCGCCGCCTGGCCCGCCGTCCTCGCCGAGGTGCCCGCGGCCCGGCTCGTCCTGGTCGGCGACGGCCCCGACGCGGAGGCGCTGCGGGCCGCGGCCGGCCCGTCGGTGCGGCTCACGGGGGCCGTGGAGGACCCCGTGCCCTGGTACCGGGCCGCCGACGTGGTCGTCCTGCCGTCCCGCTGGGAGGGCATGGCCCTCGCGCCCCTGGAGGCCATGGCCGCCGGCCGGCCGGTCGTCGTCAGCGACGTGGACGGCGCACGCGAGAGCCTGCCGCCCGCCCACGCACCCCAGTGCCTGGTCCCGCCCGAGGACCCGGCCGCGCTCGCCACCGCTCTGGGCCGCCTCCTCGGCAGGCCGGAGCTGCGGCACCGCCTGGGCCGCGAGGCCCACGAGCACGTACTCAGCAGATTCGATGTCCGGCGCACCGGCGCGGCCGTCGCGGACGTCTACCGCGAGCTGGCCGGAGTGCGGGGGGCCGAGCACAGAGAGCCGATTGCGCAGTGACCACGGAAAGTACCAGCGTTCCCTCCTCGCCGGGCCCCTGGCCCACGGCGGGCCAGGCCTACGGCCGCGCCTCCCTGGTGCCGCGCCGCGGCACGACCGGCCGGCTCGCGCTGCCGCGCCACCGGCGCGAGCGGCGGCGGTCCGGCACGGCGGCGCTCGTGGCGGTCGACGCCCTGGCCGTCCTCGCCGCGGCGTCGGTGCTGAGCGCGGCGCACCACGACGTCCGGCTCGTGCTGCCGGTCGTGGCGGTCGTCCTCGTCCTCGACGGCCACGCGGGGCTCTACCGGCCGGCCGCGCACACCCGGGCCCTGGACGAGCTGCCCGCCCTGGGCTCCCGCGCCGGGTTCGCCTGGTGCCTGGCGGCGGCCGCGGTCGCCGCGTACTCCCCCGCCCTGGCGATCGGGCCGCTGCGGCTCTGCGCCGCCTACGGCACGCACGTCGCCCTGGTGTGCCTGGTCCGCGCCGCGCTGCTCGGACGGCGGCGCCGGATCGCGCGGGAGCGTCCGCGGTCGGCGCTCGTCATCGGCGGGACGGGGGCGGCGCGCCGGTTCGCGGCGGCGGCCGCCCAGCACCCCGAGTACGGGGTGCGGCCGGTCGGGATCGTGGGCGTGCCGGAGCAGGGCGGTGCTTCCCGGGCGACCGGGGAGGCCGGGCTCCCGGTGCTCACCACGACCGAGGAGATCCACCGGGCGGTCATCCAGAACACCGTGCGCGACGCCGTGTTCCTCGATGACGACCCGGGCCTGGTGGCGCTCTTCCAGCAGTACGGCTGCGCCACCTGGCGGGTCGGCGGCCGGCACCAGGACGGGCCGATGGGCGCGCACATGTGGGGGTACGCCTGGCACCGGATCGTCCCGCTGCGCGAGCGCCGCGGGCGGGCCGCGAAGCGGGCCCTCGACATCGTGCTGGCCGCGCCCGCGCTCGCGGTCGCGCTGCCGGTGCTGCTGCTGTGCGCGCTGGCGGTGCGGCTCTCGGACGGTCCCGGGGTGCTCTTTCGGCAGGAGCGGGTGGGCCAGCACGGGCGCCACTTCACCCTGCTCAAGTTCCGTACGCTGCGCCCCTCCGACGACACCGAGTCGGCGACCCGCTGGAACGTGGCGGGCGACCGGCGGATGAGCGCGGCCGGAAGCTTCCTGCGGAAGACCTCCCTGGACGAGCTGCCGCAGCTGTGGAACGTGCTGCGCGGGGACATGAGCCTGGTCGGTCCGCGGCCCGAACGCCCGTACTTCGTGGCCCAGTTCAGCAAGATCCACGCGGGGTACGCGGCCCGTCACCGGATGCCCGTGGGGCTCACGGGACTGGCGCAGGTGCACGGGCTGCGCGGCGACACCTCGATCGAGGACCGCTGCCGCTTCGACAACCACTACATCGACCACTGGTCGCTCTGGCAGGACGTCTGCATCCTGCTGCGCACGGCGGCCGGGCTCGTCCGACCCACGGGGAGCTGAGGATGGCCACGGCCGTGACGACGGCGCCGGCGGTCCCGGCCGCGCCCGGGGCCGCGGGCGTACGGGACGGGCTGCGCCGGGCCGGGGTGCTGGCCCCGGTCCTCGCCGTGATCGCACTGCTGCTCGTCCCGGGCGGCGGCGGCGCGCAGGGCGGCACCGGAGGCACGGGGACGGTCGCGGACGCGGCCTCCGGGCTCCTCGTCCTGATCTGTCTGGTGCGGGTGCTGCGCGGCGGGGCCAGGCCGCTGACCCGGGCGGCGGCCGTCGTCCTCGGCCTGCCGGTGCTCGGGATCTGCCTGGCCGCGATCACCTCGAACGACCCGGCGGCGAGCCTGCCGGGCGTCGCCCGCTACCTGCAGGTCTTCGTCCTCGTCCCGGCGGCCGTGCTCCTGACGGTCCGCGACCGGCGGGACTTCGCCGTGATCGCCTGGGGCCTGGTCGCGTTCGCGCTGCTCCAGGGCGCGGTCGGCGTCGTCCAGTACCTGACGGGCACGGGCGCCTCGTACCAGGGCGAGGACGTCCGGGCCGTCGGCACCTTCGGGGCCACCGACGTGATGGGCATGGCGACGGTCGTGGCGTACGGGCTCGTCGTCGTCACGGGGATCGCGCTCGGCAGCGGCCCCGGCCGCGTCCGCACGGTCGCGACGGTCTGCGCGGCTCTCCTCTTCGTCCCGCTGGTGCTGTCCTTCAGCCGGGGCGCGTGGATCGCGACCGTGCTCACCTGCGCGCTCCAGCTGCTGCTCGCAGGGGTCCGGCGGGCGGTGCGGGTGGCGCTCGCGGCGGCCGCGCTGGGGGTGGTCCTGGTCGGCGGCCTCGGGATCGGGTCGGAGATGGTGGAGGAGCGGGTCGCCAGCATCACGCAGGTGACGGCCGCGCCGGACCAGTCGGTGACGGACAGGTACACGATGTGGGCGGCGGCCGGGCGGATGTGGCGCGCGGAGCCGGTCACGGGCGTCGGCCTCAAGGGCTTCCCCCGGTACCGCGACTCGAACGCCTCCCTCGCGCTCTCCTCCGGCAGCGACACGGCCGGCGCGGGTGCCTCCTTCGCGCGCCAGCCGCTGCTCTCCCCGCACAACATGTACCTCCTGGTGCTGAGCGAGCAGGGCCTGGTGGGTCTCCTCGCCCTGGCCGGGAGCTGGGTGGCGCTGCTCGTCGGCGCGCTGCGGCGGCAGCGGCTCGGCGCGGACTGCGCGCTCGTCGCGACGGGCCTGCTCGCCTGGCAGCTCGTCGACTTCTTCTACGCGGACATCGGCGGCCCCTCGACGGTCCTGATGTCGGTCGTGTTCGGCCTGGCGGCCTGGTGGTCGCTGGCGGAGGTGAGGCGTGCGTGACCCGTGGGCCGGGGAACCGGAGCCCACGGACGCGCCGTGGGCCGACGGGCCGCGCCCCGCGCCCCGGCCGCCCTGCGGCACGCCGCTGACCGACCCCTGGCAGGCCTCGCCTCCGGGGCCCACGGACTCCCCGTGGGCCCCGGAGGCCGTCGTGCTGCCGGGGGCGGGCGCCGCGGGCGCGGGCGTCTCCACCGGGCTGCTCGCCGGGGCCCGGCGCGTGACGCGCCACCCCGCCGGGCCCCGGGCCGCCACGCCCGCGACGGCCCCGCGGGCCGCCGCACCCGCCGGGCGCCGGGCGCACGCCCGGCCCCGGGGGCCTCGCGCCGACGCGTCCGGAGGCGGCGGGTTCCTGGCGAAGGCGGCGGCCGTGACGGCGGGCCTCACCGCGGCCGGGGCGGTCCTCGGGCTCGTGCGGGACCAGATCATGGCCGGGTACTTCGGGGCCGGGGCCGGGACCGACGCGTTCCTGGTGGCGTGGACGGTGCCCGAGTTCGCCTCGACGCTGCTCATCGAGGACGCGATGGCGCTGATCCTGGTGCCCGCCTTCTCCCGCGCCCTGGCCCGCCGTTCCGCCGGTCTGCCCCGTGACCCGGTGCGCGAGCTGGTGCGCGGGACGCTCCCCCGGATCGTCCTCGCCCTCGGTCTCGCCGCCGTCGTCCTGATCGTCGCGGCCCCGCTGCTCGTGGCCGCGCTCGCTCCGGGGCTGCCCGACCCGGCGCTCGCCGTCGACTGCACGCGGCTCACCGGGACCTGCGTGCTGTCCTTCGCCCTGGTGGGGTACTGCTCGGCGGCGCTGCGGGCGCACGGCCGGTTCCTGCCGCCGGCCGCGATCTACGTGGCGTACAACACGGGGATCATCGGCACGATCCTGGTGCTGCGCGGGCCGTGGGGGGTGCGGTCCGCCGCCGCGGGGGTCGCCGTCGGCGGGATCCTGATGGTCCTCGTGCAGGCCCCCTCGCTCCTGCGCGCGCTGCGGGCGCCCGGGCGGGCTCCTCGGCCGAAGGGGCCGTCCGCCCCCACCGGCGAGGGGCGCGTCCTGGTCCTCGGTCTGATCGCGCCCGTCGTCGCCTTCTCGCTGTGCCGCCAGTCCCAGACCCTGATCGAGCGGTTCCTCGCCTCGCCGCTGCCCGCCGGCGCCATCTCGCACCTGAACTACGCGCAGAAGGTCGCGCAGATGCCGATGATCCTCTCCCTGATGCTGTGCACGGTCAGCTTCCCGGTGGTCGCCCGCGCGCTCGCCGCCGGCGATCCGGAAGCGGCCCGCCGCCGGGTCGAGCGGGATCTGCTGCTCGCCGCGGTCGTCGTGCTCGTCGGCTCCTCGACGGTCATCGCCGCCGCCCCCCGGATCGTGGAACTGCTCTTCGAGCGGGGCGAGTTCACCGCCGCCGACACCACCGCCACCGCCGCCGTCATGCGGGTGTACGCGCTCGGCCTGCTGGGCCAGACCCTGGTCGGCGCCCTCGTCCGCTGCTACTTCTCCGCCGCCCGCCCGCTCTGGTACCCGGCCGCCGCCATGGCCGCCGGTCTCGCCACGACCGCCGTCGCCGGCGTCCCGGGCGCCCACTACTGGGGCGCGGTCGGCATCGCCGCCGCCAACGCCCTCGGCATCACCCTCAGCGCCGTCCTGCTGCTGCGGGGCGCGCACCGCCAGGCCGTCCCGGTCCGCGTCGACCGGCTCGGCGAGGGACTGCTCCGGCTCGCCACCGCGGGCGCGTGGGCCACCGGCGCCGGCTGGCTCTGCCAGCTGGCGATCGGCTCCGCCGTCCTCGCCGTGGCCGTCGCCGGTCTGGTCGTCGCCGGCGTCTTCCTGCTCTTCATCGCCTGCGCCGCCAAGGCGCCCGAGATCCCGCCCCTGCCCCGCTCCGCCTTCCGGAGGACCCCCCATGCCCGCCGCCACCGCGCCGCGCCGTCCGCTGCCGAAGCCGCCCCTGTGGAAGCCGCCCCCGTGGGTGGCGATGTACCACTCGATCACGGACACCGCTGACGATCCGTACCGGGTGACCGTCTCCCCCGTGCGCTTCGCCCGGCAGCTGCACTGGCTCGGCGACCGGGGGCTGCGCGGGGTCTCGGTGCGGGAGCTGCTCGCCGCCACCGCCGCGGGGCGCGCCAAGGGGCTCGTGGGCCTGACCTTCGACGACGGGTACGCGGACTTCCTCGACTCGGCGCTGCCGCTGCTGCGCCGGCACGGGTTCACGGCGACGGTGTACGTCCTGCCGGGCCGCCTCGGCGGCGAGAACGGCTGGGACGCGGACGGGCCGCGCAAACCGCTGCTCGACGAGGACGGGATCCGGCGGATCGCCGACGCCGGCATGGAGATCGGCTCGCACGGCCTGAGGCACGTCCCGCTGACCGAGGCCGACGACACGGCCCTCGCGGCCGAGACCCGGCACAGCCGTGAGCTCCTGGAGGAGATGACCGGCCGGCCGGTGGACGGCTTCTGCTATCCGTACGGACAGGTCGACCCGCGCGTGATCCACGCCGTGCGCAGGGCCGGCTACCGCTACGGCTGCGCGATCGACCCGGGCCCGCACACCGGCACGTACGCCCTGCCCCGCGTCCACATCGGCGAGAACGACACCTCCTGGCGGCTCGCCGCCAAGCGCGTCCTGCACCCGCTGCGCCGCCGCCGTCCCGCCGACCTGCTCGCCGCCCCCTGCGGCCCGGCCCCGGTCGGTGCGCCGTGAGGGTCCTGCACGTCATCACCGGGCTCGGCATCGGCGGCGCCGAGCAGCAGCTCCGGCTGCTGCTCCGTCACCTCCCGGTGGACGGCGGGGTGGTCACGCTCACCAACCCGGGCGCGGTCGCCGCGGGCATCGAGGCCGACGGCACGCCCGTCACCCACCTCGGCATGACCGGGAACCGCGATGTCGGGGCGCTGCCCCGGCTCGCCCGGATCGTCCGGCAGGGCCGCTACGACCTCGTCCACACGCACCTCTACCGGGCGTGCGTGTACGGCAGGGCGGCGGCCCGGCTCGCCGGGGTGCGCCGGGTCATCGCCACCGAGCACTCGCTCGGCGAGCACCAGATCGAGGGCCGGCCGCTCTCCGCGGGCACCCGCGCGCTCTATCTGGCGTCCGAGCGGCTCGGCACCTCCACGGTCGCCGTCTCGCCCAGCGTCGCCCGCCGGCTCGCGGACTGGGGCGTGCCGCCGGACCGCATCCGGGTGGTGCCGAACGGCATCGAGACCGGCCGGTTCGCCTTCGACGCGCGCGCCCGGCGCCTCGCCCGGGGCGTGCTCGGCATCCCCGAGGACGCGTACGTCGTCGGCGGCGTCGGGCGGCTCACGCCCGGGAAGCGGTTCGACCGGCTGGTCCGGGCGGTGGCCTCGGTGCCGGAGGCCCGGCTGCTCCTCGTCGGCGAGGGCGAGCACCGCGAGGAGCTGCTGCGGATCGCCCGGAAGTGCGGCGCCGCCGGCCGGATCCTGCTCGCCGGGGCCTGCGAGGACCCGCCGGGCGCCGCCGCGCTCGGGCCCTCGCTGCCCGAACTCCTCTCCGCCATGGACGTCTTCGTGTCCACCTCCCCCGACGAGGCCTTCGGGCTCGCGATCGTCGAGGCGCTCGCCGCGGGCCTTCCCGTGCTGTACGTGGCCTGCCCGGCGATCGACGACCTGCCCCCGGACGCGGCACCGGGCGCGCGCCGGATCGGCGGGTCCGTCCCCGAGCTGGTCTCCGCGCTGCGCGGCGCCGGGGACGCCCGGCCCGCCCGGCTCCCGCTGCCGGCGGCCGCCCGCCGCTACGACATCGCGCACAGCGCACGGCAGTTGATGTCCCTCTACGACCAGGCCGTCCACGGCATCCCCTCCCCCGCGAAGTGAGAGAACCCACCCCGATGAACACCACCCCACCCCGTGCCCTCCTCCCCGCCGGCCTGCGGTCCCCCGGCCGCTGGGCGGTGCTGCCCGCCGCCGTCCTCGCCGGGGCGGTCCTCGGCGGCGGCTACGGAGCCGTGAAGGCGCCGGAGTACGCGGCGACCAGCTACGTCATCGTCGTGCCGGCCGAGAAGGCCGACCCGGGGGCGGTGGTCGGCTTCGCCCAGGCGTACGGGCGGGTCGCCACCGACATCGCGGTGACCGGCGACGCCCAGGTGTGGGCGGGGGTCACCGCCGACACCCTGCGGAAGAGCGTGCAGGCCGAGACCTCCCCGGACGCGCCGATGATCTCGATCACCGCGCGGTCGGCGAAGCCCGCCCAGGCGGTCTCGATGGCCGACGGGGTGGCCCGCGCGCTCGTCCTCGACAGTTCGCACGTGGCGGGCAGCACGGGCGTGAAGGTCGTCCAGTTCTCCCGCGCGACCAAGCCCGTCTCGCCCGTCTCGCCCTCCGCGCCGCTCTCCGCGCTCGTCGGCGGCTGCGCGGGCGGACTCCTCGGCGGCCTGGTCCTCCTGGTCCGCCCGAGGCGTCCCGCCGCGCGCGGCGAGGCCCGGCACTCCCGGCAGGCGACCGCCCCGGCCGCGTCCGCCGCGGTGCCCGCCCCGGCGGTCGCCACGCACCGGCCGGAGGCGGTGTGAGCGCGAGAACCACGATCGGCCGGGGAGCCCTGCGGAGCGAGACCTGCCGTGACGAGGAGGAGTTCGGGCGGCTTTCGGCCGAGTGGACGGCGCTGTACGGGCGCTGCTCCTCCGCCACCCCCTTCCAGTCCCACTCCTGGCTGCACTCCTGGTGGCTCTCGTACGGCCGGCCCGGTGCGCTGCGGGTGGTGCTCGTACGGCGGGAGAGCGGCGAACTCGTCGCCGCCGCGCCCCTGATGCGGGCCGGCGGGCCGCTGCCCGTCCTCACCCAGCTCGGCGGCAGCATCACCGACTTCACGGACGTCCTCCTCGACGACGCCTGCCCGGAGGCGGCACCCGCCCTCGCCGGGGCCCTCGCGCGGGCCGCCCGGGGCGCGGTCGTCGACCTGCGGGAGGTCCGGCCCGGGGCGGCCAGCGAGCGCGTCTTCGCGCACTGGCGCGGCCCGCGCCGCCGGCTGCCCGACTCGCTCTGCCTGGAGCTGCCCGCCGTCCCCATGGAGGGGCTCCTCGAACGGATCCCGTCCGGGAAGGCCCAGCGGGTCCGCGCCAAGCTGCGGAAGCTGGACGCGCTCGGCATCGACGCGCACGTGGTGACCGGCGAGGAGGTCCCCGCCGCCCTCGACCGGCTCCTGAAGCTGCACCAGCTCCAGTGGCAGGGCCGGGGCGTGACCGCCGAGCACACCAGCGAGCGGTTCGCCCAGCACCTCACCCGCGCCGTCCGGCCCATGGTCGAGCGCGGCGACGCGATGGTCACCGAGTTCCGGCTCGCCGGGGACGTGGTCGCCGCCGACCTGACGCTGATGTCCCCGCGGCTGGCGGGCGGCTACCTGTACGGCGCCGATCCGGCGCTGCGCGCCCGCAAGGTCGACGTGGCGACGATGCTGCTCCGGCACGGGGCGCGCGAGACCAGCGCGGGCGGGCGGGCCACGCTCAGCATGCTGCGGGGCAGCGAGTCGTACAAGCAGCACTGGCGTCCCGAACCGGTGCGCAACCGCCGTCTGCTGCTCGCCGGGCGCGGTACGGCCCCGCTCCTGTGGCTGCGCGCGGGCGCGGCCGACGCCCGCCGCTGGGCGGCCCGGCAGGCGCGGGAGCGGGCCTGGGTGGGGCGGGTGCTCGGCCGCGGTGGCGGTGGCGGCGGATGAGCTCCGCCGCCACCGCCACCGTGAAGGGCGTCAGAAGGGCCAGGCCTCCTTCAGGCTGTCCTTCCAGCCGAAGTCGACCTCGTCCTTCCAGTGCTCCTCCGGGACGCAGAGGGTCCCGCCGAGCCAGCTCTCCACCCACGAACCGAGGTCCACGGTCCAACAGTCGGGCTTGGGTTCCGGCTTGGGCTCAGGCTTCGGCTCGGGCTTCGGCTCAGGCTTCGGCTCAGGCTTCGGCTCAGGCTTCGGCTCAGGCTTGGGCTCAGGCTTGGGCTCAGGCTTCGGCTCGGGCTTCGGCTCGGGCTTCGGCTCAGGCTTCGGCTCAGGCTTCGGTTCCGGCTTGGGCTCAGGCTTCGGCTCGGGCTTCGGCTCGGGCTTCGGCTCAGGCTTCGGCTCCGGCTTCGGTTCCGGCTTCGGTTCGGGGATCGTCGGGTCCGTCGGGAGTTGCGGTTCCGTGCCGTACAGCATCTGACGGAACACCAGCGACGACTGCGGGTTGTCGTCGCACTGCCAGACCCCGTGCGGGCAGTAGTCGGTGATCGTGTGGTACAGCGGCTTGTGCTGCTTCATCCATTCCAGCATGCGCCGGATGTATTCCGGGTTGTCGCCGTTCCGGAAGAGCCCCCATTCGGGATAGGAGATCTGCTTCCCGTGCTCGGCGGCGAAATCGACCTGCTTCTGGAGGCCGTACGGTTCGCTGACGTGCCGGTCGAAACTGCTTCCGGACGGCTGGTCGTACGAATCCATGCCGATGATGTCGACGACGTCGTCGCCCGGGTAGCACTCGGTCCACGGAATCGCGTCGAGGCCACGGCTCGGATTGAAGTCGAAACGGAACTTCTGGCCCGGTACGGAACGCATCGCGGTGACGATCCGGTTCCAGTACTTCTTCCACGCCGTGGGATCGGGAGCGCACCGGTGGCTGTAGGTGGTGCCGTTCATCTCCCAGCCGAGGACGACGACGGTGTCCCTGGCGCCCTGTTCGACGAGGCGTTCGGCGAGGGTCGTGAAGTGGTGGTCGTAGTACCCGGCGGCGCCGATCTGGAGCTGGCGGCGGACCTCGCGGTCGGAGAGGCGGGCCTCGTTGCGCTCCAGCATGGGCACGTTGAGGACGAACATGCGGTTGACGCGCTCGTTGCGCCAGTCGGCCCAGGCCTCCAGGAAGCCGGGGGTGCCCTCGATGTTCGACCAGAGGTCGCCCGGGAGGTAGGTGTGACCGACGCGGAGCTCGTGGCCGCCGAGCCACCGTTCGAGCTCTCTGATGCGGGTGACGCCGAGCCTGCCCGAGTCGAGGAAGGCGCCCATGGCGCCGGCCGCGACCGGTCCGGGGTCCGTCGTCACGGATTCGGCGGCGTGGGCGGGGGAGGAGAGCACGGCTGAGCCCGAAGCGAGGAGACCGGCGGTGAACACCCCCAGCCACATTCTCGATCTTCTTCGGTACGCAGATGCCATGGCCACTCCTTCACGTAGTACGCCATTTGATGATCCGTCAATCCGATGTTCCGAAAGTATTCCTAATGGGCCGACCGTGAGCTCGGCTTCCCTTGATCAGTAGTCCGTTAGAGGATTTCATCGCCCAGTTGGGGCACCCGAGATGAAGGGCATGCCGTGCCGCGCCGTCAGCGTTTCGACACCAGCGTCCCCGCCGTCCTCGTACGGCTCGACCGGAATCCCTTCCATCACGGCACCCTCGGCGCCGCGCGGTCGCTGGGACGGGCGGGAATTCCGGTCCACGCCGTCATCGAATCGAGCACCAGTCCGGTCGCCCGCTCCCGTCATCTCCGCTCGGTCCGCGTGCGCCCCGGGACCGACTCCGCCGCCGGGCTCGCCGAGCTCCTGACGCGCCTCGCGGACGAGATCACCGACGACCCGTCGCACCCCGTCCTCGCCGTGCCGCTGGACGACGTCAGCGCCCTGGCCCTGGCCCGCCGCCGCTCCGCGCTCGTCCCGCGCCTCCTGCTGCCCGAGCAGTCCGAGGAGCAGCTGCTGAAGGTCGCGGACAAGGCGGAGCTCGCCGAGACCTGCGCGGGCCTGGGCCTGCCCCACCCCCGTACCGAGCTCCCCGACGACGCCGACGAGGCCGCCGCCATGGCGTGGTCGCTCGGCCTCCCGGTCGTCGCCAAATGGAGCCGCCCGTGGCTGCTCCCGGCCGGGGGCGGGCTGCGGAGCACCTCGATCGTGCGCTCACCGGCCGAGGTGCGGGAGCTGTACGCCCGCACCCCGGAGGCCGGCAGCCGGCTGCTGCTCCAGGAGCTGCTGCCGGCGGGCCGGGACCTCGACTGGTTCTTCCACGGGTACGTGGACTCCACGGGCCGCTGCTCGCCGGGCGCGACCGGCCGCAAGGAGCGCTCCTGGCCGGACGGGGCCGGGCTCACGGCCTCCGGCCGCTGGACGGTGAACCCGACCGTCGAGCGGACGGCCCGCGACCTCCTCGACGCCCTGGGCTACCGGGGCGTGTGCGACCTGGACTTCCGGCTGAACAGCGCGACCGGCGCGTACCACCTGCTCGACTTCAACCCCCGGCCCGGCGCCCAGTTCCGGCTCTTCACCGACCCGGACGGCCTGGACGTGGTCCGGGCGCTGCACCTGGACCTCACCGGCCGCCCCGTACCGCCGCACTCCCCCGTGTACGGCCGCCGTTTCCTGGTCGAGAACTACGCGGCCCTCTCACTGCTCGCCTCCCCGCGCCGCCGGTACGCCCCCGAGCCCGGCGCGGCCCGGGGCCGGACCGAGTGCGCCTGGTTCGCGGCCGACGATCCGGCGCCCGCGCTCGCGATGGGCGGTGCCTGGCTGGCGCACCTGCTGCGCAAGGCCCTCGCCGCGCTCCGCCGGGCGCTCGCGTCCCGCCGTACGCCCCCGGACGTCACCGCCGCGGCGCCCCCGGCCCGCACCTCCGTCGAGCAGCTCACCCCCCGATGAACGCGGAAGGCACGATGTCGAAGTCGATGTACGACCTGGTGGTGGTCGGGGCCGGACCCTACGGCCTGTCCGTGGCCGCCCACGCCGCCGTCCACGGACTGCGCCTGAGGACCTTCGGCCGCTCGATGGAGTCCTGGCACGCCATGCCCTCCGGGATGTTCCTGAAGTCGGAGCCCTGGGCCTCCCACCTCTCCGACCCGGCGGGGACCTACGGCCTCGACGCCTACGCGGCGGCCAGGGGCGTCCGCGCCGAGCACGGCGTGCCCCTCCCCGTGGACTTCTTCGCCGCGTACGGCGACTGGTTCGCCCGGCAGGCCGTGCCCGTCCTCGACGAGCGGCTCATCGGCTCGGTCGCGCCCGTCGCCGGGGGCTTCGCGCTGCGCACCGAGGACGGCGAGCCGCTGCGCGCCCGGACGGTGGCGCTCGCCGTCGGAGTCCTGCCGTTCATCGAGCTCCCCGAGCCCCTGCGGGGGCTTCCCCGACGGTACGTCACCCACTCCAGCCACCACGGCGAACTCGACGGCTTCGCCGGCCGGGACGTCACCGTCGTCGGAGCCGGCCAGGCGGCCCTGGAGACCGCCGCGCTCCTCACCGAGCGGGGCGCCGCCGCCGTGCGGATCGTCGCCCGGGCCGGCCGGCTGAACTGGAACACCCTGCCGCCGGCCCTCGACCGCGGCCTGTGGCCCTCGCTGCGCGCCCCGCACACGGGGCTCGGCTGCGGCTGGCGGAACAGGCTGTACGCGGACGCCCCCGGGATCTTCCGGCGGCTGCCGGCCGCCACCCGGGAGCGGATCTTCGACCAGGCGCTCGGCCCGGCGGGCGCCTGGTGGCTCCGCGAGCGGTTCGGGGCGGTCGGCGACGTCCGCCTCGGGCACCGGATCGCCTCGGCGGCGGCGACCGGGGACGGGCGGCTCCGGCTCGACGTGTCCGGCCCGGACGGGACGGCCGTCCTGGAGACGGACCACGTGATCGCGGCCACCGGCTTCACCCCGGACCTCGACCGGGCCGGGATCCTCTCCCCCGTGCTGCGCGGGGCGCTGCGCAGGGTCGGCGCGGGCGGCGCCCCGGAGGTCGGCGGCCTCTTCGAGTCCTCCTGGCCGGGCCTCTTCCTCGCCGGTCTGCTCACGGCCCCCTCGTACGGGCCGGCGATGCGCTTCGTCCTCGGCGCCGAGTACACGGCGGGGCGGCTGGTGAAGGGGGTCCGGCAGCGGTTGCGGGCGGGCGCCGGCGTCCCGGGCCGGCCGCGTGCGGGCGGGAGGGCGCCGGTCTCGGCATGACGGAGGGCCGGCCCCGGGAGCGGACGCTCTCCGGAACCGGCCCTCCGTGCCCGCGGGCGCCGGGACTCAGGCGTTGATGCAGGTGTTGCCGACGGCCGGGTTCAGCAGGCCGATGACGTTCACGCTGTTGCCGCAGACGTTGATCGGGATGTGGATCGGGACCTGGACGACGTTCCCGGAGAGGACGCCCGGCGAACCGGCGGCGATACCGGTCGCGTCCGCGTCGGCGAAGGCGGGCGACGCCACACCCATGGCCATGACGATACCGGCGACGACGGCCGCGACCTTCTTGCAGTTCATTTCGTCTGGATCCTTTCCTCGGCGGAATGAATTTCCGCTGCACACGACACAACGAACATGCCGCACAAAGGAAACCGGAATAACACCGACACCTTCTGTTTCACTCCATTGCCCGCACGGGACGGGGTCGGAGGGAACGAGCCGGTTCCCTCCGACCCCGTCGTGCGCGAAACGGGTCAGCTGTTGTAGGCGCCGTTCCCGGAGAGGATCGGGATGTCGTCGACGAGGTGCGACAGCGGCTCGTCGCCCTTGGCCTGGGTGGAGTTCTCCGCGCACTGCTGGTTCTGCGGCGAGGACAGGACGTTGACGTCCTGGACGGCGACCGGAACCAGGAGGCCGAAGAGGGGGCCGACGTTGCCCTTCACCGGGACGCCGAGGCAGAGCTTGTTCAGCGAGCCCTGGACGGCCGAGAACTGGGGGCTCGCGTCGCCGGTGGTCTTCGAGTTGCCGAACGACTGGTGCGCGCCGTTGCCGCTGAGCGAGGTCGTGCCGCCGTCGTTGGCGATGGCGAGCGCCGGGGAGGCCGCCGCAGCAGAAGCGCCGACAACAGAGGCCGTCACAGCCGCAGCCGCCATAATCTTCTTGATCACGGTGATTCCGTTCCTGTTCCCACCAATCGACCTGATTGATGCGACGGGATCAACTCCGGTCGTGGGCTTTGGTTCCGGCGCTTCACTCGTTCGACTGTGTCCGCGTTTCGCGCTGCCGCGCGCGCTCCGCCAAGGGGGTGACACAGCGGAACCCCGGCGTCCGGAGGCCTGTTGATCAGGTCGCTCCCTGCACGGAGCCGGTTCTAGAAGGGAACTCCCGTGATCAAGAAGGTTATGGCCACCGCGGCCGCAGCCGTCTCCATCGTCGGCGTCACCGCCGCCGTGGCCTCCCCCGCCCTCGCCACCGCCAACGACGGCGGCACCACCTCGCTGTCGGGCAACGGCGCGCACCAGGAGTTCGGCAACTCCTCCACCCACGGCAACATGAGCCCGCAGTTCGCGCTCGTCCAGGGCTCCCTGAACAAGCCCTGCATCGGCCTGCCGGCCAAGGTCAACGCCGGTTCGCTCATCGGCGCCATCCCGATCGCCGTCCAGGACATCAACGTCCTGTCCTCGCCGCAGAACCAGCAGTGCACCGAGAACTCCACCCAGGCCAAGGGCGACGAGCCGCTGTCGCACATCCTGGACGACATCCCGGTCCTGTCGGGCAACGGCATCGGCAACAGCTGACGTACCGTCCGAGCACGGCGACGTTCACGCGTCAGGGGCCGCCCTCCGGGGCGGCCCCTTTCGTCTACCAGGTCGGCCAGACCGGCGCCGCCATCAGACGCTCCCACTCCCGGTCGGGCATCCCCGGCACCGCCCGTCCCGCCTGCACCCACTGCGTGACCAGCTCGGAATAGACGGGGAACGGATCGCTGTCCGCCGGAGACGGATCGCTCACATATCGGCTCTTCGGAATGAAGGCCATCCGTTCCCATTTTCCGGGGCCCGGCGCCATTTTCGCTCCTTCCGCTGCGATTCCCGCATCATTACACAGGCGCCGCAGGAGAGTGATTCGTCCTGTTCATGTCGCGTCGCGTACCTGTGTGCGAGCGGGTCGAAATTACGGTGCGGGCATGAAATTCCCGCGTCCACGGCTGTCCCGGCGTCCGTTGCTCGCCGCGGCGGCTCTCGCCACCCTCTCCGCCCTCGCCCCGGGTGCCCTCGCCCTCGCCCCCACCGGCCTTCCGGCCCCCGAGAAGGGGCTGAACCTGCTCGTCGTCGGCATCGACAGCCGCAAGAACGTCACCGAGGAGGAGAAGGAACGTTTCCACCTCGGCGGAAAGGAGTGCGGCTGCACGGACGTGATGATGCTCGTGCACGTCTCGGCGGCGAACGACCGGGTCGAGGTCGTGAGCCTGCCGCGCGACTCCCTCACCTCCTTCCCCGCGGGGCACCGCGACCGGCGCACCGGGAGGACGCACGACGCCCACCAGGCGAAGATCAACAACGCCTGGGCGGAGGGCGGGCCCGCGTTCGCCGTGGAGACCGTCGAGTCGATGACCGGGCTGCCCGTCCACCGCTACCTGGAGATCGACTTCCGGCGCTTCATGGACACCGTGGACCGCGTCGACGGCGGCGTCCCGGTCTGCACGGCACAGCCGCTCAAGGACCCGTCCACCGGCATCGACCTCCAGCCCGGGACCAAGCGGGTCGCGGGCGGCGAGGCGCTCCAGTACGTGCGGTCCCGGAAGGCCGACGGGCAGATGGACTTCGGCCGCATCCGCAAGCAGCAGCAGTTCGTCGTGAACACCCTGCACCGGCTCCGCGACGGCATCCTCGACGACCCCGAGCGGCTGAAGGACTTCGCGGCGACCCTGCGCGGGACGGCGGCGGCCGAACGGGGGATCTCCGCGGCGGAGCTGCTGACGCTCGCCGCGCACCTGCGGGAGCTGCCGCCGGAGCGCATGGAGTTCGCGACCGTACCCGTACGGGGCTTCAACCCGGACATCGAGGGCGTCGGGTCCACGCTCGCCTGGGACGAGGAGGGGGCCGCGGAGGTCTTCGGACGGCTGGCCGAGGACCGGCCGCTGCCCGCCGCCGGGGCCGTCACGCCGAGCCAGATCCCGGCGGCCGCGTACCGGCCGGCCGAGGGATCTTCGCTCATCTGCCCGTAGTCCGTCCGGTGGACTTCCCGGAACCTCCGGGCCGCCGACCAGTTGATCAGCGCGGCTCGCCACTCAGCGGGCCGATACCCGAAAGGCCTGAACAATGAAGAAGCTCTTGGCGACGGCCGCTGTGGCCGCGTCCGTCCTCGGCGCGACGGCGGCGGGCGCCGGGCAGGCACTCGCGATCGCCGACGACGGCGGCACCACCTCGCTGTCGGGCAACGGCGCGCACCAGGAGTTCGGCAACTCCGCCACCTACGGCAACATGAGCCCGCAGTTCGCGCTCGTCCAGGGCTCCCTGAACAAGCCCTGCGTTGGCCTGCCGGCCAAGGTCAACGCCGGTTCGCTCATCGGCCTGATCCCGATCGCCGTCCAGGACGTCAACGTCCTGTCGTCCCCGCAGAACCAGCAGTGCACCGAGAACTCCACCCAGGCCAAGGGCGACGAGCCGCTGTCGCACATCCTGGAGGACATCCCGATCCTGTCGGGCAACGGCGCCGGCAACAGCTGAGCCTCGACGCCTGGACACGGCGCGGCCCCGCCGCCCCTCCGAGGAGGGGCGGCGGGGCCGTCCCCGTTCCGGCCGGGGCCGTCGGGGCCGTCGGGGCCGTGAAGGCCGTCGGGGCCGTCGGGTCAGAGCTTCGCCCGCAGCTCGCCCGGGTCGGTGACGGGGGCGTCGCAGGTGAAGTGGCGGCAGACGTACGCGGCGGCCGCTCCGCCCACCAGGGGCCGGTCCGCCAGGAGCGGGAACTCCTCGCCGCCGGGGGCCCCGGTGGCGAGGACCGCGCCGGGCGTGGTGGCCAGGAGCGCGGTGCGCCGCAACTCCCGGAAGGCCGGGTCGGCGGGGTCGCCGACGACGGCGACCTCGCGGGGCCCGTCGAGGAGGGCCTCGGCGACGGCCAGGCCCCAGCCGATGAAGCGGGGCGCGCGCGGGCCGAGGGCCTTGACCACGCCGAGGGCGCCCACGGCGGCGGCGCGGTGGGCCTCGGAGCCGGTGTGCGCGGCGTAGGAGAGGAGCGCTCCGGCGGCGGCGGTCCAGCCCGACGGGGCGGCGTTGTCGGTGGGGTCCTGGGGGCGCCGGATGAGGGCCTCGGCGTCGTGGGCCGTGTCGTACAGCGCGCCGCCCTCGGCGGTGAAGCGGTCGAGGACGATGTCCAGGAGGAAGCCGGCGAACTCCAGCCAGGTGCCCTCGCCGGTGACGGCGGCGAGGGCGAGGAACCCCTCGGCGACGTCGGCGTAGTCCTCCAGGACCCCCGCGTTCGTCCCGGCCCGGCCGTCCTTGGACGTCCGGGTGAGCCGGGCGGCCTCGTCCATGTGGACCCGGACGAGGAGGTCGGCGGCCTCGGTGGCGCGCTCGACCAGGTCGGGGCGGTCGAAGAGGGCGCCGGTCTCGGCCAGGGCGGCGATCGCCAGGCCGTTCCAGGCCGCGACGACCTTGTCGTCGCGGCCTGGGCGCGGGCGCTCCTCGCGGGCGGCGAGGAGCCGGGCCTCGATGGAGGCGATCCGGGCGGCGTCCGCCGGGCCCGCCTCCCGCGGGAGCTGGAGGACGGAGCTGCCGTGCTCGAAGGTGCCGTCCTCGGTGACGCCGTAGTGGGCGGCGGCGAGGGCGGCGTCCTCGGCGCCCAGGACCTCGGTGAGCTGCGCCGGGGTCCACACGTAGAAGGCGCCCTCGACGTGCCTGCCCCTGCCGTCGTCGCTGTCGGCGTCGAGCGCGGAGGCGAAGCCGCCCTCCGGGGTGCGCAGCTCACGGACCATGAAGTCGGCGGTCTCCAGGGCGACCCGGCGGGCCAGGTCGCTGCCCGTGGCCTTCCACAGGTGCGCGTACGCCCGGCAGAGCAGGGCGTTGTCGTAGAGCATCTTCTCGAAGTGCGGGACCACCCAGGCGCGGTCCACGGCGTAGCGGGCGAAGCCCCCGCCGAGCTGGTCGTAGATGCCGCCGCGGGCCATCGCCTCGCAGGTGTCGGCGGCCATCTGGAGGGCGCCCTCGGAGCCCGTGCGGGCGTGGTGGCGGAGCAGGAACTCCAGGACCATCGACGGCGGGAACTTGGGGGCGCCGCCGAAGCCGCCGCGGGTCGCGTCGTACTCCCGGGTGAGGGCGAGCAGGGCCCCCGCCAGCTCCTCCTCGCCGGGGACGCCGTCGCCGCCGTACGCGAGGGAGCGGCCCGCCAGGTCCTTCACGATGCGGTCCGCGACCTCGTCGACCTCGCCGCGGCGGTCGGCCCAGGCGGCGCGGACGCCTTCGAGGACCTCCGGGAAGGACGGCATGCCGTGGCGGGGCTCGGGCGGGAAGTACGTACCGAAGTAGAAGGGGGCGGCGTCCGGGGTGAGGAAGACGGTCATCGGCCAGCCGCCCTGACCGGTCGCCGCCTGCACGGCCTCCATGTAGACGGCGTCGACGTCGGGACGCTCCTCGCGGTCGACCTTCACGGCGACGAAGTTCTCGTTGACCAGGGCGGCGGTGGCGTCGTCCTCGAAGGATTCGTGCGCCATGACGTGGCACCAGTGACAGCTGGAGTACCCGACGCTGAGCAGCACGGGGACGTCGCGGCGCCGGGCCTCCTCGAAGGCCTCGGCCGACCACGGCCACCAGTCGACCGGGTTGTCGGCGTGCTGCAGGAGGTACGGGGAGGTCTCATGGGCCAGTCGGTTCGGCATGGGCCCATCCTGCCGCAGCGGTCTCCTCCTTTTCCCGCTCCCTCGCGCCGACGCGCGCACGCGGGGGACCGGCCCGGCGCGGCGTCGTCCCCCGGGGCGGGGCCGCCCCCCGGGCCGTACCTCCGCGGTACGGGCCCGGGGGGCGGGTGGTCACTTGCCCTGGGTGGCGGCCGGCTTCTTCGGGGTGTTCCCGGCCGTCGCCGGGTCCGGGGTCTCCTCGAAGGAGATCTTGCCCATGTGGCGGTTCATCGACTTCATCAGCAGCCAGACCGCGAGGGCCAGGACCGCGAAGACGACGAAGCCGAGGACGCCGGGGGTCACCTTGTTCTTGTCCAGCTCCTCGGCGGCGAAGGGGACAAGCTGGGTCAGTGCCGGGTGTGCGCTCATGTCAGGCATTGTCGCGGATGCCCGCGAAGAGATCTTCCTCGGGGAGGGAGGTCGGGACCAGCGCCTTGCTGAGCTCGTACTCCTCCGTCGGCCAGACCTCCTTCTGGATCTCCATCGGGACCCGGAACCACCCGCCGTCGGGGTCGATCTGGGTGCGGTGGGCGATCAGGGCCTTGTCGCGGGTCTCGAAGAAGTCCGCGCAGGGGACGTGCGTGGTGAGGTTGCGCTCCTTGCCCCCGAACTCGTCCCAGCGCTTCAGCCAGTCCCCGTACGGCGACTCCAGGCCGCGCTCCAGGAGGGCCTTGTGCAGGGCCTCGGTGCGGGGGCGGTTGAAGCCCTGGTTGTAGTAGAGCTTCAGGGGCTGCCAGACCGGGCCGAACTCGGCCTCCGGGTACTTCTCGGCGTCGGCCGCGCCCTCGAAGGCCACCATCGTGATCTTGTGGGTCATGATGTGGTCGGGGTGCGGGTACCCGCCGTTCTCGTCGTAGGTCGTGACGACCTGGGGACGGAAGGAGCGGATCTTGCGGACCAGCGCCCCGGCCGCCGTGTCGACGTCCTCCAGGGCGAAGCAGCCCTCGGGCAGCGGGGGCAGCGGGTCGCCCTCGGGGAGGCCGGAGTCGACGAATCCGAGCCATTCCTGGGAGACGCCGAGGATCTCGCGGGCCTCGTCCATCTCCTTGCGGCGCACCTCGTGGATGTTCTCCTCGATGTAGGGGTCGCCCTGAAGCTTGGGGTTCAGGACCGAGCCGCGCTCGCCGCCCGTGCACGTCACCACCAGGACGTCCACCCCCTCGGACACGTACTTGGCCATCGTGGCCGCACCCTTGCTCGACTCGTCGTCGGGGTGGGCGTGAACGGCCATCAGTCGCAGCTGCTCAGTCAAGACTCGATCCTCAGTGATTCGACGCGGAGGGTGGTCTCTATAGTGACGGAATCGGGGGAGTGAAAATTCCGCCACCCCCGGCTTCGAGAGGATCATCCATGAGCGCGGTGCGAGAGCAGCTGCCCGAGGGGCGCTACGGGCGCTCCGCGGATGAGCGGGCCGACCGCAAGCTCAAGATCACCGGCGCGGTGCTCGGGGTCCTCTTCCTCGGCATGATGGGCTGGTTCGGCTGGCACTACGTCGTCGACAACAAGATCAGCGCCGAGATGATCAAGTTCGACGTGGTGAGCGCCGACGAGGTCCAGGTGCACCTGGAGATCCGCAAGGACGAGGGCGTCAAGGGCGTCTGCACGCTGCGCTCGCGCTCCGAGGACGGGGCCGAGGTGGCCCGCAAGGACGTCCGGATCGACGACGCCGCGAGCCGGATCGACCGCGTCTTCTCGCTCCGCACGACCGCCCGCGCGACGAGCGCCGAGCTCATCGGGTGTACGGCGCGGTAGCGGTGGGTAGGGACGGGGTGACGAGTCCCGGCGAGTCACCGCGGTGACCTGGGGAGACGCCATTCCCGTGGTTTATGTCCTCCCGCTTTTCGCCACTCATTGTTAGGCTCGTGGTTTCGCCCACCCGGGACAGCACCGCTTTTCCGTGTAGGGCGATGCTTTGTATTCCCAGTACCTACGAGGAGCACCTGTGACCCAGACCAGCGACAACGTCACCTGGCTCACCCAGGAGGCGTACAACAAGCTCAAGGACGAGCTTGAGTACCTGTCTGGTCCCGCGCGTACCGAGATCGCCGCCAAGATCGCCGCGGCGCGCGAAGAGGGGGACCTGCGCGAGAACGGCGGGTACCACGCGGCCAAGGAGGAGCAGGGCAAGCAGGAGCTCCGGGTCCGCCAGCTCACCCAGCTGCTCCAGCACGCCAAGGTCGGCGAGGCCCCGGCGGACGACGGCGTCGTCGAGCCCGGCATGGTCGTGACGATCGCCTTCGACGGCGACGAGGACGACACGATGACCTTCCTGCTCGCCTCCCGCGAGTACGCGAGCGGTGACATCGAGACCTACTCCCCGCAGTCGCCGCTCGGCGTCGGCGTCAACGGCAAGAAGGCCGGCGACGACGCGGAGTACGAGCTGCCGAACGGCAAGAAGGCCACGGTGAAGATCCTCAGCGCGAAGCCGTACACCGGCTGATCCGCAGTCCTTGAGCGAAGGGCCGGCCCCCGTCGGGGGCCGGCCCTTCGTCTTGCGTGTACATGCAATGATGCGGACCTGACGTCGCGTCACCAGGGGGAGGACGAGGTGCTGGGACCGCTGCGCGAGGGCGCACCGCGCCGGATCGGACCGTACGAGGTGCTCGCCCGGCTCGGCGCCGGCGGGATGGGCGAGGTGTTCCTCGCCCGGGACGCCGGGGAGGGGCCGGAGGGCGGGCCCACGGGCGGGTCCACGGGTGCCGGGGGCGGTTCGGGCAGCGGGCTCGGAGCCGGGGCCGGGGCCGGACCGGGCGGGATCGCGAGCGGACCGGGCGGGATCGCGAGCGGCTCCTTCGTCGCCGTGAAGACCGTGCGGCGGGACGTCGCCGGGGACCCGGCCTTCCGGGACCGGTTCCGGCGCGAGATCAGGGTCGCCGCGCTCGTCGACAGCGCGTACGCCGCCGCGCCCGTCGGCGGCGACCCCGACGCCGAGGTGCCCTGGCTGGCCACCGTGTACGTCCCCGGCCCCAGCCTCGCGCAGGCCGTGCGGCGCGGCGGCGCGCTGCCCGTCGCCACCGTGCGGGCGCTCGGCACGGACGTCGCCCGGGCCCTCGCCGACCTGCACCGGGCCGGGGTCCTGCACCGGGACCTCAAGCCGGGGAACGTCATGCTCTCCGTGGAGGGCCCCCGCCTCATCGACTTCGGCATCGCCCGCAGCAGCACCGCGACCACCATGACCGCGACCGGTCTGATGGTCGGCACGCCCTCCTTCATGTCCCCCGAGCACGTGGCCGGCGCCCGCCGGGTCACGGCCGCGTCCGACGTCTTCTGCCTCGGCTCGCTGCTCTGCCACGCGGCGACCGGCGAGGACCCCTTCGGCGACGGGCCCCTCGCGGCCGTCCTGTACCGCGTCTCCCGGGCCGAGGCCGACCTGACCCGCGTCCCGGAGGAGCTGCGCGGGACGATCGCCGCCTGCCTGGCCGTGGACCCGGCCGCGCGGCCCACGCCGGAGGCGCTCGCCGGGATGCTCTGCGGCACGGCCGGGAAGGTCTTCCCGTGGCCGGAAGGCGTACGGGAGCACATCGGCGAGTACGGCAGGGAGCTCGCCCAGCTCGTCGCCTCCGGCGGGCCGCTCCTGGAGGCGCCGTCCGGGCCCGTCGTCACCCCGGCGGTCCCGGGTCTGCACTCCGTGCCGACGCTCGCGCCCGTGTCCGCACCGACCGTGCCCGCCTCCGAGGCGCCCCGGAAGCGGCGGAGGCGCGCGGTCGCCGCCGTCCTCGCGCTCGCCGTGGTGGCCGGGGGCGTCGGCGCGTACCTGCTGTGGCCGGAGGGCACGGAGCAGCCGCCCGCGAAGGCCGCCCCGCCCGCCGGGCCCCGGATCGCGGGCGTCGACGACCGCGGCACCGCCGACGCCTCGGGCGTCGTCCCGCAGAACGCGGCCCAGCGCCCGGCCGGCTGGAAGCCCTGGCACACGAAGCTGAGCGCGCCGGCCTTCGGCTGCTCGGCCGGCGAGAAGGTCCTCGTGTGCCGGACGACGGACGGGCGGTACGAGGCACTGGACCCGGCGAGCGGGAGGAAACTGTGGGGGGCGAAGGTCGACTCGGAGTCCCCGACGGATTCGTACATGAGTGACCGCGTCGTGTTCTTCGTGGCCCGGGACAGCACCCGGCCCACCGTCCACGACGGGAGCGTCGTGCTCGTCACCGGCCGGAGGCTCCAGGCTCGGGACGCACGGACGGGCGCCGTGCGCTGGGAGAAGTCCGCCCTGGGCCCGCAGTACATCTGGGCCACCAGGCCGCTGGTGGGCGACGGAATCGTCTTCGCCGCGACCGAGGTGACGGAGGACGTCAGCTCGGAGCAGGTGGCCCTGACGGCCTTCTCCCTCGCCGACGGCAAGCAGCTGTGGACCAAGGCGCTCACGAACTCGGAGATCTCGAACGCCGAGCGGCGCGCGTACGAGCCGGTGGCGTACGCGAAGGGCATCGTCTACGCCCTCAGCCAGGGCGGTCTCGTGGCGTACGACGGAAAGACGGGCACCCTGCTCGGCGAGGCCGCCCCGGAGGCCGGGGAGTGCCATGAGATCAAGGTCCTCGGCGACTCCGGGTACTGCTCGGGCTCCGGGAACCGACGCGACTCGCAGCCGGAGCTCCACGCGCTCGACGCCCGCACGCTCGCCGTGAAGGCCTCGGTGCCCGCACCGCTCGCTCCGGTCGCGGCCGCCGCCGTCGGGCCGAACGCCGTCGTCGCCTTCGACAAGGGCCTGAAGATCCTCGATCCGCGCACCGGCGAGACCCTGGCCTCCTACCCGGCGAAGGCCGCGCCCTCGGGTCTCGCCCAGGAGTGGTCCTCGCCTCTGCTCGCCGGCGACCAGGTCGTGTACGCCGACTTCTCCGCGCTCCACACCGTGCGGCTCGGTGCCGACGGGAAGCCTGCCGGGCTGAAGGTGACACCGGTGCCGGGCGCGCCGGGGCCACGCGTTCCGGAGGAGGCGAGGGACCCCCTCTACGGCACCTTCGTCAGCAGGCAGGTCCGGGCCCCGGAGGTGCTGCCGGTCGGCGGAATCGCGTACATCGTCTACGACAAGGGGGCCGTGGCCTCCGTCGAGCTCCCCAAGTAGCCCCCCGATCCTCCGAGAGGACCCGTTCGGTGCTGAAGGCTCTCCCGTCCGATCTGCCGCCGCGGATCCTCGGTCCCTACCGGCTGCTCGCCCGGCTCGGCGCCGGCGGCATGGGCGAGGTGCACCTCGCCTGCCGTGCGGACGCGCCGACGGCCGATCCGCACCGGATGGTCGCGGTGAAGACCGTGCGGGACGACCTGGAGGTCGACGGCGACTTCAGGACCCGCTTCCGGCGGGAGATCGCGGCGGCCCGGACCGTGGACGGGCCGGGCGTCGCCCGGCTCGTGGACGCGGACGCCGACGCGCCTTCGCCGTGGCTGGCGACCGAGTACGTGCCCGGCCCCTCACTGGCGGAGGCGGTCGTACGGTCCGGGGCGCTGCCCGCCGGGACCGTCCGGGCGCTCGGGGCGGCGCTCGCGAGGGCGCTGGCGGGCGTGCACGCGGTGCAGGTGCTGCACCGGGACCTCAAGCCGGCGAACGTGCTGCTCGCCGCGGCCGGGCCGAAGCTGATCGACTTCGGCATCGCGCAGGCCTTCGAGGCGACGGCACTGACCTCGACCGGCCTGGTGGTGGGTTCCCCCGGCTTCATGTCGCCGGAGCACCTGGTGGGGAGCCGGGCGGTGGTGCCCGCCTCGGACGTGTTCTGCCTGGGCGCGGTGCTCGCGTTCGCGGCGAGCGGCCGGGGGCCGTTCCACGACGACGAGATGGCCGCCGTGATCTACCGGATCAGCCGGGCCGAGGCCGACCTCGACGGGGTTCCGGAGGAGCTGCGGCCGGTCCTGGAGCGCTGTCTGCGGCCGGACCCGGCCGGGCGGCCGTCGGCGGCGGAGCTGGCCGGGCTGCTCGGCGGCGGGGCCCCCGACGTCTTCCCGTGGCCCGGCGCGGTGCTGTCGCTGCTCGCCGAGTACGGGGAGGCGGCCCGGAGCGTCGGCGAGGCGGCGGCCTCCGGCGCGGGCGTGGCCGATCTGCCGACGCTCGCGCCCGTGGTGCCGTACTCCCCCACCGCCCTGACCGTCCGGCCGCCCTCGGCTCCGGTGGCGGGCGTGACGCGGCGGCGCCCTTGGGGCGTGGTGGTGGCGGGCGCGGTGGCCGTGGCCGTGCTCGCGACGGTGGGCGTGGTGCTGGTGAACCGTACGGACGGGCGGGCCGGCCCGTCGGGCGGGCCGGCCACCGGGGCTCCGAGCACGGCCACCGGGGCTCCGAGCACGGGCACCGGCGCTGCGGCTCCGGCGACGCTGAGCCAGGTCGTCCTGCCGTACGGCGGCCGGGGTCGTACCAACGACTTCGGTCGGACGGGTACGGACCGTGCGTACCGCCCGGCGGGCTGGTCGCCCTGGACGGCGAAGGTCGAGCCGGGCACCGGCGCGTGCGCGCTCTCGCCGAAGGTCCTGGTCTGCGCGGGTGCCGGGGGCTCCGCCGTCGGGCTGCGCGCCTCGGACGGCAAGCGGCTGTGGACGGTGCCGGGGCGGCGCGAGACCTCGCCGGTCGGCCCCCTGTACCCGGCGGTGGTCGACGACGCCGTGTACCTGACGGACGCGGACGGGATCCACGCGTACGGCCTCGCGGACGGCGCGGAGCGGGGGGTCGTACCGGTCCCTGACGGCGGCTGGGAGGTGAAGAGCACCGACCTGGTGGACGGAGTGCTGTACTCCGCCTACTTCAGCGCGCGGGAGGACGGCAAGGGGCTCGTGAGCGCCGTACGGCTCAGGGACCGCACCCGGCTGTGGCGCACTCGGCTCGACGGAGTGCCTGAACAGCTCGTGGCGGGGGCGGGAACGGTGCTCGTGCCGCTCGGCACGGACCGGTCGGTGGCGCTCGACGTCCGGTCCGGTGGAGTGGTGGCCCAGAGCCGGGAGGGCTGCGGCGCCTTCACCGTCCACGCGAAGAGCGGGAGCGCGCTCTGCTCGGGCCGCGAGGACGGGGACGTGATCGTCCTGGACGCCCGGACGCTGAAGGCGCGCCGCACCCTGGCACACGGGGTGACCGACAGGCCGGCGGTGCGCGCGGACGGGCTCGTCACCGTGGTCGACGGCGCCGGGACGCTGGCCGCGTACGACCTGGGCAGCGGCCGGGAGCGGTGGCGGGTCCCGTCGGGCGAGCGGGTCTACCTCGTGGGGGACCGGGTGCTGGCGGTGGACTCGGCGTCGGTGAAGTCGTATCCGGCGGCGGGCCCCGCTTCCGCGAACGACTTCGAGGACTACCGGCCCAACCTCCCCGACGACTTTCCGACCCCGACGAGCGCCGGTGAGCCCCTGGCCGCCGGAGGAGCGGTGTTCCTTCCGTTCCCCGACGGCCTCGTCGTCTCCGGCTACCTGCCCTGAGGCCCCCGGTCGTCACGCCGTCGCCGAGCGGTACTTCCGTACCGACAGCGTCCGGAAGACCGCGATGATCAGGACCGACCAGAGGAGCGACGCCCACACCGGGTGCTGCATCGGCCAGGCGTCGGAGGTCGAGACGCCGGGGTTGCCGAAGAGCACGCGGCAGGCCTGGACGGTCGCGCTGAACGGGTTCCACTCGGCGATGGGCTGCAGCCAGGAGGGCAGGTTGCTGGAGTCCACGAACGCGTTCGAGATGAACGTGACGGGGAAGAGCCAGATCAGTCCGCCCGAGGTCGCCGCTTCCGGGGTGCGGACCGAGAGGCCGATCAGCGCCCCGATCCAGGAGAAGGCGTAGCCGAGGAGGAGCAGGAGGGCGAAGGCGCCCAGCGCCTTGGGGACGCCTTCGTGGATGCGCCAGCCGACCAGCAGGGCGACGATCGCGAGGACGACGAGGGTGAGCGTCGTCTGGACCAGGTCGGCGAGCGTGCGGCCGGTGAGGACCGCGCCGCGGGCCATCGGCAGGGAGCGGAAGCGGTCGATCAGGCCCTTGTGCATGTCGTCGGCGATGCCCGCGCCCGCTCCGGCCGTGGCGAAGGTGACGGTCTGGGCGAAGATGCCGGCCATCAGGAACTCGCGGTAGACGGTCGGGGAGGTCGAGTCGCCGATCTGCATCGAGCCGCCGAAGACGTAGCTGAACAGCACCACGAACATGATCGGCTGGATGAGCCCGAAGATGATCATTTCGGGTATCCGGGACATCTTGATCAGGTTGCGGCGTGCGATCACGAGCGAGTCGTTGACGGACTGGACGATCCCCCCGCGCGGGCGCGGGGCGGTCAGCCCGTCGGCCGACCCCAGGGCGGTGGTCACTTCGCGGTCTCCTTCCGGCTCTTCCGGCCTCCGGCCGCCGGCTCGCGCGCGCCCTCCTCCTCTCCCCGCTCGGCGGCGTGGCCGGTGAGGGAGATGAAGACGTCGTCGAGGGTCGGGCGCCGCAGCCCGATGTCGTCGATCTCGGCGTCGACGGCGTCCAGGTCGCGGATGACCTCGGCGAGCAGCTTGGCGCCGCCGGTGACGGGGACGGTGAGCTTGCGGGTGTGCTCCTCGACGGACACCTCGCCGTGGCCGATCCCCGCGGCGCCGTAGCGGGCGAGGACGTCCCGGGCGTCGTCGATCATCTCCGGCTCGTGCACGACGACCTCGACGCGTTCGCCGCCCGTCTGGGCCTTGAGCTGGTCGGAGGTGCCGCGGGCGATGACCCGGCCCTGGTCGACGACGCAGATGGCGTGGGTGAGGTGGTCGGCCTCCTCCAGGTACTGGGTGGTGAGGAGCAGGGTCGTACCGCCGGCGACGAGCTCCTTGATGACGTCCCAGAGCTCCTGCCGGTTGCGCGGGTCGAGGCCGGTGGTCGGCTCGTCCATGAACATGACCGGCGGGGAGACGACGAGGGCCGCCGCGAGGTCGAGGCGGCGGCGCATGCCGCCGGAGTACGTCTTGGCCTGCCGGTCCGCGGCGTCGGCGAGGTGGAACCGTTCGAGCAGTTCGCCGGCCCGCGCCTTCGCCGCCCTGGCCTTCATCTGGTAGAGCTGCCCGACCATCTGGAGGTTCTCGCGGCCGGTGAGGTACTCGTCGACGGCCGCGAACTGGCCGGAGAGACCGATCGAGCGGCGGACCTCGTTGGGATGTCTGAGGACGTCGATCCCGGCGACGACGGCTCTTCCGCTGTCCGGTTCGATCAGGGTCGTCAGGATCCGCACGGTGGTCGTCTTCCCCGCCCCGTTCGGGCCGAGCAGACCGAGGACCGTGCCCTCCGGCACGTCGAGGTCCACCCCGTCCAGAGCTCGTACGTCCCCGAAGGTCTTCACCAGACCCTCGGCGTATATCGCGCCTGGCATGTGGATTCTCCCGGAGAGATTCGGGCGTTTCCTCCCGATCCTAAAATTTCGGAGCGGCTCCCGCCCGGTGAGTCCCGACGAGCCGGCGGCGCAGCTCCACGGCCCTGCCCGCGTCGCCGACCCGCTCCATGCCGAGGAGCGCGCTCTCCCAGCAGGCCATGGCCTCGGCCCGTTCGCCGAGGTCGGCGAGGGCGTTCCCGAGACCGAACAGCGAGATCGCCTCGCCGTGCAGGTCCCCGCCCTGACGCTGGAGGACCAGCGCGCTCCGGTACGCCCCGACCGCCTCCGCCGGGCGTCGGGCGCCGCGCAGGACGTCGCCCCGGATCCGCAGGCCGATGGCGAGGCTCACCCGGTCGCGGGTCGCGCGCTGCTTCCTCTCCGCCTCGTCGAGGACGGCCAGGGCCTCGTCGTGGCGGCCCAGGTTGGCCAGCGCGTCCGCCATGTTGTTCATGGTCGCGGTGCTGTCGGGGTCGTGGACGAGGGCCTGCCGGTAGTGGCGGAGCGCGGACCGGTGGTCACCGAGGTCGGTCCAGCAGGTGCCGACGTTGCTGAGGACGGCCCCGAGCTCACGGTCCCGGTCCGGCTTCCCCTCGTGGATGCGGAGCGCCTGACGGTAGTAGTCGATCGCCTCGTCGGGGCGGCCCGCCTGTATCCGGCCGTTGCCCAGACCGTTCAGCATCCACGCCTCGGCCCGTTCGTCGCCGGCGGCCCGCGCCGCCGCGAGGCCGGTGATGTGGGTGGACTGCCAGTCGTCGCTCCGCCCGAGCCTCACGTACGCCCAGAGGGAGGCCGCCAGCTTCCAGGCGAGGGCGTGGAGCCCGGTGCCGTGCGCCAGGGACACCCCGGCGACCAGCAGCTCCCGCTCCCGCTCGCACCAGGCATGGGCCTCGTCGTATCCGACGAAGGGCGCGGGCCCCTTCTCCGGCTCCTGGTCCTCCGGCCCCCGGTCTCCCGGCTTCCCGTCGAGGGGTACGCGGCGGGCCGAGGGCGCGAGGCGGGCGGTGGCCGCGTCGGCGCCGCGCAGGCACCAGGTGACGAGGCGCTCGACGGCCCGCAGCCGTTCGTCCTCGGTGTCCGTCTCCTTGGCCAGCTCCCTCGCGAGCGCCTGGACCAGGCAGTGGAACTGGTAGCGGCCCGGCGCGGGGGACTCCAGGAGATGGGCGTCCACGAGCGCCTCCAGCCAGTCCTCCACGCACAGCGCGTCGCACGCGAGGAGGGCCGCGGCCGCCTCGACGCCGAACGCCACGCTCGGCATCAGCCCGAGCAGCCGGAACACCCGCGCCGGACCGGCCGGACCCGACGGCTCCTGGAGCAGCAGCTCGTAGCTCATCTGGAGCGCCGTGCGGACGTGCAGGTCGTCGGCGTACAGCTCGCGCAGGACACGGCCGTGGTTGTTCAGCCGGTGCGCCAGGTCCTGGACCGACCAGGCGGGGCGGGCGGCGAGACGGGAGCCCGCGAGGCGCAGCGCCAGCGGCATCCCGCCGCACGCGCGCAGCACCTCCGCCGTCGCCTCCGGCTGCGCCGCGACCCGCTCCTCCCCGACGATCGAGGCGAGGAGCCGGTGCGCCGCGTCCTCCGGAAGGGCCCCGAGGTCGATCCGTACGCCCGGGAAGCTGACCAGCCGGCGGCGGCTGGTGACCAGGACGGCGCTGCCCGCCGCGCCCGGCAGCAGGGGCCGTATCTGGGCGGCGTCACCCGCGTCGTCCAGGAGGATCAGCATCCGACGGCCGGCGACGAGGCTGCGGAAGAGCGCGCTGCGGGCCTGCACCCCGTCCGGCACTTCCTCCGGGGCCACGCCGAGGGTCCGCAGCAGCAGTCCGAGCGCGTTCTCGGTGGTCATCGGCATCGTGGTCATGCCGCCCAGGTCGAGGAAGACCTGCCCGTCGGGGAACCGCTCGCGGATCCGGTGCGCCGCCTGCACCATCAGGGTCGTCTTGCCCATGCCGCCACCGCCGGAGACCCGGTGGACGAGGACCGTCGCGCCCTCGGGGCGGTCGGTGGCGGCGAGCTCGCCGACGATCCGCGCGAGCTCCTCCTCCCGGCCGGTGAAGTCGGCGATCGCCGAAGGCAGTTGGTGCGGTACGCGCGCGGTGGCGGCGCTCGGTCCGACGGCGGCGGGCGGCTCCTCGGGCGCCGGCGGGGGCACGGCGAGCGAGGGGTCGAGCCGGAGGATGCGCCGGTGCAGCTCCACGAGCCCCGGCTCCGGGTCGACGCCCAGTTCGGCGCGGATCGTGCGGCGCGCGGTGTCGTAGGCGAGGAGGGCGTCGGCCTGCCGTCCGCTGCGGTGGAGCGCCAGCATGAGCTGGCCGTGGAAGGTCTCCCGCAGCGGATGGGCGGCGACGAGCTCGGCGAGTTCGGCGGCGATGCCCTGGTGGCGGCCCAGGTGGAGATCGGCCTCGTAGCGCCACTCCAGGACCTGGAGCCTGGCCTCCTCCAGGCGCCGGACGAAGGGTCCGCGCTCGGTGTCGGGCAGGGCGATGTCGGAGAGCGGCTCGCCGCGCCACAGGGCGAGCCCCGAGCCCGTCAGGGCCTCTACGGCGGTCCAGTCCTTGGCGAGTCTCGCCGCGCGCGCCCGGCAGAGGAAGTCGTCGAAGAGGGTGACGTCCAGCTCGTCCTCGCCGACCCGCAGGCGGAAGCCCAGGGGGGCGACCTGGATGCGGGACTCCGTCTCGCCGCCGGTGTCCAGGACGCGCCGGAGACGGGCGACGTGGTTGTGGAGCGAGGCGCGGGCGGTGGCCGGAACCGACTCCCCCCACATCGCGGCCTTCACGGTGTCCCAGGACACCAGGGAGTTCGGCCGCATCAGAAGCACCGCGAGAAGGGCCCGCGCCTTCGGCGTCCCGACCGGCCGGGGCGCGCCCCCGGCGTCCTCCACGACGAACGAACCCAGCAGCCCGAATCGCACGACGCTCCTCCCCCTCGCCGTTCACCACCTGTCAGGGGGGTGATCCGACGGACGCATCGTAGGCCCGGAACGGCCGGGACGTGACGGGGTTTCGCATGGTGGCGCGGCGGCGCGCCGGGCCGTCCCGGTGTACCGGAGGGGGCCCGGGACACCCGTTGGCGTGCCGTTGGCGGGCCGTTGGTCCCGGGGGTGAAGCTGGGGTCCTGGCACGGAGTACGACGACGACGGGGAGCTTGAGATGGCGGTCGGCGCACACGGCACGGGCAGGACCAGCGGGACCGAGGGGACGAGGGAGACGGGCGACCGGGAGTGCTCGGGGTGCGGCGGCGACACGACGACGCCCTGGGCCGAGCTGGCGGCCGAGATGCGCCGCATCAAGGACGTCACGGAACTGAGCTACGGCAAGCTCGCACAGCGCACCCACTACAGCCGTTCCTCGTGGGAACGGTTCCTGAACCAGAAGCAGTTGCCGACCCGGGTCGCGGTCGAGGAGTTCGCCGCGGCCGCCGGGACGGACCCCGGCCCCCTCCTGCTCCGTCTGGAGCGCTCCCTGGCGCACGAGACGGCCGCCCGGGCGGCGGCCGCCGTCCCCCGCGGGGCGCGGGGCGGGGAGCCGGCGCTCGCCCCCGCGATCCCGGCCGCCCGGCCGGAGTCCGGCCTGCCGGGCCTCGGCCGGCCCCTGGGCCTGATCGCGGCGGGGGCCCTGGTCGGCGGCGGCCTGGTGACCGTCCTCAACCGGGCGGCCCGGGAGCGCAGGGGCCTCTGAGACGGGGCCCCGGGAGGGGGCGTACGGGAGGGGCGTACGGGGGGAGGCACACGAAGGAGGCGTACGGAGGGAGGCGTGCGCGCGGGAGGGCGTACGGAGGGAGGCGTGCGCGCGGGAGGGCGTACGGAGGGAGGCGTGCGCGCGTCAGCCGAGCACCGTGTACCCGGCCTCCCGCAGCGCCTCCTCCACCTCCCGGCAGTGCTCCGGGCCCTTCGTCTCCAGGTGCAGCTCGACCTCCGCCTCCGTCAGTCCGAGGCGCGGATCGGTCCGCACGTGGCTCACGTCCAGGACGTTCGCGTCGACCACCGTCAGGACCGCGAGGAGGGTCGCGAGCACCCCCGGCCGGTCGGTGACGCGCAGCCGCAGGCTCAGGTAGCGGCCGCCGGCGGCCATGCCGTGCCGCAGGATCCGCTGGAGCAGCAGGGGGTCGACGTTCCCGCCGGAGAGGACCGCGACGACCGGCCCCCGGAAGGACGTCGGGTCGGCGAGGAGGGCCGCCACCGGGCTCGCGCCGGCCGGTTCGACCACCAGCTTCGCCCGCTCCAGGCAGAGCAGCAGCGCCGAGGAGAGCGCGTCCTCGGAGACCGTGCGGACCTCGTCGACGTACTCCCTGATCAGGGCGAACGGCACGTCGCCCGGGCGTCCCACCTTGATCCCGTCCGCCATCGTCACCGGCGACTCGATCACCACCGGGTGCCCGGCGGCCAGCGAGGGCGGGTAGGCGGCCGCGCCCTCCGCCTGGACGCCGATCACCTTCACGTCCGGGCGCAGCGACTTCACCGCGAGTCCGATGCCGGCCGCGAGCCCGCCGCCGCCGATGCCGACGAGGACCGTCCGGACCTCGGGGCACTGCTCCAGGATCTCCAGGCCGACCGTGCCCTGTCCGGCGATGACGTCGGGGTGGTCGAAGGGGTGGATGAAGACCGCGCCGGTCTCGTGGGCGTACTCCTGCGCCGCCGCGAGCGTCTCGTCGACGACGTGGCCGTGCATCCGGACGTCCGCGCCGTAGTCGCGGGTCGCCGCGACCTTCGGCAGCGGGGCGCCGACCGGCATGAAGACGGTGGCGTGCACGCCGAGGAGCTTCGAGGCGAGCGCGACGCCCTGAGCGTGGTTGCCGGCGGAGGCCGCGACCACCCCGGCCGCCTTCTCCTCGGGCCGCAGCCCGGCGATCCGTACGTACGCCCCGCGCAGCTTGAAGGAACCGGTCCGCTGCAGGTTCTCGCACTTGAGGTGGACCGGGGCCCCCACCAGCGAGGACAGATGGCGGCTGCCCTCCATCGCCGTCATCCTGGCCACCCCGGCCAGCATCTTCTGCGCCCCCCGCACGTCGTCGAGCATCAGCCGGTGCAAGGGGTCTGGCGTACGGAAGCTCATGACAGCAAGTCTCGCAGCTCACGGCCCCCGTGGCCGACCGGCGGGCGGGCCGTGGAACGGGTTTGCGCAGCGCCGGTACGGACCCCGGCGGGGCCGCGTACTCTGTCCCCCACCGACCGACCACCCCCGCACGAGAGAGACCCACAGCCATGCCCAATTCTCAGGACATGACGACTGCGCTCGACCCCGGTCTCCTCGATGCCCTCCAGCACCAGGTGGCCGTCTTCGCCCGCCGCGCCGAGCAGACCCGTCTCGGCGGCACCGGCCAGCTCCGCAACTCCATGGACCGCGCGGCCTACCTCCTCCTCAACCGCCTCGACCAGGAAGGCCCCATGGGGGTGAAGGCGCTCGCGGCGGGCATGGGGATCGACTCGTCCACCGTGACCCGCCAGGTCGCCCCGCTCGTCGACACCGGCCTGGTGAAGCGGACCTCGCACCCGGAGGACGGGCGGGCGGTCGTCCTCCAGCTCTCGCCGCGCGGCCTCGCGCGCCTGGAGGAGGTCCGCTCCTCGCGCCGGCAGCTGATGGCCGAGGTCACCGAGGGCTGGACCCCGGACGAGCGGGAGTCCTTCTGCACGCTGCTCACCCGCTTCAACACCGCCCTGTCCGCACGGCAGTCGGCGCACGCGGGCCACGCACCGGCCGGGACCGAGTCCACGCAGACCTCTTGACCCCGCACCCGCGCTGTCCTCAGACGAGGAGGTGCGAGAGCAGCAGCGCGGACGGGGCGCCGAACACGCCCACCGCACAAGGGAGTTCGAGGAGTTCGTGGCGGGGGCCGCGGGGCGGCTGCTGCACGCCGCGACGCTGCTCACCGCCGAGACCCGCGCCCACAACCCGTACGCCCAGGCCCTGCTGACCGCCACCCTCGCCCACGCGTACGCGGTGTGGGACCGGCTGCGCGACGAGGACCCGTACGACCTCGCGCGCCGCGATCTCGCCGCCCGCTTCGCCCGTACCGCCTGGCGCCGTCACGGCGGGCAGGGCGGGGTGCTCGCCGCGCTCTCCCCGCAGGAGCGGCTCGTCGTCGTCCTGCGGCTGTACGAGGGGGTCGCGGAGGAGCAGGTCGCGGCCCTGCTGGGCCTCTCCGAGGCCCGCGTCCGCGCGGTGTGCGCCCGCTCGGTCGCCACGCTCAGATCCGCCGCCAGGGGCGCCGCGGGGGCCGCGGCGTGAGCCGGTACGAGGACAAGGAGGAGGCGGTGCGGCGGCTGCTCGACACGCCGCATCCGCCGGTCCCCCGCGACCTCGCGCTGCGGGCCGCCGCGCGCGGGACCCGGCTGCTCCACCACGCCCGGCGGGTCCGGCGCGTGCTGTGGGCCCTGGGCGCGGTCGCCGTCCTCGCCTTCGTCGTGTGGGCGTCGATGACCCACCCGTGGGAGGTGCCGCCGGCGGAGACGACACCGCCGCTGGAAGGCTGGTGACGGCCGGGCGCCCCGGCCGTCACCGGGGGTGCTGCTAGCCGAGCGCCTGGCGCAGGTCGGCGAGCAGGTCGTCGACGTTCTCGATGCCCACCGAGATGCGGACCAGGTCGGCCGGGACCTCCAGGAGGGAGCCCGCGACGGACGCGTGGGTCATGCGGCCCGGGTGCTCGATGAGGGACTCGACGCCGCCCAGCGACTCACCGAGGGTGAAGAGCTGCGCGCGGTTGCAGACCTCGACGGCCGCCTCCTCGCCGCCCTGCACGCGGAAGGAGATCATGCCGCCGAAGGAGCGCATCTGCTTGGCCGCGATCTCGTGCCCCGGGTGCTCCGGGAGGCCCGGGTAGAGGACCTGGGTGACCTTGGGGTGCTGGGTCAGCATCTCGGCGATCTTCGTCGCGTTCTCGCTGTGGCGGTCCATGCGCACGGCGAGGGTCTTGATGCCGCGCAGCACGATCCACGAGTCGAAGGGACCGGCGACCGCGCCCATCGCGTTCTGGTGGTAGGCGAGTTCCTCGCCGAGCGCCTCGTCCGCGGTCACCAGGGCGCCGCCGACGACGTCGGAGTGTCCGCCCATGTACTTGGTGAGCGAGTGCACGACGACGTCCGCGCCGAGCGCCAGCGGCTGCTGGAGGTACGGCGAGGCGAAGGTGTTGTCGACGACGAGCTTCACGCCGGCCTGGCGGGCGACGCCGGCGACGGCCTCGATGTCGGTGATGCCGAGGAGCGGGTTCGAGGGGGTCTCGACCCAGATCAGCTTCGTACGGTCGTTGACCGCGCCGCGCACCGACTCGATGTCGGAGGTGTTCGCGACGGAGAAGTCCACGCCCCAGCGCTGCACGACCTTGGCGAAGAGCCGGAAGGTGCCGCCGTAGGCGTCGTTCGGGATGACCACGTGGTCGCCGGGCGCGAGGAGCGCGCGCAGCAGGCAGTCCTCGGCGGCGAGGCCCGAGGCGAAGGCGAGGCCGCGACGGCCGCCTTCCAGGGCCGCGAGGTTCTCCTCCAGGGCGGTGCGGGTGGGGTTGGCGCTGCGGCTGTACTCGTAACCGCCGCGCAGCCCGCCCACGCCGTCCTGCTTGTAGGTGGACACCTGGTAGATGGGCGGGACGACCGCGCCGGTCAGCGGGTCGGCGGTGTTGCCCGCGTGGATCGCGCGGGTCTCGAAGTTCTGATGGGAGTGCTGGTCGCTCATGGGTCAGGAGCGTAGTCCCGTACGCCGCCCACCGCTTCGATCGTCTCACCGGGTGTCCTGGACAATGGACACATGGACATTCTCTGGTTCCTGATCGCGCTCGGGCTGCTGTTCGGCGTCCTCGGTCCCTTCGTGCTGCGCCGCCGGGGCGGCGGAGGGATCCGGCAGGTCGCGCCGGGGGCGCCGGACGCGGCGGACCCGGAGGCGTACGGCTTCGTGCGCCAGGAGGAGCAGGACGTGCGGCTGCCCGGCGCCGACGACGAGCTCCTGCACGTCCTCGACGTCGTCCAGGCCACCCAGGACTGGCGGCCGGCCTCGCGGCTGCTCGCCGCCACCGGCACGGAGGGCGAGGTGCGCTGGCAGCGCGTGCAGGCCTTCGCGGGCGCGGCCTCCCTGGAGCTCCGGGAGCGGCCCGGCGTCGGCGGCGCGTGGCTGCGGACCTGGCGGGCGGAGGAGCCGCAGGACGCGGGCGGCGCGGCCGTGCACGCCGAGTTCCTGGTGCAGCAGGCGTGGCGCTCCTCGTCGGCCGGGACGGACGACTTCCGGATCATCCTGGAGGAGGGGCTGAAGGTCACCGAGGAGGCGGCGCTGCTCGCCCCGGGCGACCCGGTGCCGTACATCACGCGGCTCGCGGTGGCGCGCGGACTCGGTTACGGGCACGAGCAGTTCGACCAGGTGTGGGCGAAGGTCATCGACCGGGCCCCGCAGCACATGGGGGCGCATCTGGCGGCCCTGCACTACTGGTGCGAGAAGTGGCACGGTTCGCGCGAGGAGGCCGACCACTTCGCGACGACGGCCGCGGCGCGCGCGCCCCGGGGGTCGCTGCTCGCCGCTCTTCCGCTGTTCGCGGTGTTCGAGCACGTGCCGGACGTGGTGCTCGTGCAGGACTTCTGGCGTACGGCGGTGGTGTCCAAGGCGATGGACGGCGCGCTGTACGCGGTGCACTCGGCCCGCCCCGACGACCCGATGCTCGCGCACGTCCGCCACCTGCTCGTCTGGTTCCTCGTCCGCTCGGAGCGCTGGGCGGAGGCCATGCACCAGCTGGTGCTGGTCGACGGGCACGTGGGCGCGGTCCCGTGGACGCTGAGCGCCGACCCGGCGGCGGAGTTCACGGTCTTCCGGAACCTGGCGGTCGCGGGCTACGAGGCGAACGGCGGCAGCCCGGCGACGCTGCCGCGCTGATCCGCTCGGACAGGCCTCCACCTGCGTGAACCCACGGAATCCGGTTGACGGTGTCCGCCCCCGTGGGCCATGATCCGGGCTCCCCCCACCTGCTCGTACGATGATCGTCACGCCTTTCCCGTGGGGGGATCTGCCTGATGGGCGCCACTCTGCGCGCGCTGCGCGCCCTCGTCCTGCTCACCGGTTTCCATCTGCTCGGCCTCGTCCTGCTCGCCCTGCTCGGCGCGCTGGACTGGGCGGCCTGGCTGTGGGCCCCGGCCGTGTGGGCGCTCAGGACGTACGCCGTCAGCTTCGTGCTCGCCGTCCCCGTCGTCCGCGGCATGCTCATGCTCCGCGCCCCCCGCGACGAGGGCCTCGCCGGCGTCCCCGTCACCGGGGCCGAGGAGCCCCGGCTCTGGGAGGCCGTGCGGGAACTCGCCGCGCTCCTCGGGACCCGGGCGCCCGACGAGATCCGGCTCACCGCCGACATGAACGCCGCCGTCACCGAGGACGCCCGCCTCCTCGGCCTCCTCGGCGGCACCCGCCGCCTCTACCTCGGCCTCCCCCTGGTCGCCGGCCTCACCGAGGCCCGGCTGCGGGCCGTGCTCGCCCACGAGCTCGGCCACTACGCCCACTCCGACACCCGGCTCTCCGGCATCACCGAACGCAGCCGCCTCCACGTCGCCCGTACCGTCGAACGGTTCGAGGAGAAGTCCGGCCTCAAGGTCGCCAAGGAACGCGCCCGGCAGGAACGGAAGTCCGCCCGACGGGTCGCCCGGGGCAAGACGGCCAAGGAGGTCGACACCACCGGCGTCGGCTTCACGTACCGGGTGATGGCCCGCATCTACACGGCGTACGGCCGCTTCTCCATGCGCGCCACCCAAAGCGGCTCCCGCCGCCAGGAGATCGCCGCCGACCTGGCCGCCGCCCGCATCGCGGGCCGCGACGCCACCGCCTCGGCGCTGCGCGCGCTCCCGGCGCTCGACTCGGCGCACGAGTTCTACCTGAACTCGTACGCCACCCTGGGCGTCGAGTTCGGGATGCTGCCGTCGCGCGGGGAGGTCTTCGGCGGGGTGCGCCACCTGCTCGACGCCCGCGCCGGGGAACTGGCGGGGATGCGCGCCGACCTGCCCGCCGAACCCGCCACGCCCTACGACTCGCACCCGCCGACCGCCGAGCGCGTCGCCGCGATCGAGTCCCTGCCCGACGACGGCCGCGCCGCGGAGGAGGACCGCCCGGCCTTCGCCCTGCTCGCCTCGCCCGAAGAGGCCCTGCGCGCGGTCGAGGACGCCACCCTGACCCCGGACGCCCTGCGGATGCGCCGCCTCGACTGGCCGGACCTGGTCCACGAGTCGATGACGGCGAGGTACGTACGGGACACGGAGGCGCTGAGGGCCGCGATCGGGGAGCAGGCGGAGGCGCCGGCGGGCGGAGCCGAAGGGCTCCGGTGGGAGGTCGAGGCCTTCCTCGACGCCGTCGACGCCGGAACCGTCTGGGACCTCGTCGACCGGCTGCCCAGGTCCGAGGAGGCCGCGGCCGCGACCGGCCGGGCGGCGCGCGAGTTCGCCCGCTCCTCTCTGCGGCGCGAACTCGCCCGCCTCCTGACGACCGCGCTCGCCGTGGACGGCCGGGCCCGCTGGCAGCTCTCCTGGTCGGCCCCCGCGTCCCTGCTGCTGCCCGACGGGTACGCCGAGGAGCTCCCGGCGGCCCTGGACGCGGCGATCGAGGACCGCCCGGACACCGAGCGGCTGCGCAAGCTGCTGGCGGCCGGCTGACCGCCCGTCCCCCTCCCCGAAGCCCCGTACCGAGGAAGTCGCCCGTGCCCCGCCTCATCCCCCTGATCGCGATCGCGGTCTCCGCCCCCTTCCGCTGGAAGTCCCGGCAGGCCCGGACACGGACCGCCCCGGCCGCGCGGCAGGCGTGCGCCTCCGGGCGCGCCGGGGACTTCGCGCCCGCCGCCGCCCCGCTCTCCACCACCGTCGACGGCTCCGACGGGGAGCTCCGCACCGGCCTTGTCGGTGCGTCGTGACCGTACTGCTCTGGATCGTCCTCGCCCCGCTCGCCCTCTGCGCGGCCGCCGTCGCCCTCGTCTTCCTCATCGCGATCGTGCGCGGCCTCGCCCGGGACGTGCGCACGGATCCGGGTGCCGGGGAGAGCGCCGCCCGCGTCGCCGCGCTCGGCCTCCTGCCCGCCGAGCGGCAGCACACCGACCTCGCGGGCCCCCGGCCGCCGGACCTCACCGTCGCGCTCGCGGCCGCCCGGGCCGGCGACTGGACGCCGGCCGCCGGGCTCCTCGACGCGGCCGCGGAGGCCCGCGACTGGGAGGGCCGCGCGGCGCTCTGCGAGCGGCTCGCGGACCTGGCCGCCGAGGAGGACGGGTGGCTGCGGGCCTGGGAGGAGGCGCGGCCGGCCGATCCGGGGGCGGCGCTGGTGCGGGCGCGCGGGACGGTGTTCCTGGCGTGGAACGTACGGGGCGGGCAGCGGGACGCGGACACCACGCCGGAGCAGGCCGAGGGGTTCCGTCGCGTCCTGGCCCGCTCCCGGGCGGAGCACACCCGTGCGGTGGCCCTGGCGCCGGCCGAGGACCCCTCGCCGTACGTGGGGGAGATCTGGACCGCGCTCGGCCTGGGCCTGCCCCACGAGGAGCTGCGACGGCTCTGGCACGAGGTCGCCGTCCGGGCCCCGCACCACTACGAGGCGCACTTCGCGGCGCTGCAGTACTGGTGCGGCAAGTGGTGCGGCTCGGCGGAACTGGCCACCGCGTTCGCGGTGCGGGCGGCGGCGGGCGCCCCGCCCGGCAGCCTGCTCGCGGCGCTCCCGCTGGTCTCCCACTTCGAGCACGACACCTCGGACACGACGGACGCCGACCGGACCCCCGAGATGTACGCGGCCGTGGACGCGCTCCTCGCGGACGTGACCGCCGCCGACCCGGCCCACCCGCGCCTCCCGGAGGCCCGGCACCTGCTGGCGTACTACCTGTGGCTCCAGGACCGGCACACGGAGGCGTTGGAGCAGTTCCGGCTGGTGGACGGTTACGTCGGCGCCCTGCCCTGGCGGTACAAGACGGACCCGGCGGAGGAGTTCTGCCGGGCCCGCGACGACTGCGCGGGGCACGTTCCGGGCGGGGAATCCCTTCCGGCACGGGACGGTTGACACTGCTGCCGACCGTCGAGGAGAGATGCAGCATGTTCCTGTCCCGGACCCCCGTCCTCCCCACTCCCGAGCAGGCCCTGCGCGGCCGCCCCGAGCCGGAGTTCTCCGTGCCCGAGCGCCACACCGTCCTCGGCAACCCGCTCCTCGGCCCCTATCCGGAGGGCCTGGAGGTCGCCGACTTCGCGCTGGGCTGTTTCTGGGGGGCGGAGCGCAGGTTCTGGCGGACCGAGGGCGTCTGGACGACCCTCGTCGGCTACCAGGGCGGCTACACGCCGAACCCGTCGTACGAGGAGGTCTGCTCGGGCCTGACCGGGCACACCGAGGTCGTCCGCGTCGTCTTCGACCCGTCGAAGGTGTCGTACGAGGCGCTCCTGAAGCTCTTCTGGGAGTCCCACGACCCCACCCAGGGCTTCCGCCAGGGCAACGACGTCGGCACCCAGTACCGCTCGGCGGTCTACACCCACTCCCCCGAGCAGGCGCGGCAGGCCGAAGCCTCCCGCGAGGCCTACCAGAAGGTCCTGACGGCCTCCGGCTACGGCGAGATCACCACCACCGTCCTCCCGGCCGACGATCGCCCCCTGTATCCGGCGGAGGCCTACCACCAGCAGTACCTGGACAAGAACCCGGCGGGCTACTGCGGCATCGGCGGCACGGGCCTGTCCTGCCCGATCGGCGTCGCGAAGGCGGAGTAGGGGCGCTTCGGGCGGGACCCGGCCGTGCTCAGGCGGCCGGGGCCCCGTCCCGTGCCGCGCGCAGGGACGCCGCCGTCCTCGCGGCCTCGTAGCCCTCCGGGGTTCCTTCGACCAGGAGGACGTCGCCGGCCATGTGGCGGGTGCGGAGGGGGATCAGGGCCTGGTAGGGCTCCGAGTCGTACCAGGCGCGGGCGGCCTCGTACGTGGGGAAGCCGATGATCACCAGGGCGCCGGGCCAGGTGCCCTCGCGGACCTCGCGGGCGGGGGCGCCGTGGACGAGGAAGCGGCCGCCGAAGGGGTCGAGGGTGTCCTGGATGCGCTCCATGTAGACGAAGACCTCGTCGTCGAGGACGGGCTTCGGGTGCAGGTTTCCGATGGCGTATGCGGTCATGACGCAAGCGTGCCGGGGCACGGCGCCCGGGGTCGATTACCCCGGACGTCATGCCCCGGCCGCCGTGGTGGATCAGATCGTGGCCGTGTCGATCACGAAGCGGTAGCGGACGTCGCTCTTCAGGACGCGCTCGTACGCCTCGTTGATCTGGTCGGCGCGGATCAGTTCGATCTCGGCGCCCAGGCCGTGCTCGGCGCAGAAGTCGAGCATCTCCTGGGTCTCGGCGATGCCGCCGATCATCGAGCCGGCGAGGGTCTTGCGGCCCCCGATGAGGGAGAACAGGCCGATCTGGACGGGCTCCTCGGGCGCGCCGACGTTCACCAGGGCGCCGTCCGTCCTGACCAGGCTCAGGTAGGCGTTGAAGTCGAGCGGCGCGGAGACCGTGGAGATCACCAGGTCGAAGGTGCCGCGCAGGGCGGCGAAGGTCTCCGGGTCGTTGGTGGCGTGGTAGTGGTCGGCGCCCAGCTTGAGGGCGTCCTCCCGCTTCTTGAGCGACTGGCTGAGGACGGTCACCTCGGCGCCGAGCGCGTGGGCGATCTTGACGCCCATGTGGCCGAGGCCGCCGAGGCCGACGATCGCGACCTTCTTGCCGGGGCCGGCCTGCCAGTGGGCCAGCGGGGAGTAGAGGGTGATGCCGGCGCAGAGCAGCGGGGCGGCCTCGTCGAGGCCGATGCCCTCGGGGATGCGCAGGGTGTAGTTCTCGTCGACGACGATGTGGGTGGAGTAACCGCCGTAGGTCGGCTCGCCGTTCTTGTCGCGGGAGTTGTACGTGCCGGTGCCGCCGGTGACGCAGTACTGCTCCAGGCCGCGCAGGCAGTACTCGCACTCGCGGCAGGAGTCGACGAAGCAGCCGACGCCGACTCGGTCTCCGACCCGGAACTTCGTCACGCCGGGGCCGACCTCGGCGACGATTCCGGCGATCTCGTGGCCGGGGACCATCGGGAAGATGCCCTCGCCCCAGCCGTTGGTGGCCTGGTGGATGTCGGAGTGGCAGATTCCGGCGTACTTGATCTCGATGAGGACGTCGTGCTCGCCGACGGGCCGGCGCGGCACGGTGGTGCGCTCCAGCGGGGCGTCGGCGGCGGGTGCGGCGTACGCGGGGACGGTGGTCGCGTTCGTGGTCATGCGTTCAGCCTGCCGGAGGGCGGCGGCGCCACCCAGCCACCTGCTCTGCCTACGTCCGGCGTGCCTACCACTGGCAGGGTCAGGAACGTCCGTCCGTCCGCGCGCGCCGGCGGCGATAATGGGGCGGTATGGACCTCAGCGCCGAACTCAGTGAATTCCTGCGCTCCCGCAGGGCCCGGCTGAAGCCGCAGGACGTGGGCCTGCCCGAGTTCGGGCGGCACCGGCGGGTGCCGGGGCTTCGCCGCGAGGAGCTGGCGCAGCTGGCCGGGGTGTCCGTGGCGTACTACACCCGGCTCGAACAGGGCAACGGGCGGAACGTGTCCATGGAGGTCCTCGACTCCATCGCGCGGGCGCTGCGGCTGAGCGACACCGAGCGGGCGCATCTGACGCATCTGGCGAAGCCGACGGTGAAGAAGCGGCAGCGGGCCGCGATCGCCCGTCCGCAGCGGATCCGGCCGGGGATCGCGTTCCTGCTCGACTCGATGGACGGGGTGCCGGCGGTCGTCCTGGGGCGGCGGCTCGACGTCCTGGCCTGGAACCGGATGGCGCGGGCGCTGATGGGTGACTTCGCGGCCCGGGAGCCGGCCGAGCGGAACATGGCCCGGCTGGTCTTCCTCGATCCGAACGCGCGCGACCTCTACGTCGACTGGGAGTGCAAGGCGGTCGAGATCGTGAGCGCGCTGCGGTTGTACGCGGGCTGCTATCCGGACGACAAGGAGCTGCTGGCGCTCGTCGGCGAGCTGTCGGTGCGCAGTGAGGAGTTCCGCTCGTTGTGGGCGGCGCACACGGTGACCGACAAGGGGCACGGCACGAAGCGGCTGCGGCATCCGCTGGTGGGCGAGATGACGCTGTCCTACGAGTCCCTGAAGGTCGCCGGCGACGATCCGGACCTGATGATCGTCACGTACCACGCCGAGCCGGGGACGCCCTCGGCGGACGCGCTGCGGCTGCTCGCCCAGTGGGGCGTGGACGAGGCCGCGGACGTACGGAAATGACGTGAGGGCCCCCTCCCGGTGCGGGAGGGGGCCCTCACGTGCGATTCCGTGGATCAGACGGCCGAGCCGGCCTTCCACTCCGACCAGCTCATGTTCCAGCCGTTGAGGCCGTTGTCGGGCTTGATCGTCTTGTCGTTGGAGTTCTTGACGATGACGACGTCGCCGATGAGCGAGTGGTCGAAGAGCCAGGCCGCCGTCTGGTTCGGGTCCCCGGCGCCCTTGACGTCGGCGAGGCCGACGCAGCCGTGGCTGGTGTTCACGTTGCCGAAGATCGACCGCGCGCCCCAGTAGTTGCCGTGGATGAAGGTGCCGGAGGTGGACAGGCGCATGGCGTGCGGCACGTCCTTGATGTCGTACTCGCCCTTGCCGTCGTCGTCGGTGAAGCCGACGGTGGCGCCGTTCATCCGGGTCTCCTTGAACTTCTCGGAGATCACCATCTGACCGTTGTAGGTGGTGTTCTCCGGGGAGCCGGCGGAGATCGGGATGGTCTTGATCGTCTTGCCGTCCTGCTGGACCTTCATGGTCTTGGTGGCGACGTCGACGACGGAGACCTGGTTGCGGCCGATCGTGAAGCGGACGGTCTTTTGCTGGACGCCGAAGACGCCGTCCGCGCCCTCGACGCCGTCGAGGTTCAGCTTCAGCGTGACGGTCGAGCCCTCGGTCCAGTACGCGTCGGGGCGGAAGTCCAGGCGCGTCGAGCTGAACCAGTGGCCCACGACCTCCTGGCCGGAGCTGGAGGTGACCGTGATGCCGCTCTGGACGGCCTTCTTGTCGGTGATCGCCTTGTTGAAGTTGATCGAGACCGGCATGCCGACGCCGACGGTCGAGCCGTCCTCGGGCGTGAAGTTGCCGATGAAGCTGTTGGCCTCCGAGACGGTGGTGAACGAGGAGTTCTCGTGGGCCTCCAGGCCCTCCGCGTCGGTGGCGGTGGCGGCGATCTTGTAGACCGTGGCCCGCTTGAGCTGCTCGCTCGGCTTCCAGCTGAGCCCGTCGGCCGCTATCTCGCCCTTGACCGCGGCGCCCTCGGCGGAGGTCATGGTGACCTCGGTGAGCTTGCCCTCGGTCACGGTGACCTTGGCGTCGTTGTGGATGGAGGCGTTCTGGGCGCCGTTCTTCGGCGAGATGGTGATCTGCGCCTTGGAGGTCTTCTGCGCGGCCGCCTCGTCGACCTGGGCCTGTGACTGCGGCGTCGCGGAACCGGAGGCACTGCCCTCCTTGTCCCCGTCGTTGCACGCCGAGAGCACGAGTACGCCGCTGAGCACCGCGGCCGCCGCCGCCAGGCTCCTGCGGCGCTTGCCGACCGTCATCACACGCTTCTCCATCGTCGCCGGTTCCCTGCCAACTTCTTCTATGAACGCCCATGACACCCCGTACGGTTCCGTGACCGGAGGGTTTGTGGGCAACGCCACTGATCCACGGGGAACACCACTGCTCCACACGCGCGAAGTCCCGTCACCGGTTCCCGGCGCCGCGGAAGGGCCCCGGGACGGCGTCCCGGGGCCCGCGCCTCGTGCGGATTCCCGCCTCAGCGGTCGTCGTCTTCCTCGGCCCCATCTTCCTCGTCGAGGTCCCACTCCAGCGCATCGGGGTCGTAATCGATCTCCTCGCTGCTCCAGGAGGCCTGGACCATCTCGATCCCGGGGACGTCGCGGATCAGGTCGAAGGGCTCGACGAGGTAGGAGAGCGCCTCGGCGCTGTCCTCGCGCGCGGCCTCGCGCGCGTGCGCCCGCTCCTCCTCGGGCATGAACTCGTCGTCGTCGATCCGGGCCTCGGCGGCCTCGGTCAGCTCGGCGGGACCGTCGATCTCCAGGACGACATCGACGCGAAGGCGGACATAGCGTGTGGACTCAGTTGCGCTCATGGATCGGAGCGTAGGGGTCGGGAGGCCCTCGGCTTTCCCGCGACCCGCTGTGTTCCGTAGCATCGGCGCACCTGCCAATTCGCGGTTTCCGCAAGGGGGATCGAAATTTCCGTGTCCGCCGCCCGACGCCTGCTGCTGACCGCCGTCGCCGCGGGGACGCTGCTGTGCGCCCTGTGGTTCGTGCCGACCGCGACCGCCACCGACCAGGGGGGAGGGGCGCGGATCGGGGTGACCCGGGACGGTCCCCTCACCTCCCTCACGGACGACGGGCGCCTGGCCGAGACCGGGGGGCGCAACACCACGGCGTACCTGCTCGGCGGGACGGGTTTCCTGGGGGTCGGGGCGGGTTTCGTGGCGCTCGCGATGCGGCGCCGGGGGCGCGCCTTCTGAGGGTCCTCCGGTACGGGTGAAGTGCCGCTCCCCGTAGGCGTGAAGGGCCGCTTTCCCCGGGTGTGAAGAGCAGCTCCCTCGTACGCGTGAAGGGCCGCCCCCGGGGAGAGGGCGGCCCTTTCGTACGGCCCGGCGGTCACGCCGGGCGTACGGCTCGTCGTTACGCCAGCGGGCCGGTGACCGGCTCCACGGCCGCGACCAGCTTCCCTTCGCGCACGAAGGCGTCCGCGCCCGCCAGGTCGGGGGCGAGGAACCGGTCCGGGCCGGGGCCCTCGACACCGGCCGCGCGCAGGGCCTCGATGACGGCCCGCGAGGCGGGCGCCGGGGTGAGGCCCTGGCGGAGCTCGATGCCGCGGGTGGCGGCGTACAGCTCGACCGCGATGATCCGGTTGAGGTTGCCGATCGCGGTGCGCAGCTTGCGGGCGGCGGACCAGCCCATGGAGACGTGGTCCTCCTGCATCGCGGAGGACGGGATGGAGTCGGCGGAGGCCGGGACGGCGAGCCGCTTCATCTCGCTGACCAGGGCGGCCTGGGTGTACTGGGCGATCATCAGGCCCGAGTCGACGCCGGCGTCGTCCGCGAGGAACGGCGGGAGGCCGTGCGAGCGGTTCCTGTCGAGGAGCCGGTCGGTGCGGCGCTCGGCGATGGAGCCGAGGTCGGCGGCGGCGATCGCGAGGAAGTCGAGGACGTACGCGACGGGGGCGCCGTGGAAGTTGCCGTTGGAGCGGACCTCGCCGCTGGGCAGCACGATCGGGTTGTCGACGGCGGCGGCGAGCTCGCGCTCGGCGACGAGCCGGGCGTGGGCCATCGTGTCGCGGCCGGCGCCGGCGACCTGCGGGGCGCAGCGGACCGAGTAGGCGTCCTGGACGCGGGGGGCCTCGCCCGCCTGGGCGTGGCCGGTGAGGCCGGAGCCCTTGAGCACGGCCAGCATGTTGGCGGCGGAGGCGGCCTGGCCCGGGTGCGGGCGGACGGTGTGCAGCTCGGGCTCGAGGACCTTCTCGGTGCCGAGGAGGGCTTCGAGGGAGAGGGCGGCGGTGATGTCGGCCGACTTGTAGAGGGTGTCGAGGTCGGCGAGGGCCATGACCAGCATGCCGAGCATGCCGTCGGTGCCGTTGAGGAGGGCGAGGCCCTCCTTCTCCCTGAGCTCGACGGGGGTGATGCCGGCGGCGGCGAGGAGCTCGCCGGCGGGCTTCACCACGCCGTCGGGGCCCTCGGCGTCGCCCTCGCCCATGAGCGCGAGGGCGCAGTGGGAGAGCGGGGCGAGGTCGCCGGAGCAGCCGAGGGAGCCGTACTCGTGGACGACGGGGGTGATGCCGGCGTTGAGGACGTCGGCCATGGTCTGGGCGACCTCGGGGCGGACGCCGGTGTACCCGGAGGCCACGGTCTTGAGGCGGAGGAACATCAGGGCGCGGACGACCTCGCGCTCGACGCGCGGGCCCATGCCCGCGGCGTGCGAGCGGACGATGTTGCGCTGGAGCTGGGCGCGGAGCTCGTGGCTGATGTGCCGGGTGGCGAGTGCGCCGAAACCGGTGGAGACCCCGTAGACGGGCTCGGGCTTGGCGGCGAGCGCGTCGACGATGTCCCGGGCGGCGGCCAGGGCGGCCACGGCCTCGGTCGACAGCTCGACGCGGGCGCCGTGGCGGGCGACGTCGATGACGTCCTGCGGGGTCGTGCCGGACGTGCCGAGGACGACTGTCTGCATATCCATATTCAGCACCCTACGGACTGAAGACCAACATGTCACTAGCCGATTTCGTCACCGTCCCCACACGGCACGGCCCCTTACCGGATCGAACCCCGCCGCCGGGCCCCCGTCCGCGCCCCGGCGGCCGTCCGGGCGGCGCCGGAACCGCCGCCCGGACGGCTCCTACGGGTGCCCCTCGCCCGGGGCGTCCGGCTCGTCCCGGCGCGGGCCGGCCGCCGGGGCGTCGCGGAAGCGGCGGCGGTCACGGGCTCCGGGAGGAGCGTCCGCGAGACGGATGACCGTGCCGTGGCGGCCCGCGACGACGGGCTTCGTCGAGCGGTCGGCCTTGGCCTGGTACTGGGCCGCGTCGGCGAGCCGGAAGAGGCGGCGGGCCGACCTGAGCGGGCCGATGGGGTCCCCGGTGGACGCGACCCCGCAGGCCACTCCCTCGCCGAGCTCCAGCTCCGCCGCCCGTACGCACAGCTCCTCGGCGACCGCCACGACCTCGTCCGCCGTCGGGCCGACGGTGAGGAGGCAGAACTCGTCGCCGCCCAGGCGGGCCGCGAGGGCGCCGGGGAGCATGGCGCCGCAGCGGGAGAGGACCGATCCGAAGCGTTCGAGGAGGCGGTCGCCGACGGCGTGGCCGTGGGTGTCGTTGACGCGCTTGAGGCCGTTCAGGTCGCAGACCATGAGGCTCACGACGGAGCCGTCCGCCCGGTAGCGCTCGATGGCCTCGTCCAGGCGGGTGTCGACGGCCCGCCGGTTGGCCAGCCCCGTCAGGGGGTCGGTGAAGGCCAGCTTGCGGACCTCCTCCAGGCGTTCGGCCTGGGCGATGCCGGCGGCGACGACCGCCGCGAGGACGGTCGCGAAGTCGGCGTCCGCACGGCTGAAAGGTTTCTCCTGCGGCGGGCGGGCCACGTACAGCTCCCCCCACGCGCGCCCGTGCAGCACGATCGGGGCGACCACGCAGCAGCCGCGCCCCCGCCGCCGCAGGCCCCGCACCCGACCGGTCGGCACGGGGTCGGCTGCGGTCTCCACCCAGGCGTCGGGCTCGCCCCCGCCCGCCCACTGCTCGTGCAGGAATTCGGTGATCTCGGGGAACTGGTGCACCGGATACGTCTCCGAGTCCGGGAACTCCTCCTCGCCCACGGCCCGGTCCCCGGCGTTCACCAGGACCTTGAGGCGGCCGTGGTCCCGCTCCCAGACGGACAGGGCGGCGAAGCTCCCGTCGAGCCCCTCGCGGGCCCCGAGCGCCGCCGCCCGCCAGAACTCGCGCGGGGTGTGCGCCGCCGCCATCGCCTGCGCCAGCGCCACTACGGCCCGCAGCCGTACGTCCTCACCCATTCCTCCAGCTTAGGGAGGTTTGATCCGTTTTCCCCACCGAGACGTCACCGTCAGTCACATTTGATACAAAACGTCAGAAATCCGAAGTCACTCCCGGTCGAAGTCACCCCGGCCGGAGTCACCCGGCCGAAGTCACTCACCCGGCCAGTTGGGCTTCCGCTTCTCGTTGAAGGCCGCCACGCCCTCAGCCCGGTCGCCCGAGAAGGCCACCGAACGCCAGGCCGCGTCCTCGACCTCCAGACCCGCCCGCAGGTCCAGGCCCTGACCGAGCCGCATCGCCTTCTTCGCCGCGCGCAGGCCGACCGGCGAGTTCGCCGCGATCCGCCCGGCGAGCTCCAGGGCCGCCGTCCGCGCGTCCTCCTCCAGGAGGTCGACCAGGCCGAGCTCGCGGGCCTCGGTCGCCTCCACCCGGCGGGCCGTGAAGACCAGCTCGGCGGCGCGCGCCGCGCCCACCCGGCGCGGGAGCAGCTGCGTACCGCCACCGCCGGGGATCACGCCCACGGAGACCTCGGGGAGACCGACGACGGCGGTCGCGTCGGCCACGATGACGTCGCAGGAGAGCGCCAGCTCGAAGCCGCCGCCGAGGGCGTAGCCGTGCACGGCCGCGACGGTCGGCATCGGCAGTTCCAGGACCCCGGTGTAGGCGGCGCGGGCGGTGGGGCGCTGACGGACGAGCTCGGCGTCGGTGAAGGAGTTGCGCTCCTTGAGGTCGGCGCCGACGCAGAAGGCGCGGTCGTTCGAGGAGGTCAGGACGGTGACGCGGACCTCGGGGTCGGCGGCGAGGGCGTCGCAGGCGGCGCCGATGGAGCGGGCCATCTCGGAGGAGACCGCGTTCATGGCCTTGGGCCGGTCGAGGACCAGCTCCGCGACGTGTCCGTTCTTCCGGACCACCACGAACTCACCAAAGCGCTGCTCGGACATGACCGCACACCCTCCCGGTTCAAGCCTGTTAACGGGTGTTAACAGGCGTTCACCAGGAGATCCTAGGGCCTGGCGGCCGGATCCGGCAGGCTCAGGGAGCGGCGCCGGATCCGGCCGCCGGGCCCTAGGTCGGGCGGCGGCTCAGGAGCCAGGGTTCGACGACGCCGAGGCCTCGGACGGGGCGCTGCCACATGGGCTGGAGCGCGAAGCGGTACGTGGCGGCCCGGCGGCCCTCCTTCTCCGCGCGGGCCGCCTCCTCGGCCGCCTCCGTCTCCGAGGCGGGCGCCTCGCCGGTCCTGGTCAGCTCCTCCGCGAGGGCGCCGTCGACGAGGACGGCGTCCTTCGGGGCTATCGAGGTGAGGCGGCTGGCCAGGTTCACGGTGGTGCCGAAGACGTCGCCCATCCGGGTCGTCACCGTGCCGAAGGCGATGCCGACGCGCAGCGCGGGCATCGTCTCGTCGTGACCGAGGGTCTCGATGAGCCGGAGCGCGATCTCGGCGGCCGTGCCGGGGTCGTCGGCGCAGTACAGCACCTCGTCGCCGAGGGTCTTGATGAGCCGGCCGCCGTGCGCGGCGACGAGGTCGGCGCAGGTGGTCTCGAAGGCCTCGACGAGCTCGCCGAGCTCCTCCTCCTCCAGGCGGCGGGTGAGCCGGGTGAAGCCGACGAGGTCCGCGAAGCCGACGGCGAGCCGGCGGTCGACCATCTCCTCGTCGTCGGCGGCCTGGACGACCCGGCCGGTGGCGGCGGCGAGCTGCCGGCGCCACACGTAGATGAGGAACTCCTCCAGCTCGGGCAGGAGCAGCTCGACCAGCGGGTACGTGACCTCGGTGCGGGTCATGCCGGGCTCGGGGGGCTCGGTGAGGCCCTCCAGGAAGGAGTCGATCTGCCACTCGGCGAGCCGGGCGGTGGTCTGTCCGGTGGAGCGGGCCACCTGGACGGCCATCGGCTCGCTGAGCAGCCCGGCCTCGACGAGGCCGGCGAGCCGCCGCAGGGCGAGGACGTCGGCCTCGGTGAGCGCCTTGGCCTGGCCGATGTCGGCGAAGCCCATGGCCCGCCAGAAGCGGGAGGCGAGCTCCATGGAGACGCCGGCGGTGCGGGCGGCCTGGAAGGGGGTGTAGCGGCGGTCCGCGCCGAGGATGAGCTGTTCGAGGCGGATGGCGAGGGGGTCGTGGGTCGGCTCGGCCGTGTGGTCGACCTCGTGGTGGGGAGTGGGGTACGTCGGCGGTTCCGGCTGGGCGCCGCCGCCCGTGTTCGCGTCGTCGACGGTCACCGGCCGCCTCCTGCCCGTTCCCTGCCCACTTGTCCTGCCGATCTGTCGCCATCGATCGCGGTCAACGATACGGCAGCTGTGCGCTGGGTCACGCGCGCACGGCGGCCGCCCCGGTTCACGCCACGCGGGTCCTCGGGGCGAACGGGCCGGAGGGCGCCGCGCGCGTGGGGGGTGTGCCCACCCTCCCCCCAAGCTCTCGGCTTCGCCCGAGCAGGGAGGACCCCCTCGCCCCGGGGGTGCCTCCCGGACGGAGTCCGGTGAGGAACGACTGCCCACGCGGCGCGGACGCATGCCCGCACCGGGGGTCAGGTCCGCAGGTGGACGATGTCGCCCGCTCCCACCGCTTCCGTGCCGCCGCCTTCGGTGGCGACGACGAGGCGGCCGTCGCCGTCCACGGCGACGGCCTCCCCCTCCAGCATGCGCTCGCCGGGCAGCTCGGCGCGGACGCGGCGGCCGAGGGTGGCGCAGCCGGCCGTGTAGGCCGCCTGGAGGCCGGAGGCGGCGGGATCGCCGTCGGCCCGCACCCAGTCGCCGTAGTGCTGCTCCAGGGAGCGCAGGACGGCCCGCAGGAGCGTGTCGCGGTCGGTGGAGACCGCTCCGGCGAGGAGGAGGGAGCCGGCCGCCGGGACGGGCAGCTCGTCCTCGCGGAGGGTGACGTTGATGCCGAGGCCGACGACGACGGCGTCGGCTCCGGCCCGCTCGGCGAGGATGCCGCCGGCCTTGCGTTCCTCGCCCGCGACGGAAACCAGGAGGTCGTTGGGCCACTTGAGGGAGGTGTCGACGCCGGCGGCCTTCGCGAGGCCGGTGGCGGCGGCCACGCCGGTGAGCAGCGGGAGCCAGCCCCAGCGGTGGACGGGCACGGCGGGCTTGAGGAGGACGGAGAGGAAGAGCCCGGAGCGGGCGGGCGCGGTCCAGGTGCGGTCGAGCCGGCCGCGGCCCGAGGTCTGCTCCTCGGCCACGAGCACCGCGCCCTCGGGCAGTTCGTCGGCCCGGGCGGCGAGGTCGCCGTTGGTGGAGCCGGTGCTCGTGACCAGGTCGAAGGAGGTCCACAGGCCGTCGGGGAGAACGAGCGCGCGGCGCAGCGCGGGGGCGTTCAGCGGGGGCCGGTCGAGGTCGGACCAGGGTCCGCCGGAGCCTTGGGAGGTCGTCATGCAGGCCACACTATGAGCTGCTCGCCGGTAGTTCCCGGAACGGCCGGTCGCGGTCCGGTCGTCCACCGGGACGAGCCGGCCCGCCCACCCCAAGCTCACCCTTCGGTGTTTTGGGAACAAGTCTCGGGTGTGGCAAAGACCGCAGTGCCGAACGGTATCGGCGTCGATACGCTACGGGTCAGTAGGCCAGCAGTAGCCCATTCGTAGTCAAGAAACCCCCCGTGACCAGGCAGGGAGCCGCATCCCGATGTCCGAGCCGGCAGAGCAGTACGAGATCGACATTCACACGACCGCGGGCAAGATCGCGGACCTCAAGCGCCGTATCGACGAGGCCACGCACGCCGGCTCGGAGCGCGCGGTGGAGAAGCAGCACGCCAAGGGCAAGCTGACCGCGCGCGAGCGGATCGCCCTCCTCCTGGACGAGGACTCGTTCGTGGAGCTGGACGAGCTGGCCCGGCACCGCTCGACCAACTTCGGCCTGGAGAAGAACCGGCCGTACGGAGACGGTGTCGTCACCGGCTACGGCACGGTCGACGGCCGTCCGGTCGCCGTGTTCTCGCAGGACTTCACGGTCTTCGGCGGCGCGCTGGGCGAGACGTACGGCCAGAAGATCATCAAGGTGATGGACTTCGCGCTGAAGACCGGCTGCCCGGTCGTCGGCATCAACGACTCCGGCGGCGCCCGCATCCAGGAGGGCGTGAGCGCGCTCGGCATGTACGGCGAGATCTTCCGCCGCAACACGCACGCCTCCGGGGTGATCCCGCAGATCTCCCTGATCGTCGGCCCCGCCGCGGGCGGCGCGGTGTACTCCCCCGCGATCACCGACTTCACGGTGATGGTGGACCAGACCTCGCACATGTTCATCACCGGTCCGGACGTCATCAAGACGGTGACCGGCGAGGACGTGGGCTTCGAGGAGCTGGGCGGCGCCCGGACGCACAACTCGACGTCCGGCGTGGCGCACCACCTGGCGGGTGACGAGAAGGACGCGATCGAGTACGTCAAGTCCCTTCTCTCGTATCTCCCGTCGAACAACCTCTCGGAGCCGCCGGCCTTCCCGGAGGTCACGGAGACCGGGGTGACGGACGAGGACCGTGAGCTCGACACGCTGATCCCGGACTCGGCGAACCAGCCGTACGACATGCACAAGGTCATCGAGCACGTCCTGGACGACGGCGAGTTCCTGGAGACGCAGGCGCTGTTCGCGCCGAACATCGTGACCGGCTTCGGCCGGGTCGAGGGCTTCCCGGTGGGCGTGGTCGCCAACCAGCCGATGCAGTTCGCCGGCTGCCTGGACATCAACGCCTCGGAGAAGGCCGCGCGGTTCGTCCGCACGTGCGACGCCTTCAACATCCCGGTGCTGACCTTCGTGGACGTGCCGGGCTTCCTGCCGGGCGTGGACCAGGAGTACGGCGGCATCATCCGGCGCGGCGCCAAGCTGATCTACGCGTACGCGGAGGCGACGGTCCCGCTGATCACGGTCATCACCCGGAAGGCCTTCGGCGGCGCGTACGACGTCATGGGCTCCAAGCACCTGGGCGCCGACCTCAACCTGGCGTGGCCGACGGCGCAGATCGCGGTCATGGGCGCGCAGGGCGCGGTGAACATCCTGCACCGCCGCACGATCGCGGAGGCGGAGGCGAACGGCGAGACCGCCGAAGAGATCGAGGCGGTCCGCGCCCGGCTCATCCAGGAGTACGAGGACACCCTGCTCAACCCGTACACCGCCGCGGAGCGCGGCTACGTCGACGGCGTGATCCTGCCGTCGGACACGCGCCCGCAGATCGTCAAGGGCCTGCGTCAGCTCCGTACGAAGCGGGAATCCCTGCCTCCGAAGAAGCACGGCAACATCCCGCTCTAGCCCGTCCGGACCCTCAAGGAGCCGACATGATCAAGGTCGTACGAGGCAACCCGACTCCGGAGGAGTTGGCCGCCGCACTGGCGGTGGTTCAAGCCCGGGCCGCGGCCACGGCGGCGGCGTCCGCCGAGGCGGGCGGCCCGGCGGTACCGGAGGGGTGGTCGGATCCCTCCCGTATCGCGCGGGCGGTGCGGCAGCGGCCGGGCCCGCGGGCCTGGGCGCGGTCGTACTGGCCCGTGTAGCCGTCGCGGCACGCCGAAAGGCCGGACCCCTTGTGCGGGAGGTCCGGCCTTTCGCATGCCGCTTCCTCACGCTCGCGCACGGCGCAGGAAGAGGCCGGAGAGCACGGCTCCGACGGCGACGATCGCGGCGTTGACGAGGACCGCGCGGCCGATGCCGTCGAGGAGCACGGGCGCGGTGACGACGACGGCGCTCATGACCGGCGTGCCCATGGTGATGCCGATCTGCTGGGTCATGGTGGCGAGTCCGGTCGCCATGCCCTGCTCGCCGTCGGGGAGGCCCGAGGTGGCGGTGACCATGAAGCCGACGATCGCGAGCATGTTGCCGACGCCGCCGGCGAAGGTCGCGGCGAGCAGCAGCGCGAGGCCGCCGCGGTCGTCGCCGAGCCCGTACAGGGCGAGCGTGGCGGCGGCCTGGAGGAGCCCGCCGGAGACGAGGGCGGCGCGGGCGCCGAAGCGGCCGATGAAGCGGGAGGCGGCCACTCCGCCGAGGACCGTGCCGGCGCCGAGGACGCCGAAGGACAGTCCGGCGGCGAGCGGGGAGAAGCCCAGGACGTCCTGGAGGTACAGGGTCATCAGGAAGACCAGGGAGGTCTCGGTGACGAAGGCGACGAGCCCGGCGAGGTTGCCCCAGACGACCGTGCGGCGCTTCAGGACGTGGATCGGGACGAGGGGCGAGGCGGCCCGCCGTTCGACGAGGACGAAGGCGACGAGGAGCGCGGCGCCGACCGCGAGGGAGACGAGCGCCGTGGGGTCGGTCCAGCCGTGCTCGCCGGTGACGGTCAGTCCGTAGACGAGGGCGAGGAGCCCGCCGGTGACGGTGGCGGCGCCGGGCACGTCGAGGCGGGGCCGGACGGCGGGGCGGCTCTCCTTCAGGACGGCGGGGGCGACGAGGAGCACGGCGAGGGCCACCGGGACGTTGACGAGGAAGGCCCAGCGCCAGGAGAGCAGGTCGGTGAGGACGCCGCCGAGGATCGCGCCGGTGGTGAAGCCCGCGGACATCAGGGCGCCGTTCAGCCCCAGCGCCTTGGCCCGCAGCGGGCCCTCGGGGAAGGAGGAGGTGAGCAGGGAGAGCCCGGCGGGGGTGACGGCGGCGGTGGCGAGGCCCTGGGCGACGCGGGCGGCCATGAGCGTCTCGGGGCCGCCGGCGAGGCCTCCCACGAGGGAGGAGGCGCCGAGGAGGGCCATGCCGCCGAGGAAGAGGCGGCGGCGCCCGACCAGGTCGGCGACGCGCCCGAAGAGGAGGGTGAATCCGGCCGCGGCGAGGGCGAAGGCGGTGGCGATCCACTGGAGGCCGCCGAGGCCGAAGCCGAGTCCCTCGCCGATGACGGGCAGGGCGACGTTCAGGATCGAGAAGTCGACGGCCAGCATGAACTGGGCGAGGAGGAGGACGACGAGGACGAGCCGCATCCGTCCGGTCATCCGGGCTTCGGCGGGGTCCGTGGAGGCGGAGGCGGGTGTGGACGTGGACGGGGGGAGATCGAGGGCAGCCATGCGTACGACCCCTTAATGGGATATCAGTTCCGTTAAGATGTCCCGTACCGTAGCAGAGTCGACGGCGTTAATGGAACAGGAGACCCATTTGACTGAGAGCCGACCGGCCACGCCCGGCACCACGCGCCCCGGCGGCCGCACCGCCAAGGTCCGCAGGGCGGTCCTCGACGCCACCCTGGAGGCCCTCGCCGACACCGGCTTCCACGCCCTGAACATGGACCGGATCGCCGCGGGCGCCGGCGTCGGCAAGACCACCGTCTACCGCCGCTGGGGCTCCCCCGTCGGCCTGGTCACCGACCTCCTGCACGACATGGCCGAGCAGTCCCTCCCCGCCTCGGACACCGGCACCCTCGCGGGCGACCTGCGGGCCAACGCCGAACTCGTCCGGGCCACCCTCGCCGACCCCCGGATGGGCGCCGTCTTCCGCGCGGTCATCGCCGCCGCGGCCTGCGACGAGGAGTGCGCCCGCGCCCTCGCCGGCTTCTACCGGACCCGGCTCGCCGAATGGGCCCCCGTGGTCACCAAGGGCACGGCGCGCGGCGAGGTCCCGGCGGGGACGGACCCCCTGGAACTGCTCCGCGCCGTCTCCGCGCCGCTCTACTACCGCTTCGCGGTCACCCGCGAGGAGCTCGACGCGGCCGTCGCGGAACGGGCGGTGACGGCGGCGCTGGCGGCCGCGCGGGACGGAGTGTTCGTGGCGGCGCAGGGGCCGTCCCTCCCCGAATAGTCCCTCCGCACCGGGGGCGCCTGAGTATCCGTACTCAGGCGCCCCGCGCCTCCCGCCCGCAGGATCGAAGGCATGCTGTGGTCCGACCCGAAGAACCAGCCGCCGAAGTTCCTGCGCGACATGCAGGCGATGCTCCGCCGCACGGGCGTGCTGCTGGCGCTGGCGATGGTGGTGGCGATGTTCGTGGCCAGCGCCCGCTGACCGCGCGCACAACCGTACGAACGCGCGCGTGCGCTCCGGTCACGCGCGCGCACCTGTGCGACGGGGCCCGGCCACGCGCGCGTGCGTACCCCGCCACTGGCTACGCTGCCCCCATGACTGCTGATCCGCGCCGTGTCGTGCTCGCCTCCGCCTCCCCCGCCCGGCTCGGTCTGCTCCGGCAGGCCGGACTCGCCCCCGAGGTGATCGTGAGCGGCGTCGACGAGGACAGGGTCCACGCCCCGACGCCGGCCGAGCTCGCGCTCGCCCTCGCGGAGGCGAAGGCCGCTCATGTCGCCGCCCGGCCCGAGGTGTTCGGCGCACTCGTCATCGGCTGCGACTCGGTCCTGGAGCTCGACAAGCAGGCCCTCGGCAAGCCGGCCGACGCCGAGGAGGCCACCGCCCGCTGGAAGGCGATGCGCGGCCGGGTCGGCATCCTCCAGACCGGCCACTGCGTCTACGACACGGCCGCCAAGCGCTTCGAGTCGGCGACGGCCTCCACCGTGGTCCGCTTCGGCGAGCCGACGGACGAGGAGATCGCCGCGTACGTGGCGAGCGGCGAACCGCTCCACGTGGCGGGCGCGTTCACCCTGGACGGCCGCTCGGCGCCGTTCATCGACGGCATCGACGGCGACCCGGGCAACGTGATCGGCCTGTCCCTGCCGCTGCTGCGCCGGCTCCTGCGCAAGCTGGACGTCGAGATCACCGCCCTCTGGACCTGACGGCCCGTGAGGGCGCTACGCGGACGCCGGTGCCTCCCCGGGGGCGTCGGCGCCCTTCCCGTACCCCTCGCCGTACGCCACCAGGGTGAGGACGACCAGACCGAGGACGGTCACGAGGAAGGCGAAGGCGCCCCAGCCGATGAGGGCGACGGCGACCGCGCCGAGGACGCCGTGGACGATCGCGCAGCCGATGAGGAGCGCCCGGCCGAAACGGCCCGGGCGGCGGTCGCGGACGCCCGCCAGGAGGGCGACGAGGGCGCAGAGGAGGAGGGCGGCGCCGGAGGCGATGCCGAGGCCCCAGGTGCCGGCGACCATCGCGTCGGGGTCCATGCCGTCGAGGGACATCGACTGGGCCTCCAGGAAGCCCGCCATGACGGCGTTGACGGCGACGATGCCGGGCGCTTCGAGGAAGAGCACCGCGGCCGTCACGAGCGCTATCGGTCTGCGGGCCACCTCGGCCACCCCCTGGATTCGCCTGTTACCGACAGTACGGTCGACAGCGCGAAGGCTACTGGCCGGTAAACCCTCGGACAAGGGTTCGCACACGGCGGGCGACGACGGGAGGCTGACGGACGGTCGGGCAAAGAATCGTTGAGCCATTCGTAGGGACTCCACAAAGAAACCCGAACGGCCCCTGGCCGCGCGAACAGAGACCTGCGCCACACCTCGGAGCTACTGTGCCGTCAAGGAACCCTGCGTACCGTGGTGCGACAAGGGAATTCACGACCCGAGCGGGCCCGTGGTCACGCTCCGTGTGGGCAAGCTCACCACTGGGGACGGGTCGAAAGGCCGTGTCGGCAGTCCCTAAACTCAGCTTGTTTCAAGGAGGGAGCCATCGTGCGCAAGGTGCTCATCGCCAACCGTGGCGAAATCGCTGTCCGTGTGGCCCGGGCGTGCCGGGACGCGGGTATCGGCAGCGTGGCCGTGTACGCCGAGCCGGACCGGGACGCTCTGCACGTCCGGGCGGCCGATGAGGCGTTCGCTCTGGGCGGTGACACTCCGGCCACCAGCTACCTGGACATGGCCAAGGTGCTCCAGGCCGCGAAGGACTCGGGCGCGGACGCCGTCCACCCCGGCTACGGGTTCCTCTCCGAGAACGCGGAGTTCGCCCAGGCCGTTCTGGACGCCGGTCTGACGTGGATCGGCCCGCCGCCGCAGGCGATCCGCGACCTGGGTGACAAGGTCGCCGCCCGTCACATCGCCCAGCGCGCCGGCGCCCCGCTGGTCGCCGGCACCCCGGACCCGGTCTCGGGCGCCGAGGAGGTCGTGGCCTTCGCCGAGGAGCACGGCCTGCCGATCGCCATCAAGGCCGCCTTCGGCGGCGGCGGCCGCGGCCTGAAGGTCGCCCGCACCCTCGAAGAGGTGCCGGAGCTGTACGACTCCGCCGTCCGCGAGGCCGTCGCGGCCTTCGGCCGGGGCGAGTGCTTCGTCGAGCGCTACCTCGACAAGCCCCGCCACGTCGAGACGCAGTGCCTGGCCGACACCCACGGCAACGTGGTCGTCGTCTCGACGCGCGACTGCTCGCTGCAGCGGCGTCACCAGAAGCTGGTCGAGGAGGCCCCCGCGCCGTTCCTGACTCAGGAGCAGAACGAGCAGCTGTACGCGGCCTCGAAGGCGATCCTGAAGGAGGCCGGCTACGTCGGCGCCGGCACGGTCGAGTTCCTCGTCGGCCTCGACGGCACGATCTCCTTCCTGGAGGTCAACACGCGTCTGCAGGTCGAGCACCCGGTGACCGAGGAGGTCACGGGCCTCGACCTGGTGCGGGAGATGTTCCGCATCGCCGACGGCGAGGAGCTCGGCTACGGCGACCCGGAGATCCGGGGTCACTCCTTCGAGTTCCGCATCAACGGCGAGGACCCGGGCCGCAACTTCCTGCCCGCCCCCGGCACGGTCACGCTCTTCGACCCGCCGACCGGCCCCGGCGTCCGCCTCGACGCGGGCGTGGAGTCCGGCTCGGTGATCGGCCCGGCCTGGGACTCGCTCCTGGCCAAGCTGGTCATCACCGGCGCCACCCGCGAGCAGGCGCTCCAGCGCGCCGCCCGCGCCCTGGCGGAGTTCAAGGTCGAGGGCATGGCGACGGCCATCCCGTTCCACCAGGCCGTCGTGGTCGACCCCGCCTTCACCGCCGACCCGTTCCGCGTCCACACCCGCTGGATCGAGACGGAGTTCGTCAACGAGATCAAGCCGTTCGCCCCGGCCGGCGCCGAGGCGGACGAGGACGAGGCGGGCCGCGAGACCATCGTCGTCGAGGTCGGCGGCAAGCGCCTGGAGGTCTCCCTGCCGTCCTCGCTCGGCATGACGCTGGCGCGCACGGGCCTGGCGGCCGGTGCGAAGCCGAAGCGGCGCGCGGCCAAGAAGTCCGGCCCGACCGCCTCCGGCGACACCCTCGCCTCTCCGATGCAGGGCACGATCGTCAAGGTCGCGGTCGAGGAGGGCCAGGAGGTCAAGGAGGGCGACCTGATCGTCGTCCTGGAGGCCATGAAGATGGAGCAGCCCCTCAACGCCCACCGCTCCGGCACCGTCAAGGGCCTGACCGCCGAGGTCGGCGCCTCCGTCACCTCCGGCGCCACCATCTGCGACATCAAGGACTGATCCGTCGAGGACTGATCCGTCGCGACCAGTACGGTACGAAGGGCCCGCAGGCTGCCGCCTGCGGGCCCTTCGTCGAGGGGAGCTCTTTCGCACATGCGCGCCGACGCACGCCGCAACCACGAGCGACTGCTCACCGAGGCCCGCGCCGTCTTCGCGGAGCAGGGCGCGGACGCACCCCTGGAGGAGGTCGCGCGCCGCGCGGGCGTGGGGATCGGCACCCTCTACCGTCACTTCCCCACCCGTGCCGACCTGCTGAACGCGGTCTTCCAGGAGGCGCTGGCCGAACTGCTGGACCGCTCGCGGGAGTTCGAGGAGGCGGACGCGCCGTGCCGGGCGCTGGCGGAGTGGCTGCGGGCGCTGATCGCCCACGCGGGCGAGTACCGGGGGCTGGCGCACGCGCTGATGTCCGCCTCGCACGACCGGGGTTCGGCCCTGGCGCGGTGCAGCGACCCGCTGCGCGCGGCGGGCGAGCGGCTGCTCGAACGGGCCCGGAGGGCGGGGCAGGTGCGCGCCGACGTGTCGATCGGCGACCTGATGCAGCTGACCAACGCGATCGCGCTGGCGGCGGAGCAGTGCCCGGAGGACGCGCTGCTGGCGGACCGCCTGCTCGCGCTGACGCTTCGGGGGCTCGAGGACTGACCGGAGGGGCCGAACGGCGTGGGACCCCTGGGGGAGGGTCCCTCGGACGGCTTCAGCGGCGGCGCATGTCCGCGACCCGGGCCGTGCGCTCCAGCGTCTCCGCGGTCATCGCGCCGCCCGGGCCCCGGAACTGACCGGCCGCCATCCGCCCGCGCTGGACGGGGAGGGGCATGTCACGGCGGGGCCGGGCGCCCGGGGGGAGCTGCTCACCGCCGGCGGGACCGGCCGCCGCGCCCGTACCGGCGACGGCGATCTGCACGCCCTGGTCGGCGAGGGCCTGGAGCTCGGTGGCGGCCCGCTCGTCGTGGGCGGGGGGCTCGTCGGTCACCAGGCGGGTGATGACGTCCGTCGGCACCGTCTGGAACATGGTGTCGGAGCCGAGCTTGGTGTGGTCGGCGAGGACCACGACCTCGGCCGCCGCCTGCACGAGCGCCCGGTCCACGCTCGCGGAGAGCATGTTGGACGTGGACAGGCCGCGCTCGGCGGTCAGACCGCTGCCGGAGAGGAAGGCCCGGGAGACCCGGAGCCCCTGGAGCGACTGCTCGGCCCCGCTGCCCACGAGGGCGTAGTTGGAGCCGCGCAGGGTGCCGCCGGTCATGACGACCTCGACCCGGTTGGCGTGGGCGAGGGCCTGGGCGACGAGCAGGGAGTTGGTGACGACGGTGAGGCCGGGGACGCGGGCGAGCCGGCGGGCCAGCTCCTGCGTGGTGGTCCCGGCGCCGACGACGATGGCCTCACCCTCTTCGACGAGGCCGGCGGCGACGTCGGCGATGGCCGTCTTCTCCGCCGTGGCGAGATGGGATTTCTGCGGGAAGCCGGATTCTCGCGTGAATCCGCCCGGCAACACCGCACCGCCGTGGCGGCGGTCGAGGAGTCCTTCTGCCTCCAGGGCCCGTACGTCTCTCCGTACGGTCACTTCAGAGGTCTGGACGACGCGGGCGAGCTCGCGGAGCGACACGGCCCCATTGGCTCGCACCATTTCGAGGATCAACTGGCGACGTTCTGCAGCGAACACGAAACTGACAGTAACGTGACCGGCCGATAGTTTTCAGCACTATGCGCCGAATTGCAGAAGATGCGCACGGACGGGGTCTCCAAGTGGTATGGGAGACCCCGTCGTTGATCGTCGTATGCCCCGCCTTGCCGGGGGTTGTCCGAGTCGGCGAACCGTTCCCGCAGGCGGGGGCCCGGCCCGGGCGCGACCTCAGGCCTCGCCGGTCGCCTTTCGGGTGTGCAACTGCCGTGCCACTTCCGCGATCGAGCCCGACAGGGAGGGGTACACGGTGAAAGCGTTTGCGATCTGTTCGACCGTCAGATTGTTGTCGACCGCGATCGAGATCGGATGGATCAGTTCGCTCGCCTTCGGCGCGACGACGCAGCCGCCGACCACGATGCCGGTGCCCGGACGGCAGAAGATCTTCACGAAGCCGTCCCGGATGCCCTGCATCTTCGCGCGCGGGTTGCGCAGCAGCGGCAGCTTGACGACCTTGGCGTCGATCTTGCCCGCGTCCACGTCGGCCTGGGTGTAGCCGACGGTGGCGATCTCGGGGTCGGTGAAGACGTTCGAGGAGACCGTCTTCAGGTTGAGCGGGGCCACCGCGTCGCCGAGGAAGTGGTACATCGCGATCCGGCCCTGCATGGCGGCGACCGAGGCCAGCGCGAAGACGCCCGTGACGTCGCCGGCCGCGTAGACGCCGGGGGCGGTCGTACGGGAGACCTTGTCGGTCCAGATGTGACCGGAGTCCTTCAGCCGGACCCCCGCCTCCTCCAGACCCATTCCGGCCGAGTTCGGGATCGCGCCGACCGCCATCAGGCAGTGGGTGCCGGAGATGACCCGGCCGTCGGAGAGGGTGACCTCGACGCGGTCGCCGACCCGCTTCGCGGACTCGGCGCGGGAGCGGGCCATGACGTTCATGCCGCGGCGCCGGAAGACGTCCTCCAGGACGGCGGCGGCGTCCGGGTCCTCGCCGGGCAGGACGCGGTCGCGGGAGGAGACGAGCGTGACCCGGGAGCCGAGCGCCTGGTAGGCACCGGCGAACTCGGCGCCGGTGACGCCGGAGCCGACCACGATGAGCTCCTCGGGGAGCTCCTTCAGGTCGTAGACCTGGGTCCAGTTCAGGATGCGCTCGCCGTCCGGCTTGGCGTCGGGCACCTCGCGGGGGTGGCCGCCGGTCGCGATCAGCACGGCGTCGGCGGTCAGCGTCTCCTCGGTGCCGTCGGCGGCGGTGACGACCACCTGGCGGGAGCCGTCCATCGCCTGCCGCCCGTCCAGCCGGCCGCGGCCGCGCAGGACCCGGGCGCCGGCCCGGGTGACGGAGGCGGTGATGTCGTGGGACTGGGCGAGCGCGAGGCGCTTCACCCGTCGGTTCACCTTGCCGAGGTCCACGCCGACGACCCGGGCGGCCTGCTCGATGTGCGGGGTGTCGTCCGCCACGATGATGCCCAGCTCCTCGTAGGAGGAGTCGAAGGTGGTCATCACCTCGGCGGTGGCGATCAGGGTCTTGGAGGGGACGCAGTCGGTCAGGACGGAGGCGCCGCCGAGTCCGTCGGTGTCGACGACGGTCACCTCCGCGCCGAGTTGGGCGCCCACCAGGGCCGCCTCGTATCCGCCGGGTCCGCCGCCGATGATCACGATCCGGGTCACTGGGATCTACGCCTCGCGCTCTCGTTCTGCCGGGGAGTCCCCCCGCTGGGATGCAGTGCGTACGCCATTGTCCCGCACGCTTCAAGTGCGTAGCCCATTCTCCCGCACTCCCGGCGCGCCCTCGCGCCGGGGCCCGCGGAGGGGGCGCGCGGGCGTCCGGACGGGGCCCGCGCCGGGGTCCGTCCGGCCCCACCTCGGGTTTCGCCGGACATCCCGCGCCCTCCCGTACCCTCGGTCCCATGTCGCTCTACGCCGCTTTCGCCGGCAACCTCGACGCACGGCTGATGAGCCGCCGCGCACCGCACTCCCCGCTGCGCGGCACCGGCTGGCTGAACGGCTGGCGGCTCACCTTCGGCGGCGAGCAGATGGGCTGGGAGGGAGCGCTGGCCACGATCGTGGAGGCCCCGCGCTCCCAGGTCTTCGTGGCGCTGTACGACATCGCGCCGATGGACGAGGACTCCATGGACCGGTGGGAGGGCGTGGGCCTCGACATCTACCGGCGGATGCGGGTGCGGGTGCACACCCTGGACGGCGAGGAGCCGGCCTGGGTGTACGTCCTCAACGCGTACGAGGGCGGCCTGCCGTCCGCGCGGTACCTGGGAGAGGTCGCCGACGCGGCCGAGTCGGCGGGCGCGCCGCACGACTACGTGATGGAGTTGCGCAAGCGCCCCTGCTGAACCGGTCCGCCCCCGGCGGGCCCGGCGCTCCGTCCGGGTGACCGATTTCCGCCGTTCGTCGGAAACGACAAGACAACGATCACATGTCCGTCAGCATCGTCATCTACGCGCGTAGGAATTCTCCGGCTACGCTGCTGCGCGTACCAAATCCGTCCGGGGTTCCCCTCGGACCCCCCTCCCCGAGGCGAGAGAGTTAGTGAACGCAACTGCCACCCCGTACGAGGCCGCCGAGGCCGCTGCCGCACGTCTTCGCGAGCTGACCGGTGTCGAGAACCACGACGTCGCCCTGGTCATGGGCTCCGGCTGGGCGCCCGCCGTCGACGCCCTCGGCGCCCCCGAGGCCGAGTTCCCGGTGACCGAGCTCCCCGGCTTCCCGCCGCCGGCCGTCGAGGGCCACGGCGGCAAGGTCCGCTCGTACAAGATCGGTGAGAAGCGCGCGCTGGTCTTCCTCGGCCGCACCCACTTCTACGAGGGCCGGGGCGTCGCCTCCGTCGCCCACGGCGTCCGCACCGCCGTCGCCGCCGGCTGCAAGACCGTCGTCCTGACCAACGGCTGCGGCGGCCTCCGCGAGGGCATGCGCCCCGGCCAGCCGGTCCTCATCAGCGACCACATCAACCTGACGGCCGCCTCCCCGATCGTCGGCGCGAACTTCGTCGACCTCACCGACCTGTACTCGCCGCGGCTGCGCGCGCTGTGCAAGGAGGTCGACGAGACGCTGGAGGAGGGCGTGTACGTCCAGTTCCCCGGCCCGCACTACGAGACCCCGGCCGAGATCAACATGGTCCGCGTCCTGGGCGGCGACCTCGTCGGCATGTCCACCGTCCTGGAGGCCATCGCGGCCCGCGAGGCCGGCGCCGAGGTCCTCGGCATCTCCCTCGTCACCAACCTGGCCGCGGGGCTCTCGGGCGAGCCGCTGAACCACGAGGAGGTGCTCCAGGCGGGGCGCGACTCGGCGGCGCGGATGGGTGAGCTGCTGACGCGGGTCCTCGACCGGATCTGAGTTCTTCCGGCGCTCCTCGCACCGATCGGCCCCGGGGGGCCGGCCGGGCTCCGGAGCGCCGCGGCGGCTCCGGCCGCCGGGCCGTCCGGCTCGCCGGCACCCGCCGCGCGGGGCCTCCTCCCCACCCTCCCCTCCGCCCGGCGGCGCGGGACACCCCTTCCCGTGACCGGGGCTCCGCCCCCGGCCCCCACGCCCCGGACGCCGGCCGTCCGGCCCGTCCGACGTCGGAGGACCCGGCCGCAGGCCGTACGGGGCCCGGGGTCCCGCCCCCGGTTTCGGGAAGGGGCGGGGTGGGGGAAGGCTCCGCGCAGCGGCCACCGCACGCCCCGCCGGCCCGCCCCCGCCCCTCCGCCCGCACCTCCGAAAGGCACATCACCGTGACGCAGGACGACCTCCTCGCCCGGGCCCAGGCGTGGCTCGCCGAGGATCCCGACCAGGAGACCCGCGACGAGCTCGCCGCGCTCCTCGACCGCAACGCCACCGACGAACTCGCCGCCCGCTTCGGCGGCACCCTGCAGTTCGGCACCGCCGGCCTCCGCGGCGAGCTCGGCGCCGGGCCCATGCGGATGAACCGCTCGGTCGTCATCCGGGCCGCCGCCGGCCTCGCCGCGTACCTGAAGGCGAAGGGAGAGACCGGCGGTCTCGTCGTCATCGGCTACGACGCCCGCTACAAGTCGGCCGACTTCGCCCGGGACACCGCCGCCGTGATGACGGGCGCCGGGCTGCGCGCCGCGCTGCTCCCCCGTCCGCTGCCGACGCCCGTCCTCGCGTACGCCATAAGGCACCTGGGCGCCGTCGCCGGCGTCGAGGTCACCGCGAGCCACAACCCGCCGCGCGACAACGGCTACAAGGTCTACCTGGGCGACGGTTCGCAGATCGTGCCGCCGGCCGACGCGGAGATCGCCGCCGAGATCGCCGCGGTCCGCTCGCTGGACGACGTGCCGCGCCCCACCGAGGGCTGGGAGACCCTGGGCGACGAGGTCCTGGACGCCTACCTGGAGCGCACGGACGCCGTCCTGACCCCCGGCTCCCCCCGCACCGCGCGGACCGTCTACACGGCCATGCACGGCGTCGGCAAGGAGGTCCTGACGGCCGCCTTCGGCCGGGCCGGCTTCCCGCCGCCCGCGCTCGTCGCCGAGCAGGCCGACCCGGACCCGGCCTTCCCGACGGTCGCCTTCCCCAATCCGGAGGAGCCGGGCGCCATGGACCTGGCCTTCGAGGCCGCCCGCGCCGTGGACCCCGACATCGTGATCGCCAACGACCCCGACGCCGACCGCTGCGCCGTGGCCGTCCCGGACGCCTCCGTCGACGGCGGCTGGCGGATGCTCCGCGGCGACGAGGTGGGCGCGCTGCTCGCCGCGCACCTGGTGCACAAGGGCGCCACCGGCGTGTTCGCCGAGTCGATCGTGTCGTCCTCGCTGCTCGGCCGCATCGCCGAGGCGGCGGGCGTCGGCTACGAGGAGACGCTGACCGGCTTCAAGTGGATCGCCCGCGTCGACGGCCTGCGGTACGGCTACGAGGAGGCGCTCGGCTACTGCGTCGACCCGGAGGGCGTCCGCGACAAGGACGGCATCACCGCGGCGCTGCTCGTCACCGAGCTGGCCTCGGTGCTCAAGGAGCAGGGCCGGACGCTCACCGACCTGCTCGACGACCTGGCGGTCGCGCACGGGCTGCACGCCACGGACCAGCTGTCGGTGCGCGTCGAGGACCTGGGGATCATCGCGAACGCGATGGCCGCGCTGCGCGAGCGGCCGCCGGTCTCCCTCGCCGGCCTGACGGTCGTCTCGGCCGAGGACCTGACGAAGGGCACGGAGACGCTGCCGCCGACGGACGGGCTGCGCTACCACCTGGAGGGCGACTACAAGGCCCGGGTGATCGTCCGCCCGAGCGGCACCGAGCCCAAGCTCAAGTGCTACCTGGAGGTCGTCGTCCCGGTCGCCGACGCGAGCGAACTGGCGGCGGCCCGCGCGACGGGCGCCGGACTGCTGGCCGCGATCAAGCGGGACCTGTCCGAGGCCGCCGGGCTGTAGGGCGCGGATACGCGGGTACGCAGACACGCGGATACGCGGAAGGGCCGGTGCGGAAGCGATTCCGTACCGGCCCTTCGGCGTGCGGGCCCTGGATCCGAGACCCTGGATCCGAGCTCCTGGGTCCAGGATCCGAGGTACTGGATCCGAGGTACCGGATCCAGGATCCAGCTCAGCCCGTCGCGACCAGGATCACGAGCAGCAGCAGCCCGGCCAGCGCGGGGCCGACGATCTCGTACGCCCAGCGCACCCGCGGCTCGCCCTGCGCGCCCGGGGCCGTGGCGCGCAGCTCGGCGAGCTCGCGCAGCTCGGCGACGGTCTTGTCGCTCGGCGCGAGCCGGGAGGCGTTGTCCCGTACGTCGGCGGTGACGGAGGTACGGCCGTGCGGGTCGTCCTGGGAGGCGCGGGCGGCGCTGCGGGCGGCCTTCTTCCGCTGGCGCAGCGAGACGGGGATCGCCCACAGCTGGTACTTGGCGCCCTCCTGCGTGAAGACCTCGCTGGAGTAGCCGGCGCGGACGTCGGCGACCGAGGCCCAGGGCAGCGTGATCGACCGGAACGGGTTGCGGATCCGGAGCCGGTCCTCGTTCGTGTACACGGCGGGCCGGATCGTGAAGGCGACGATCAGCGGGACGGCGAGGACGAGGCTCGCGAGCGCGAACCAGGGCGTGCGGCCCTCTCCGCGGGCCATCGCGTCCGCGGCGAACAGGGCCGCGAGGAGCAGCAGGAAGACCCCGCTCGCGACGCCGAGGGGCGACCGGTGGACCTTGTCGGCGGAGGCGGGCGCGGCGGAGGCCTGCCCGCCGGGGGTCTGCCCCGCGGACGGCTGCTCGGGGGTCGACTCGCGGCTCGGCTCGTGGCTGGGCTCGGGGGTCGGCTCGGGGGTCGTCATGCCGCCGATTGTGCCTCAGCGGGCGGGGTGGGGGCTCAGGCGGCCCGCGCGGCCACCAGATCCGCGTACACGATGATGTTGTCGGGGCGGTGGCCGTCGACCAGCTCCCCGCCGCAGGTGACGAGGCGCAGCTCGGGGCGGGTGGTGTTCCCGTACACCTTGGCCGTCGGGAAGGCGTCCTTGTCGACCTGCTCCAGCTCCCGGACCCGGAAGACGGCGGTCGTGCCGTCGGCGCGGGTGACGGTGATCTCGCCGCCGACCCGGACGCGGGAGACGTTCTTGAGGACGGCCGGGCCGCGGGCGGTGTCGAAGTGGCCGATGAGGACGGCGGGGCCGGTCTCGCCGGGCGTGACGCCCTTGTCGTACCAGCCGATGCGGTCGGCGTCCGCGACCGGGGGGACCTCGACGGTGCCGTCGGGGTTCAGTCCGAGGGAGAGGACGGGGCCGGTGTCGACCCCGGCGGCGGGGATCCGGACGCGGACGGGCGCGGAGCGTGCCAGCGGCTCGGCCGCGAGCTGTCCGGCCGGGGCGGGCAGGGCGGTCGGCGTGACGCGCGGGGCGGGGACCGCCGGCCGCGCGGAGGCGGCCGCGGGGTCGGCGGGGGCGGCGCAGCCGGAGAGCGCGAGGGCGGCCGTGGCGCCGGCCAGGGCGAGGAGGAGGGGGCGGCGGGTCATGGGCGTGCTCCGGGAAGAGGGTGCGGCGGGCCGCCTGAGGAGGAGGGCGGCCCGCCGGGGGTGTGCGGCGCTGTGAGGGGTGTGCCGCGTGGGGTTGCTCGGGGTCAGCCGCGGACGGCGGCGCGACGGCGGCGCAGGGTGGTGAAGCCGAGGCCGGCGACGACCAGGGCGGCACCCGCGGAGGAGGCGAGCAGCGCGTCGTCGTTGTCCTGCTCGACGGTGCCGAAGTCGGCGCCGGCGGCGACGCCGCCCTTCGGGACGACGCTGGTCTGGCCGCCCTGGGCGTCGGTCTGCGGGGCGTGGGTGGCCGGGGCGGTGGGCGTGGCGGTGGTGCCGCAGTTCTCGGGGAGCTTCGGGAAGTCGTTCCAGCGGTACGGCGCGGTGTCGCCGCCGTTGGTGTGCTGCCCGAAGCGCGGGGTGCGGGTGTCGGCGCGCACGATCTTCGAGCCCGGACCGGTCGGGCCGGGGTGGGCGCGGTCGACCGTGTCCAGGACCTTGCCCTTCTCGTCCTCGAGGACGGCCTTGGGGCCCTTCTCCAGGTCGTTGGTGAGGGTGACGGTCCAGCCGCCTCCGTAGGAGGAGGCGATGACCTCGGTGACGGTGCACGGGCCGACGGCGGTGGGGCCGCTGATGACCGGGGCGGGCGACCGGGTGGCCGCGGGCTTCGAGGGCCCGGTCGGGGAGGGAGTCGCCTCGGGGGTGCCGGTGCTCTTGCCGAGGTACTCGGGCTTGCCCTGCTCGGCGGCGCCGGGGACGTGGGCGGCGAATCCGCCGTCGGCCTCCAGGACCACCACGGCCTTCCCGTAGGTCCACACCGAGCGGACCGGGTGGTAGGCGTAGGAGAAGCCGCGGCCCTTGCCGGCCCCGTCGATCAGCTGGAAGCCGAAACGGCCGTCCGCCGGGTTCTTGCCGAGCTCCACGACGGTGCCGTCGGCCAGCCGGTACAGGCCGAGGGGGGCGGGCGAGACAAGGTCGCCCCGCCACGCGAGCGTGCGGCCGTCCGCGAAGAGGACGAGGTAGTCGCCGTTGTCGTTGCCTGCCGTGGCGCGGTTGCCCGTCTCGAGCGTGCCGATCGACCGGCCGTTCTTGAAGCTCTCGGCGCGGTACCAGGCCGGGCCGAGCTTGTAGACCTTGACGACGGTGCCGTTGTGGAGGGTCTCGGTGCGGACGAGGGTGCCCTGCGCGGCGCCGGCCGTGCCCCCGGCCCCGGCCCCGGTGTCGGCCCGCTTCGCTTCGGAGGTGCTCACGGCCACCGGGCCGTCGGCGGCGAAGGCGGCGCCGGTGGCGAGGGCCGGGGCGGTGATCGCGATGCCCGCGACGAGGGCGGTGGCGATGGCGGTGCGAAGGGCGGTGCGCATAACGACTCCTGTGAGGTCAGGCAGGTGGGTGGGAGAGTCGCATGCCGCTTTTTCTCGGTCCGACTGTGTCCGGTGAGGTCTGGCTGGCTGCTGGAAGAAAATCTATTGATCTCGTATTCGGGAGCCGTCCGCTCCCTGTCACAGCCGCGTGACAGGGATCACCACGCCGAGGGACCCCCTGTGACCTCGGGCTCGATGAACGGGCTCCCCTGTACAGGTCGCTACGCGCGTAGATATGCTCGACTGGTGACCATGCCCACCACTGCACCCGCAGCTCTCGCATTCGCCGACGTGACCGCGTCCGACAGTGCGCTGCGCCGCTTCCTCCACGGGCTGCCCGGCGTCGACGCCGTCGGCCTGGAGGCGCGCGCCGCGTCCCTCGGCACCCGCTCGATCAAGACCACGGCCAAGGCGTACGCCATCGACCTGGCCATCTCCATGATCGACCTGACGACGCTCGAAGGCGCGGACACCCCGGGCAAGGTCCGGGCGCTCGCCGCCAAGGCCGTCAACCCCGATCCGACCGACCGCACGACCCCGAAGACCGCCGCCGTCTGCGTCTACCCCGACATGGTGGCCACCGCCAAGGCCGCCGTCGCGGGCTCGGGCGTCAAGGTCGCCTCGGTCGCCACCGCCTTCCCGGCCGGGCGCGCCGCGCTCCCCGTGAAGCTGGCCGACACCGCCGACGCCATCGCCGCCGGCGCCGACGAGATCGACATGGTCATCGACCGTGGCGCCTTCCTCGCCGGCCGGTACATGGAGGTGTACGAGCAGATCGCCGCCGTCAAGGCCGAGTGCGGCGACCGCGCCCGCCTCAAGGTGATCTTCGAGACCGGCGAGCTCTCCACGTACGACAACATCCGACGCGCCTCCTGGCTCGGCATGATGGCGGGCGCGGACTTCATCAAGACCTCGACCGGCAAGGTCGCGGTCAACGCCACCCCGGCGAACACCCTCCTCATGCTGGAGGCGGTGCGCGACTTCCGCGCCCAGACCGGCGTGCAGATCGGCGTGAAGCCGGCCGGCGGCATCCGCAACACCAAGGAAGCGATCAAGTTCCTGGTTCTCGTCAACGAGACCGTGGGCGAGGACTGGCTGGACAACCACTGGTTCCGCTTCGGCGCTTCCAGCCTGCTCAACGACCTGCTGATGCAGCGCCAGAAGCTGGCGACCGGCCGTTACTCCGGCCCCGATTACGTGACGGTGGACTGATCAACATGGCATCTGCATTCGAGTACGCACCGGCACCGGAGTCGCGCTCGGTCGTCGACATCGCGCCGAGCTACGGCCTGTTCATCGACGGCGAGTTCGTCGACGCCGCCGACGGCAAGGTCTTCAAGACCGTCTCCCCCTCCACCGAGGAGGTGCTCTCCGAGGTCGCCCAGGCGGGCGCCGAGGACGTGGACCGCGCCGTGAAGGCGGCCCGGAGGGCCTTCGAGAAGTGGTCGGCGCTGCCCGGCTCCGAGCGCGCCAAGTACCTCTTCCGGATCGCCCGGATCATCCAGGAGCGCAGCCGCGAGCTGGCCGTCCTGGAGACCCTGGACAACGGCAAGCCGATCAAGGAGACCCGCGACGCGGACCTCCCGCTGGTCGCCGCGCACTTCTTCTACTACGCGGGCTGGGCCGACAAGCTCGACCACGCGGGCTACGGCGCGAACCCGCGCCCGCTCGGCGTGGCCGGCCAGGTCATCCCGTGGAACTTCCCGCTGCTGATGCTGGCGTGGAAGATCGCCCCGGCGCTCGCGACCGGCAACACGGTCGTGCTCAAGCCGGCCGAGACGACCCCGCTCTCCGCCCTGTTCTTCGCGGACATCTGCCGCCAGGCCGGGCTGCCGAAGGGCGTCGTCAACATCCTTCCCGGGTACGGGGAGACGGGCGCCGCGCTGGTCGAGCACCCGGACGTGAACAAGGTCGCCTTCACCGGTTCGACGGCGGTCGGCAAGTCGATCGCCCGCTCCGTCGCCGGCACGCACAAGAAGGTCACCCTCGAACTGGGCGGCAAGGGCGCCAACATCGTCTTCGACGACGCCCCGATCGACCAGGCCGTCGAGGGCATCGTCAACGGCATCTTCTTCAACCAGGGCCAGGTCTGCTGCGCGGGCTCGCGCCTCCTCGTCCAGGAGTCGATCCAGGACGAGCTGCTCGACAGCCTCAAGCGCCGCCTGTCGACGCTCCGCCTCGGCGACCCGCTCGACAAGAACACCGACATCGGCGCGATCAACTCGTCCGAGCAGCTGGCCCGCATCACCTCCCTGGTGGATCAGGGCGAGGCGGAGGGCGCCGAGCGCTGGACCGCCGCGTGCGAGCTCCCGTCGGCCGGTTACTGGTTCGCCCCGACGCTCTTCACGAACGTCACGCAGGCGCACCGGATCGCCCGTGACGAGATCTTCGGACCGGTCCTCTCGGTGCTGTCCTTCCGTACGCCCGACGAGGCCGTCGCGAAGGCCAACAACAGCCAGTACGGCCTGTCGGCCGGCATCTGGACGGAGAAGGGCTCCCGCATCCTCGCGGTGGCCAACAAGCTCCGGGCCGGCGTCGTCTGGGCCAACACGTTCAACAAGTTCGACCCGACCTCGCCCTTCGGCGGCTACAAGGAGTCGGGCTTCGGCCGCGAGGGCGGCCGCCACGGTCTGGAGGCCTACCTCGATGTCTGACGCGAACCGTCTGAGCGTCTTCAAGACCTACAAGCTGTACGTCGGGGGCAAGTTCCCCCGCTCCGAGAGCGGCCGGGTGTACGAGGTGACGGACTCCAAGGGCAAGTGGCTGGCGAACGCCCCCCTCTCCTCCCGCAAGGACGCCCGTGACGCGGTCGTCGCCGCGCGCAAGGCCTTCGGCGGCTGGGCCGGCGCCACCGCGTACAACCGCGGCCAGATCCTCTACCGCGTCGCCGAGATGCTGGAGGGGCGCAAGGGCCAGTTCGTGCACGAGGTCGCGCACGCGGAGGGCCTGTCCAAGAACAAGGCGGCCGAGGTCGTCGACGCGGCCATCGACCGCTGGGTCTGGTACGCGGGCTGGACCGACAAGATCGCCCAGGTCGTGGGCGGCGCGAACCCGGTCGCGGGCCCGTACTTCAACCTGTCGACCCCGGAGCCGACGGGCGTCGTGACGGTCGTGGCCCCGCAGGACTCCTCCTTCCTGGGCCTGGTCTCGGTGATCGCCCCGGTGATCGCGACGGGCAACACCGCCGTCGTCATCGCCAGCGAGAAGGCCCCGCTCCCGGCACTCTCCCTGGGCGAGGTCCTGGCCACCTCCGACCTCCCCGGCGGCGTGGTCAACATCCTCTCCGGCAAGGCCTCCGAGATGGGCCCGCACCTCGCGGCCCACCAGGACGTCAACGCCCTCGACCTGACGGGCGCGACCGACGGCGACCTCGCCCGCGACCTGGAGATCGCGGCGGCGGACAACCTGAAGCGCGTCCTGCGCCCCCGTACCGAGGACTTCACCGAGTCCCCCGGCACGGACCGCATGACCGCCTTCCTGGAGACGAAGACGGTCTGGCACCCCACGGGTTCGCTGGGCGCGAGCGGCTCCTCGTACTAGTCCCACCGCGACGGGCCCCCGGGCAGCAGCACTGCCCGGGGGCCTTGCGCATCCCCGCTATCGACCGCAGGATCCGTTCATGCTGAGGGGATTGATCAAGGGAGACAACGCCTTCGTGCCGACGGCCGCGCTGCGCGTCACCGTCCGGAGCGGGGTGGACGTCGCGGCGCTGCTCGTGACGGAGCAGGGCAGGGTCCGGGGGGACGCCGACATCGTGTTCCACGGCGCTCCGGCGCACCCGTCGGGCGCGGTGCGGCTGTCCGGCGGCGCGGACGGCGACGAGGAGGGCACGGTCCGGCTGGACGCCGACCTCACGGGCGTCGAGGAGGGGATCGCCCGCGTCCTGATCGTCGCGTCGACGGAGGAGGGCGCGCTGCGGGACGCGCACGGCCTGTCCGTGGAGGTCTCCGGGCCGGACGGCGGGACGGTCGTGGCGTACGAGGTCACCGACGCGGGCTCCGAGACGGCGATGGTCCTCGCGGAGCTGTACCGCCGCTCGGGCGGCTGGAAGTTCCGCGCGGTCGGCCAGGGGTACGTGGACGGGCTGACGGGCCTCGCGGTGGACCACGGCGTGGACGTGGGCGAGGAACCGCGGGAGGCCCCGGAACGGATCCCGGCCCCCGCCCCGCCCGCCGCTCCTTCCGACGCCCCGGCCCAGGGCATGGGCCTCACCCGGGACCAGCTCCTGGACATGACCCCCGACCAGATCCGCGCCCTGGCCCGGAACCGGACCCGGGCCCAGGCCGAGGCCCCCGTGGCGGCGTCTCCCCCGCCCGCGTCGCGGCCCGACCCGTCGGTCTGGACGTGCGGGCCGGTCTTCACGCCGCGCACCGTCACCGGCCGGGACAACGACGTGATCACCGTGAAGGACCTCCCGCCCGGCCCCGTCATGGCCGAACTGGCCGTGAAGGGCGGCGGTTACACGGGGCTGTGGCCCCTCGACGACTCCAACGCCAAGGGGCGCGCGGTCGTCAACAGCACGGAGAAGGACTTCCGGGGCCGGGTGATCACCTCCGTCCCCGAGCACGGGCGTCTGCGCCTGCGGCTGGAGGCGAGCGGGTCCTGGCAGGTGCGGATCCTGCCCCTGTCGGAGGCCCGGCGACTGACGGAGGACCGGCTGGAGAGCTGGGGCCCCGACGTCCTGCTCCACACCCGGGGGACGGCCGACGTCGCGTTCCGCTACAAGGGCGGCGGCAACTTCATCGTCCACGTGTACAGACTGGCGGGACACACGGACCCCACCACGCTTCCGAGCCCCGGAAGAGCCGCCGTCAACGAGATCGGCGCACGCAGGGAGACCCTGCCGCTGCCCGAGGGCCCGCTCCTCGTCCACCTGTCCGCGGCGGAAGGCCCCTGGGAGGCGCGCCTGAAGGACGTGCGGCCCCACAGCGGCGGCCAGGACGCCGGCAGCCCGGCCGGAGCGTCCGCGCCGCCCCGCGGGGCACTGGGCTGGCTGCGCCGGGCGAAGCGCTGAGCGGCGTGCCCGCTACGGCAGCAGCCCCCGCGTCACGCCGCCGACCACCGGCAGGTCGGCGACCGCGCCGCCCTTCGTGACGTGGTCGGTGACCAGGTGCGTGCCGACCGGCTTGAAGTCGGCGACCTGCGTGCCGAGGCCGTTGTCGAGCGGATCGACGCCCGTGTTGGCGAGCGGGTCGAGCTGAAGCCGGGTCAGCGGGCCCACGCCGTGGGTGACACCGTCCAGTGCGCCCGCCCCGGCCGCACCGGCGTCCGTCCGGCTCAGCGAGTCCAGGGGCAGCGGCACCGGGGCGGCGGCCTGCGCCCCGGCACCCGCGCCGATCACCGCGGCGCCCGCCGCCGTGACGGTGAGACCGGCCTTGAGCAGGGCGCTGCGGCGGGGGGTCCGGGGGGCTGCGTGACGCGCCATGGAGATCCTTCCAGGGGGTGAGCGAGCGGGCACCGACAGTAGTGGAGGTGTGATGCTCGATACCAACGGCCTTCCTCGGTGGTCCCCTGGACGGGGGAATGCCTCACACTGGTGTTCCGTGAGTTCCCAACCGATCCCGACCCGGGTCGTCCTGCTCGCGGGCCCCTCCGGCTCCGGCAAGTCGTCCCTCGCCGCCGTCGCCGGCCTTCCGGTCCTGCGCCTCGACGATTTCTACAAGGAGGCCGACGACCCGTCGCTGCCGCTCGTCGACGGCTCCACGGACATCGACTGGGACTCCCCGGCGTCCTGGGACGCGGACGTCGCCGTGGCCGCGATCGTCGAGCTCTGCCGTACGGGGCGGACCGACGTCCCCGTGTACGACATCGCCACCAGCTCCCGCGTGGGCCGTGAGCCGCTCGACATCGGGCGGACCCCGCTCTTCGTGGCGGAGGGCATCTTCGCGGCCGAGATCGTGACCCGCTGCCGCGAACTGGACGTCCTCGCGGACGCGCTGTGCCTGCGCGGCCGCCCCTCGACGACCTTCCGCCGCCGGCTCCTCCGCGACCTCCGCGAGGGCCGCAAGTCCGTCCCGTTCCTGCTGCGCCGCGGCTGGCGCCTGATGCGCGCCGAGCGCGCGATCGTCGCCCGCCAGACCGCCCTGGGGGCGCACCCCTGCGCGAAGCCGGAGGCGCTGGGGCGGCTGGCGGCAGCGGCGGCGGGCCGCCACCGCACCCCCGTCTAGACCCGGGCCCACAACGGCCGAAGCGGGCCGTACGAGACCCCCGGACTCGTACGACCCGCTTCGCTTTTCCCCGTACCCCCGTACGGTTCCCCCGTCTTTCCCCCGTACCCCCGAGGCCCCGTCTCCCCCGTGGCCCCCGCGGGTGCGTCCCCCCGACCTTCAGGCCACCAGCTCGCCGAAGGACTCCTCCTCGTCACGGCCGAAGCTCAGCACCTCGTCCTCGCGCAGTCGCCGCAGCGAGCGCCAGATGCTCGACTTCACCGTGCCGACACTGATGTCCAGGATCTCCGCGATCTCCGGATCGGTCCGGCCCTCGTAGTAGCGCAGCACCAGCATCGTCCGCTGGAGCTCGGGCAGGCGGGCCAGGGCCTGCCACAGGACCGCGCGCAGCTCGGTGCCCCGCATCGCGTCCGTCTCGCCGACCGTCTCCGGCAGCTCCTCGGTCGGGTACTCGTTGAGCTTGCGCCGGCGCCAGGCGCTGATGTGCAGGTTGGTCATGGTGCGACGCAGGTATCCGCCGACGGCGGCCTTGTCGCTGATCCGGTCCCAGGCGCGGTACGTGGAGAACAGCGCGCTCTGGAGCAGGTCCTCGGCCTCGAAACGGTCACCGGTGAGGTGGTAGGCGGTGGCGTACAGGGAGGCACGACGCTCCTGGACGTAAGCCGTGAACTCGGCTTCCGAACAGCCGGAGCGCTCCCCCGTGACCTCCCCGTACGCCGCTCCCCCGTCAGCAACGGCCACCATGTACGGCGCCTTGCGCTGACGCCCGACGCCGCGAACGCACCCCCGTCCGTTCACACCGCCGGACTTCTCCGTGCTCCGCACGACGTCGTGGAGACGCGTGACAACTGCGCTTGAGGTGGTGCTGTGCAGTGCGTTCATCTCGCGCCCCCCGTCGGTTGGAGTGTGTTTCGGTCCGTGTGCCAAGAAGCTTGCCCCCCGGACTTCATGGCGTTGTCCGCCGACTGTCACAGCCGTGTCACAGGGAACGAGACGGAAGCGAGTCCGGGAGCGGTCGATCTCGGACGGCCCATGCGACAGAATGTCGCCGTGCCTTTTCTGCTGCTGATCGAGGACGACGACGCCATCCGCACGGCCCTCGAACTCTCCCTGTCCCGGCAGGGCCACCGGGTGGCCACCGCCGCGACGGGCGAGGACGGTCTCCAGCTGCTGCGCGAGCAGCGGCCCGACCTGGTCGTGCTCGACGTCATGCTGCCCGGCATCGACGGCTTCGAGGTCTGCCGGCGGATCCGCCGGACCGACCAGCTGCCGATCATCCTGCTGACCGCGCGCAGTGACGACATCGACGTGGTCGTCGGCCTCGAGTCCGGCGCCGACGACTACGTCGTGAAGCCCGTGCAGGGGCGGGTGCTCGACGCCCGCATCCGGGCCGTGCTGCGGCGCGGGGAGCGCGAGTCGACGGACTCGGCGACGTACGGCTCCCTGGTGATCGACCGCTCGGCTATGACGGTCACGAAGAACGGCGAGGACCTCCAGCTCACCCCGACCGAGCTGCGGCTGCTCCTGGAGCTGAGCCGGCGGCCCGGGCAGGCGCTGTCCCGCCAGCAGTTGCTGCGGCTCGTGTGGGAGCACGACTACCTGGGCGACTCGCGGCTCGTCGACGCCTGTGTGCAGCGGCTGCGCGCCAAGGTGGAGGACGTGCCGTCCTCGCCGACGCTGATCCGTACGGTGCGCGGCGTCGGCTACCGGCTGGACGTTCCTGCGTGAGCAAGGGGATCTACGCGCGGCTGCGGTTCTCCAGCCTGCGGCTGCGGCTCGTCGTCGTCTTCGCCCTCGTCGCGCTCACCGCGGCCGTCGCCGCCTCAGGCATCGCGTACTGGCTCAACCGCGAGGCGGTGCTGACGCGTACCCAGGACGGGGCCCTCAACGACTTCCGGCAGGAGATGCAGAACCGGACGGCGACGCTGCCGCTCCGGCCCGCCCAGGACGACCTGCGGCGGACCGCCGAGCAGATGGCGTCCGGCAGCGCCGCGAACTACCAGGTGCTGCTGCTCGGCGAGCGGGACGCGGGCAAGCCGATCGTGGGCGCCTCGGACCCGGACGACTTCACCCTGGCCGACGTGCCGCGCTCGCTGCGGGAGGCCGTGGACACGAAGCGGCCGGTGACGGAGGCCAACCCGTATCCGTACCACCTGTTCTGGCAGCGCACGGAGCGGAACGGGACGCCGTACCTGGTCGGCGGCACGCGGATCGACGGCGGCGGGCCCGCCGGGTACATGTTCAAGTCGCTGGCCGCGGAGAAGGCCGATCTGAACTCGCTCGCCTGGTCGTTGGGGATCGCCACCGCCCTCGCGGTGGCCGGGTCGGTGCTGCTCGCGCAGGTCGCGGCGACGACCGTGCTCCGCCCGGTGCACCGGCTGGGCGAGGCGGCCCGGCAGCTCGGCGAGGGCAAGCTCGACACCCGGCTGCGGGTCTCCGGCGCGGACGAACTGGCCGACCTCTCCCGCACGTTCAACAGCGCGGCCGAATCTCTGCAGAAGAAGGTCGCGGACATGAGCGCCCGGGAGGAGTCCTCGCGGCGCTTCGTCGCCGACATGTCGCACGAGCTGCGGACCCCGCTGACCGCGCTGACGGCCGTCACCGAGGTCCTGGAGGACGAGCAGGACTCCCTGGACCCGATGATCGCCCCGGCGGTGGCCCTCGTGGTGAGCGAGACCCGGCGCCTCAACGACCTGGTGGAGAACCTGATGGAGGTGACCCGCTTCGACGCGGGCACCGCGCGGCTCGTCCTCGACGACGTGGACATCGCGGACCAGATCACCGCGTGCATCGACGCGCGGGCCTGGCTGGACGCGGTGGACCTCGACGCGGAGCGCGGGATCGTGGCGCCGCTCGACCCGCGGCGCCTCGACGTGATCCTGGCGAACCTCATCGGCAACGCGCTCAAGCACGGCGGTTCCCCGGTGCGGGTCTCGGTCCGCACGGAGGAGGACGAGCTGGTCATCGCGGTACGGGACCACGGCCCCGGCATCCCGGAAGAAGTGCTGCCGCACGTCTTCGACCGCTTCTACAAGGCGAGCGCGTCCCGGCCGCGGTCCGACGGCAGCGGGCTCGGCCTGTCGATCGCCATGGAGAACGCGCTGATCCACGGCGGTTCGATCACGGCGTCGAACTCGGTCGGCGAGGACGGGAAGGTCGACGGCGCGGTGTTCGTGCTGCGGCTGCCGCTGGACGCCTCGGGAATCACGCGCGAGGTGCAGACCCGCAGCAGCCAGGGCGAGGTGGAGGAAGCGTGAGGCGTCGCGTCTTTGTCCTGGCGGTCGCGCTCACGGCGCTGGCCACCGGCTGCGGCATCCGGACCACGTCGGTCCCGGTGGACGCGGGCGCGGCCCCCTCCCGGGTGCCGTGCAGCATGACCGAGGACGGCACGACGGAGGCGGCGGCGCAGGGCGTGCCGGTCCGGGTGTTCCTGGTCTGCGGGTCCCAGCTGGAGGCGGTGGACCGCCGGTCGCCGCTGCCGGAGGAGAAGGCGGGCGGCGATCCGGTGCGGACCGCCGGGCGGCTGCTCGCGCAGCTGCTCGCCGAGCCCTCGGAGGGCGAGCGGCAGGCCGGCTTCACGACCGAGGTGCGCGGGCCGCTGACCGTGGGCGGCGGGCACCGGGGCGACCCGGCGGGCACGCTGCGGCTGAGCCGGCAGCCGGAGGACCTGGCGCCGACGGCGCTGTCGCAGCTGGTCTGCACCTTCGCGGAGAGCTCCGCGGGGGCGGGCGGCCACACGGTCCTGCTCGGCGGGCCGGGGGCGTACGCGCCGAAGCGGTACCGGTGCACGACGGAACTCCGCGAACGTCCCGACTCCACCCCGCCGACGGCCCCGCCCCCGACGCCGACGACCCCCTGACCCCACCTGCCGGGGCGGTGCCCCGGCCCACCTGCCGTGTGGGCAGTCGTCCCGCTGGGCGGTGCCCCTCCCGCACCCGCCCGTGTGGGCAATCGTCCCGCTGGGGCGAGGGGGCCCCTGCTCGAGCGAAGCCGAGAGCTTGGGGGAGGGTGGGCACACGGGACGGCGCCCTTCGCAGCGCCTCCGCGTTCCGCGCCCGGACCCGCACCACTTTGCGCGGCGCACAGCCGGTGCGGGTCCAGGCACGTGAGCCTCTGGCGCCGGCAAGGGCGCCGTCCGTTGTGCCCACCCGTTCCGCCCCTTGCGGAACGCCTGCCCACAACGGGGGCGCGGGGTGGGCGCGGCCCGCGGCGGGGTGGGTCAGAGTGCGGCGGAACCGATTCCGCTGTTCGCCGCGTCTTGGGGGACGTGCAGCGTCAAGGTTCGGGCGGCAGTGCCGCCGTGGTCGTCCGCGTGGCGGGGTTCGTCCTCCTCCTCGCGCATCTGCTGCTCGTCGCCTGGGTCAGTCTGCGTCCACGGGACGTGGCCTGGGTGACCGCGCCGAACACGATCCCGATGCACGGCCTGCGGACCGTCCTCGCGCTGGGCTGGACCGAGGCGGCCCGGCTGATCGGCGAGGGCCTGCTGCTCCTGGCCCCGCTCGGGGTGCTGCTCCCGATGGCCGACGGACGGCTCCATGTCTCCGGGTGGGCCTCCCTGACCCGTACCACCGCCGCGGGCGCGCTGGTGTCGCTGGCCGTGGAGCTGCTGCAGACCGCGGTGCCGGGCCAGGTGGTGGACGTGGACTCGGTCCTCCTGAACACCGCGGGGGTCGCGCTGGCGCACCTCCTGGTGGTCCCGGCCGGCCGGACCCGGCTGCGCCGCAGGTGGGAGGCGGGGAGGTCGTCCTCCTCCGCGGGGAGCACTCCGGACGGGGGCGCCGCCCTGCTGCGGAACGAGGCCCCTCAGGGTGCGACCCCGACGATTTCCAGGGTCCCGATCGCCCCGTAGACCGACGCTTCGTCCCCTGTCCGGCGGGAACATGGAGTCATCGGGAGCCCGGAAGAGCGACTCCCGGACCGACTCCGAAGGAGCCCACCATGGCCGCACTGACCCGCCCCCGTGACGGACGCGTGCTCGGCGGAGTGTGCGCGGCGCTGGCCCGGCGCTTCGGCACCTCCGCGACGACGATGCGTGTGATCTTCCTGGCCTCGTGCCTGCTGCCGGGCCCGCAGTTCCTGATCTACCTGGGCCTGTGGATCTTCCTGCCGGCGGAGAAGACCGCGAGCACGGCCTGGTAGCCGTCGCACGAGCACGCCGAAGGGGCGCGCACCCGGATCACGGGTGCGCGCCCCTTCGGCGTGCGGGGGCCGGGGTCAGCCGAGCGGGAGGCCGTTGAGCGGGAGGCCGCCGAGGAGGCCGCCGAGCGGGGTGGCGCCGAGGCCGCCGGCGGCGGCGTCGAGCGGAAGGTTCTGGGTGGCCTGGCCCGCGGCGGCCGGAAGGGTCTTCACGCCCTGGTCGACTCCCTGGCCGAGGGCGCCCTGGCCGGCACCGAGGGACTCGGCGGCGCCGTCGGGGAGCGTGGTGAGGCCGTCCCCGAGCGGGACGGCCTGGGTCACCGTGCCCAGCGCGTCGGCGTCGAGCGGCAGGGACGGCGCTGCGGAGGCCGTGCCTGCGGCGGCGGCGGCGAAAGCGGCACCGAGGGCGGCGACACCGAGCTTCTTGGCGGCAGACTGCTTCATCAGTAAATCTTCCTTGGGGAATCCGGGGGCTTCGGGGAAAAGCCGGGAGGGGAAATCCTGGGAATCGAGAGCGGCTCTGCAACCTAACCAGCGAACGTCGCCTTCGCAAACACCGGAAAGCGGCCGGGTGTCGCCTCCCCCCGGCCGCCCTCCTCCCCCTCACGGGGCGCTTTTCAGCCCGTCGCGCGGGAAGACTCGCTGGTCGTGGCGGTCTGCTGGAACAGCCATTCGGACTTCAGCTCGGCATATCCCGGCTTGATCACCTCGTTGATCATGGCGAGTCGTTCATCGAAAGGAATGAACGCTGATTTCATCGCATTGACAGTGAACCACTGCATGTCGTCGAGCGTGTAGCCGAAGGCGTCGATCAGCAGCTCGAATTCCCGACTCATGCTCGTCCCGCTCATCAGCCGGTTGTCGGTGTTGACCGTGGCCCGGAAGTGGAGCGTGCGGAGCAGGCCGATGGGGTGCTCGGCGAACGAGGCGGCGGCGCCGGTCTGGAGGTTGGAGGAGGGGCACATCTCCAGCGGGACGCGCTTGTCGCGGACGTAGGCCGCGAGGCGGCCGAGGCGGACGGAGCCGTCGTCGGCGACCTCGATGTCGTCGATGATCCGGACGCCGTGGCCGAGCCGGTCGGCGCCGCACCACTGGAGCGCCTGCCAGATGGAGGGCAGACCGAAGGCCTCGCCGGCGTGGATCGTGAAGTGGTTGTTCTCCCGCTTCAGGTACTCGAAGGCGTCGAGGTGCCGGGTGGGCGGGTAGCCGGCCTCGGCGCCGGCGATGTCGAAGCCGACGACGCCGGAGTCGCGGTAGCGGTTGGCGAGTTCGGCGATCTCCAGGGCGCGGGCGGCGTGCCGCATGGCGGTCAGGAGGGCGCCGACCCGGATGCGGTGACCGGCGGCCCTGGCCCGCCGCTCGCCCTCGCGGAAGCCGTCGTTGACGGCCTCCACGACCTCTTCGAGGGTGAGTCCGCCCTCCAGGTGCTGCTCGGGGGCGTACCGCACCTCGGCGTACACGACGCCGTCCTCGGCGAGGTCGACGGCGCATTCGGCGGCGACGCGGAAGAGGGCGTCCCGGGTCTGCATGACGGCGCAGGTGTGCGCGAAGGTCTCCAGGTACCGCTCCAGGGAACCGGAGTCGGCCGCTTCGCGGAACCAGATGCCGAGCTTGTCGGGCTCCGTCTCGGGGAGCTGCTCGTAGCCCTGCTCCCGGGCGAGTTCGATGATCGTGCCGGGGCGCAGTCCGCCGTCGAGGTGGTCGTGGAGCAGCACCTTCGGGGCACGGCGGATCTGGTCCGCGGTGGGGACGTTGGGGGTCTGGCTCGTCATCTCCGCACTGTAGCCCCTACGCGCGTAGAACACCTCTCGCGGCGCCTGATTTCTTGTGGCGGGGCGAGGGACCGCGCACCTAGCCTGCCCGCATGACCTCCACCTCGACCACGGCCGCGTCCGAACTTCCGCGCGTGCACCGCTTCTTGTCCGAATTCCACCGGCGCCAGGCGGCCCGCACCGTCGGCTTCCCGGGCGCCTTCGCGGTGCTCGACGACGCCTACGCGAACTCCCGGGGGAACAACCACCTGCTCGTCGACGGAGCCGTGGACCCGGAGGCGCTGCCCGGGTACGCGGAGGAGGCGCTCGGCCATCTCCCGTACCGCTGCGTGTACGTCCTCGACGAGACGGTCGCCGCCGCCTGCCGGGCTCCGATGGAGCGGGCCGGGTACCGGCACGCCACGACGATGCTCATGGCGCACACCGGCCCGGTGCCGGAGCACGGCGGGGCGGCGGAGGTCGACTTCGACGAGCTGCGCGAGCCGGTGGCGGCCTCCTGGCCGCGGTTCGCCCCGCAGGCGCCGCCGGAGCACATCCGCGACCTGGTGGAGCGGCGGGTGGCGCGCCGGCGCGGCGCCGACGACGTGCGCTTCTTCGCGGCGCGCACCCCGACGGGCGAGGTGGCCGCGTGGGTCGACCTGTACATGGACCCGGCGACCGGCACGGCGCAGATCGAGGACCTGGTCACCGTGGAGGCCCACCTCGGGCAGGGGTACGCCGGGAAGGTGCTGGACACGGCGCTGCGCGAGGCCGCCGACGCGGGCTGCTCGACCCGCTTCCTCACCGCCTTCGCGGACGACTGGCCGCGCCACTGGTACGGCCGGAAGGGCTTCGCGACCATCGGCTCGGTGGCCCGCTTCGAACGGATCCGGGAACGGGCCTGACGCGCACGCCCGTTCGAGCCGGCGCGGCGATGCGTAACAGTGACCGCGCGTACGGCTGGCGTACACCTCCGCTTCTGAGACTGTTCTGTCATGGCGCACTTCGCACTCGTGGGGCCGCCCGAAGCACGGAGACCCCGGCTCGGACGGCCTGTTGGAGGTTCCCGCACGTCGGCGGCGGTGGGCGGTGTGGTGCTGCTCCTGCCGGACGGTGAGCCGGTGTCGGCGCGGCGGGCCTCCGCGCGGGCGCACGCGGCGATGCTTCCGCTGGGGCGCGGTCTGGCCCGGGCGGGACGGTCCGAGGAGCTCGTCGCGCACGTGGTGCGCTACCGGGCGCGCGGCTGGAACGGGGCGAACGCGGACCTCGTGGCGGACGCCTCCTGGGCGGTCGCGGAGGCGGTACGGCGCTACGGCGACGTGCCGGTCTGCCTCCTCGGTCACGGGATGGGGGCGCGGGCGGCGCTGCGGGCGGCCGGGCATCCCGCGGTCGCCGCGGTGCTCGCGCTCGCGCCGTGGCTGCCGGAGGACGACGTGGCGGCGGAGCCGGAGCCGGTACGGCAGCTGGTGGGGCGCAGGGTGCTGCTCGTGCACGGCACGAACGACGCGCGGACGGATCCGGAGCTGTCGTTCCGGTTCGCCGAGCGGGCGAAGAAGGCGAACCGGGACACCTGCCGCTTCGAGGTGCACTCGGACGGCCACGCGCTGCGCCAGTACGCGGCCGAGGTCCGGGCCCTGGCCGCGGACTTCGCGCTGGGCGCCCTCTTCGGCCGCCCGGTCGCCCGGCCGGTGACCGACGCGATGGCGGCTCCCCCGCCGCTCGGCCTGCGGATGCCGCTGGCGGCGGGGTTCGGGGGCTCACGCCGGAGGTGACGGCTCCTTCGGGAGGAGGTGGCCGCGCCTGCTCAGCAGGAACTTCTTGAAGGCGGCCACCGGGGCCGTGTCCGGGTGCCCGTCGAGCCAGGCCACGCCGATCTCGCGGACCGCCCGCGGCGCGGTGACGGTGAGTTCCACGACGCCGGGGCGGGGGACGGCGGGCGGGGGCAGCAGGGCGACGCCGAGGCCGGCGGCGACGAGGCCGCGCAGGGTCTCGGCCTCCTCGCCCTCGAAGGCGACCCGGGGCTTGAAGCCGGCCTCCGCGCACAGGTCGTCGGTGATGCGGCGGAGCCCGTATCCCGGCTCCAGGGTCACGAAGGTCTCGTCCGCGGCCTCGGCGAGGCGCACCCGCTTGCGGCCGGCGAGCCGGTGGTCGTCGGGGACGACGAGCCGCAGCCGCTGCTCGTCGAGGCGCCGGGCGACCAGGTCGGGGGCGTCCGGCACGGGCGAGGTCAGGCAGAGGTCGAGGTCGCCGGCCCGCAGCCGCTCGATCATGGCCTCGCCGTAGTTCTGGACGAGGGTGAAACGGATCCTCGGGTGGTCGACGCGGAAGGCGCGGATGAGGCCGGGGACGGTCTCGGAGCCCATGGTGTGCAGGAAGCCGAAGGCGACGCGCCCGGCCGCCGGGTCGGCGTCGGCCCGTACGGTGTCGGCGGCCCGCTCCACCTCGGCGAGGGCGCGCTCGGCGGCGGTGAGGAAGCGGCGGCCGGCCGGGGTGAGGGAGACCGTGCGGCCGCGCCGGGCGAAGAGGGTGACGCCGAGGTCCTGTTCGAGCCGGACCATGGCCCGCGAGAGCGTGGACTGCGGCACGCCCATCTCGGCCGCGGCGCGGGTCACGTGCTCGTGCCGGGCGACGGCGGCGAAGTACGCGAGCCGCGGCGCCAGCAGCGGTCCCATGTCTTCTTCGTTACTGTTCGGTGACAGGCGAGGCTGTGACCTGTACTCATGCACCATGGGAACGATTACAGCAGTTCCGTGCATTGGACGCATGAACCGGACCGGCCTACGTTCGTGACATGCCTCCCGCCAGTACCAAGGCGGCCGCCACCACCGCGTCCGCCGACACCCGCCTCGCCCCCGGCACCCCCGGCCACCGCCGGATGAGCCTCGCGCTCTTCGCCGCCGGACTGGCCACCTTCGCCCTCCTCTACTCCACGCAGGCCCTCCTCCCGGCCATCTCGGCCGAGTTCGGCGCCACCGCCTCCGCCGCCTCCTGGACGGTCTCCGCCGCCACCGGCGCCCTCGCCCTCTGCGTCCTGCCGCTCAGCGCCCTCTCGGAGCGCTTCGGGCGGCGCGCGATGATGACGGCCTCCCTCTCGGTCGCGGTCGCGGTGGCGCTCCTGGTGCCGTTCGCCCCGAACCTGGCGTCCCTGATCGCGCTCCGCGCCGTCCAGGGCGCCGCGCTGGCCGGCCTCCCGGCCTCCGCGATGGCGTACCTCGCCGAGGAGGTGCGGCCCAGGGCGCTGATCGGCGCGATCGGCCTCTTCGTGGCGGGCAACTCGATCGGCGGCATGAGCGGACGGCTCGTGACCGGCTGGGTCTCCCAGCTGTGGGGCTGGCGCGCCGGCCTGGCCGCCGTCGGCCTGACCTCCCTGGTCTGCGCGCTCGTCTTCCGGGCGCTGCTCCCGAAGGCCCGGCACTTCACCCCCGGCACGCTGAACCCGAAGTCGCTGGCCCGGACCGTCCGGGGCCACCTCTCCGACCCGCTGCTCATGCGTCTGTACGTGATCGGCGCCCTGTTCATGACGGTCTTCGGCGCCGTGTACACGGTGATCGGCTACCGCCTGGTGGAGGCCCCGTTCTCGCTGCCGCAGGGCGTGATCGGCTCGATCTTCCTGATCTACCTGGTCGGCACGGTCTCCTCCGCGGCCGCCGGCAAGCTCGTCGGACGGCTCGGCCGGCGCGGGGCGCTGTACCTGGCGGTCTCGACGACGGCGGCGGGCCTGCTGTTCTCGCTGTCGGACTCCCTCGCCCCGGTCCTGGTGGGCCTGGTCCTGATCACGGCCGGCTTCTTCGCGGGCCACGCGGTCGCCTCCTCCTCGGTGAGCCGCACGGCGAAGACGGGCCGCGCGCAGGCCTCGGCGCTGTACCAGTCCGCGTACTACCTGGGCAGCAGCGCGGGCGGCACGCTCGGCGCGATCGCCTTCCACGCGGGCGGCTGGGCGGGTACGGTCCTGATCGGCCTGGTCGCGGTCCTCGGAGTCGTCTCGGTCACCCTGTACGGCTCGCACAGCGCGCGCGTCGCGGCCCGGCGCCCGCATCCGGCCACCGCCTAGGACTGACCGGGAACGCGTGGTTCCCCTTCTGGCCTGCAACCGCCACACTCCCCCGTACGTCCTCAAGGACAGGGACTCAAGGGGGAGTTGACGATCATGAACAGAGTCACTCGACGGATAGGCAGGAGAGCGGGCATCGCCGCCGGCATCACGTCGCTCGTGGTGCCGATGACGATCGCGCTCGGTACGGCCCCGGCGCAGGCGGCGTCCTGCAACGTGACGACGGGGCCGTACCAGAAGCAGGTGGAGAAGTTCCTCGGGCGGCCGGTCGACGGGCGCCAGTCGCTCGCCGACTGCCAGGCCACCCAGGCCTTCCAGCGCAGGCACGGCATCACCCCGACCATGGGGTACGCCGGGCCGGTCACGTGGCGCACCATGAACACGATGCTCCAGCAGAGGGCGGCGGGCACCAACCCCAACCGCTCGGGAGCCTGCCCGACCAACAAGGGCCGGATCGCCTGCGTCGACCTGACCCGCCAGCTCAGCTGGATCCAGGACGGCGCGCGCCTCAAGTACGGGCCGGTGCCGGTCCGCACGGGCAAGGACGGCACCGAGACCCGTACCGGTCTCAAGAAGATCTACTGGCGGAACATCAACCACTGGTCGACGCTCTACCACGTCTCCATGCCGTACTCGCAGTTCTTCGACGGCGGGCAGGCGTTCCACTCGACGACCAAGTCCATGTGGAACCCGCCGGGTTCCGGCGGGTGCGTCAACATGACGTCGAAGGACGCGAAGGCGTACTGGAACCTGCTCAGGAACGGCGACGACGTCTTCGTCTACGGGCGCAAGCCGGGAACCTGACCCCGGCTGTCAGTCGGCTGCGGTAGCTTCCCTCTCACCGGCACCGAACGGGTGCCGGTGAGGGGTGAGTGGGGTGTGGACCCGATGAACGACGTGGTGACCGCGACGACCGACGATCTCGACAAGTACCGCAGGGAACTGACCGGTTACTGCTACCGGATGCTCGGCTCCTCCTTCGAGGCGGAGGACGCGGTGCAGGACACGATGGTCCGCGCCTGGAAGGCCATCGACTCCTTCGAGGGCCGCTCCTCGCTGCGGTCCTGGCTGTACCGGATCGCCACCAACGTCTGTCTGGACGCGCTGAACGCCGGCAACCGGAGGGCGCGGCCGATGGACCTGACCTCGCCGACGCCGGTGGCGCAGGCACAGCTCGTCAAGCAGCCGGAGATCACCTGGCTGGAGCCGATCCCCGACGGCCGGGTCCTGCCGTCGGCCGGCGACCCGGCGGAGACGGCCGTCTCCCGCGAGACCGTGCGGCTCGCCTTCGTGGCCGCGCTCCAGCACCTGCCGCCTAAGCAGCGGGCCGTGCTCATCCTGCGCGAGGTCCTCGCGTGGAAGGCGAGCGAGGTCGCCGAGCTCCTCGGCACCTCCGTCGCCTCCGTCAACAGCGCGCTCCAGCGGGCCCGCGCGACCCTCGCCGAGCAGGCGCCGGCCGCCTCCGACCCGGCGAACCCGCTGGACGAGGAGCAGCAGGCGCTCCTGGAGCGCTACGTCGCGGCCTTCGAGGGCTACGACATGAAGGCGCTGACGGCGCTGCTCCACGAGGACGCGACGATGTCCATGCCGCCGTACGACCTGTGGCTCCAGGGCCACGACGACATCGTCGGCTGGATGCTGGGCGTCGGCGACGTGTGCCGGGGCTCGAAGCTGGTCGCGACCGTGGCGAACGGCTCGCCGGCCTTCGCCCACTACCACCCGGACCCGGCGGGCGGCTACAGCCCGTGGGCGCTGATCGTCCTGGAGCTGCGGGACGGCAAGGTCGGCGGGATGGACTTCTTCCTGGACACCGAGCGCTGGTTCCCGCTCTTCGACCTGCCGGCGCGGCTGGACGGCTAGAGCTCCAGGGTTTCGGCGAGGCCGGTCAGGAGGAGCAGGGCCCGCAGCTCGGGCCGCACCCCCTCGAAGCGGATCCGGTGGCCCCGGCGCCCGGCGGCGAGGCGCAGCCGGGCGAGGGCGTCGACGGCGGTGAGGTCGGCGTCCGCGAGCGCGCCGGCCTCGCAGACGACCTCGCCGGGCGGGGCGGCGGCGAGCTCGGCGCAGAGCCGGGCGACGTCCTCCCCGCCGGGCCGGGCGGGCAGGGTCACGACGAGGGGCTGACTGGTGTCCACGTTCCGTACGACCGTCCGGGTGCGCGGAACTCATCGCTAGGCTCGCGATCATGACTGTTGAGCCTGTCGAACTGGTGATCTTCGACTGTGACGGCGTGCTGGTGGACAGCGAGCGGATCTACTGCCGGGTGGACCGGGAGGTCTTCGCCTCGCTCGGTGCCGAGTTCACCGAGGCGGAGACGGCCGAGTACTTCGTGGGCTCCTCGCACGAGATGCTCACCGCGATCGTGGAGGAGCGGCGGGGCCGTCCCCTCGCCCCCGGCTGGCAGGCCCCCTTCCGGCAGCGGTACGAGGACGCCCTGGACGCGGAGCTGACGGCCGTCGAGGGCGTCGTCGACGTCCTGGACGCCCTGTCCGTCCCGTACTGCCTCGCCTCCAACGGCAGCCACCCCACCATCGGCAGGAACCTGGGCCGGGCCGGGCTGCTCGACCGCTTCGAGGGCCGGGTGTTCAGCGCCCGTGACGTCGCCCGGGGCAAGCCCGCCCCGGACCTCTTCCTGCACGCGGCGGCGGCCATGGGCGTCCCGCCGGAGCGCTGCGCGGTCGTCGAGGACAGCCCCTACGGGGTCCGGGCGGCGCGCGCCGCCGGCATGCGCGCCTTCGGCTACTGCGGCGGCCTGACCCGCGCGGACCGTCTCGTGGGCGAGCGGACGGTCGTCTTCGACGACATGCGCGAGCTCCCGGCCCTGCTGACGGGGGTCCTGCGATGACCGACTGGTCCCGGCTCTTCCACGCGTACGGGACGGCGACGGACACCGCCGGGGTCCTCGCCGGTCCGCTGGCGGCGGCCGGCGACCACCTGTGGTCGGCGATCCTGCACCAGGGCTCGGTCTGGCCGGCGACCCCGCCGGTGCTGCGGGCGGTGGCGGCACGGCTGCCGGAAGCCCCGGTCCTGGGCCTGTCCTTCGTACGGGACGTGGCCTCGGCGGTGCGCATGGGCTCCGGTGTCGAGGAGCTCCGCGCCCGGGTCGCGGCGGCCCCGACGGAGGCGTGGACCGTCGCGTACGCCGCCGCCGACGAGGACGACCAGGTCGACCGGTGGGGCGACGAGACCGGCGACCTGGTCCTCGCGGAGGCGGCCCTCGACTGCTGGGACCTGCTTCCGGAGCTCGTGGCCCCGGTGGCGGACTTCCTGGAGGACCCGGACGGGCAGGTGCGGGCGCACGCGTGGGCGGCGGTCACCGCCCTCCTGGCCCACCCGGACGCGGCGGACCGGGCGCCCGGGCTGCTGCCCCGGCTGGCGCGCCTCGCCGCGGCGGCGGAGTCCGTGGAGGAGCGCGCCTCGCTGGTCATGGACCTGGGAGGGCTCGGCGGCGACCCCGCGCCCTTCCTCGCGGACCCGAGCCCGCTGGTGCGATGTGCCGCGGCGATGACCCCGCCGCTCGCGGACGACCCCGCGGCGCACGAGGAGCTGCTGCGGATGGCGGTGACGCCGACCGGGTTCGACGCCCTGGCGGGCCTTCCCCGCTTCGGGGGCGAGCCGCCCCGCTGGACGCTGGTCGCGGTGCTGTGCGACCGGGTGCGGGACTTCTCCCGGCTGTACGGCGCGTCCCTCGCGGCCCTGCCCCGGGCCTTCCGCCTCGCCCCCTGTCCGGATCTGGGCCCGTATCTGAAGGTCGCGTTCCCCGCGGGGTGGCCGGACGGCCCGACGGAGGAGCAGCGGGGTCTCGCACGGGAGGTGGCGGCCCGGGAGGAGCTGTGGGGCCCGATCAACGGCAATCGCCGCATCACCCTCGGCGGCCTCGGTCTGCCGGACGACCGGGAGGCGTGGCGGGCGCTCGGCTGAGGACGGGGCGCGACGTGCCGGACGGGGCCGGTGGCGGTCCACCGGCCCCGTCCTGCCGGGGGTGTCGCGGGCGGATGCCTACGCGATGCGGTCCAGCACGATCGGGTCCGGGGTGAACGCCGTGCCCGGGGCCGCGATGTCCCAGGCCGACTCCAGGGACTTCAGGGCGTAGTCGAACTTCTCCGGGGTGTCCGTGTGGAGGGTCAGCAGCGGCTGGCCCTCCGTCACCGTGTCGCCCGGCTTCGCGTGGAGCTCGACGCCCGCGCCCGCCTGCACCGGGTCCTCCTTGCGGGCGCGGCCCGCGCCCAGGCGCCAGGCGGCGATGCCGATGTCGTACGCGTCGAGGCGGGTGAGGACACCGGTCGACGGGGCCGTGACGACGTGCTGCTCGCGGGCGACCGGGAGGGTCGCGTCGGGGTCGCCGCCCTGGGCCGCGATCATCCGGCGCCAGACGTCCATCGCCGAGCCGTCCTTGAGGGCCTTCGCCGGGTCGGCGTCCTTGATGCCGGCCGCGGCCAGCATCTCGGCCGCGAGGGCGATCGTCAGCTCGACGACGTCCTTCGGGCCGCCGCCGGCGAGGACCTCCACCGACTCGCGGACCTCCAGGGCGTTGCCCGCGGTGAGGCCGAGCGGGGTCGACATGTCGGTGAGGAGCGCGACGGTCTTCACACCGCTGTCGGTGCCGAGGCCGACCATCGTCCGCGCCAGCTCCCGCGCGTCCTCGATGTTCTTCATGAAGGCGCCGGTGCCGACCTTGACGTCCAGGACGAGCGAGCCGGTGCCCTCGGCGATCTTCTTCGACATGATCGACGAGGCGATCAGCGGGATCGCCTCGACCGTGCCCGTGACGTCGCGGAGGGCGTACAGCTTCTTGTCCGCCGGGGCCAGGCCGTCGCCCGCCGCGCAGATGACCGCGCCCGTGGTGTCGAGGACGTGCAGCATCTCCTCGTTGGAGAGCAGCGCGCGCCAGCCGGGGATGGACTCCAGCTTGTCGAGCGTGCCGCCGGTGTGGCCGAGGCCCCGGCCGGAGAGCTGCGGCACGGCCGCGCCGCAGGCCGCGACGAGCGGGGCGAGCGGAAGGGTGATCTTGTCGCCGACGCCGCCGGTGGAGTGCTTGTCGGCGGTGGGGCGGGAGAGCGCGTCGAAGTTCATGCGCTCACCGGACGCGATCATGGCGGCGGTCCAGCGGGCGATCTCCGTGCGGTTCATGCCGTTCAGCAGGATGGCCATGGCCAGGGCGGACATCTGCTCGTCGGCGACCGCCCCGCGGGTGTAGGCGTCGATGACCCAGTCGATCTGCTCGGGGCTCAGCTCGCCCTTGTCCCGCTTGGTGCGGATGACGGAGATGACGTCCATGGTGGTGCCTCTTTCTACGCGCATAGAGGGGGAAAGGGGGAGCGACCCTTCCATGGTGGCGGAAGGGCCGCTCCGAGGTGTTACTTGGCGAGGTGGTCGGGCCCGAAGGCCTGCGGGAGCATCTCGGCCAGGGTCAGGAACCCCGCCGGGGTCTCCAGGACGAGCTCGGGGCCGCCGAACTCGTACAGGAGCTGACGGCAGCGCCCGCAGGGGACCAGGGACTCGCCCCGGCTGTCCACGCACACGAAGTGCGTCAGGCGCCCGCCGCCGGTCGCCTGGAGCTGCGAGACGAGCCCGCACTCGGCGCACAGGCCGAGGCCGAAGGAGGCGTTCTCCACGTTGCAGCCGGAGATCACCCGCCCGTCGTCCACGAGGGCCGCCGCGCCGACCGGGTAGCCCGAGTACGGGGCGTACGCGTGGGACATCGCCTCGCGGGCGGTCTCCCGGAGCAGGTCCCAGTCGGGCCCCTGGGGGGCGGGCGTCACTTGCCCTGGCCCTTCCGGTACGGCAGGCCGTCCGCCTTCGGCATCCGCAGGCGCTGCGCCGAGAGGGCGAGCACCAGCAGGGTGGTGATGTACGGGGCGGCGTCGACGAACTGGCTCGGAACCTCGTCGGTCAGGAAGTACCAGAGGAAGAAGGCCGCGGAGAAGGCGGCGGAGATGGCCGCCACCACGTACTTCTTCTTGTACAGCTGCCACAGCGCGGCGATCACCAGGAGCAGCGCGACGAGCAGCAGCAGCGCGTGGACGTTCTCGGCGCCGCCGCGGATCTTGAGACTGTCGGTGAAGCCGAAGAGGCTCGCGCCGAGCGCCATGCCGCCGGGCATCCAGTTGCCGAAGATCATCGCGGCGAGACCGATGTAGCCGCGGCCGCCGGTCTGGCCCTCCTGGTAGATGCCGGTGGAGACGATCGCGAGGAAGGCGCCGCCGAGGCCGGCGAGGCCGCCGGAGACGACGACGGCGATGTACTTGTACTTGTAGACGTTGACGCCGAGGGACTCGGCCGCGACCGGGTTCTCACCGCAGGAGCGCAGGCGCAGGCCGAAGGCCGTGCGCCACAGGATCCACCAGGTGGCCGGGATGAGCAGGGCGGCCACGATCGTCAGCAGCGACAGGTGGGTGACCAGGCCGCCGAGGATGCCGGCGATGTCCGAGATCAGGAACCAGTGCTTCTGCTGGAGGTCGATCAGCCAGTCCGAGAGTCCCGGGATGGTGATGTCGGTGATCTGGTCGATCCGCGGGGACTGCTTGGAGGAGCCGCCCTCGGCCTCGGCGAAGGTGAAGTTCGACAGGTACTTGGTGAAGCCGACCGCGAGGATGTTGATCGCCACACCGGAGACGATGTGGTTCACGTTGAACGTGACGGTGATGATCGCGTGCAGCAGACCGCCGACCGCGCCGCCGAGGATGCCGACGACGACACCCGTCCACGGGCCCCACTGGTAGCCGGCCCAGGCGCCGAACCAGGTGCCGAGGACCATCATGCCTTCGAGGCCGATGTTGACGACGCCCGCGCGCTCGGCCCACAGGCCGCCGAGACCGGCCATGGCGATCGGCACGGCGAGCTGGAGCGCGCCGGAGATCTGGCCGACGGAGGTGAGGTCGTCGGCCCCGGAGACGGCCCGGACGAGCGAGAAGAGGACGAGACCGGCCGCGACGATCAGCAGGATCCAGGGCCAGGTCAGCTTGCGGCGTCCGGCCTTCTTGGGCGCGGCGCTCGGCTTGGCAACGGTGCCGGTGCTCATGCCGTCACCTCCTTGTCGGTCTTGATGGCGCCGCCGGCGGCGAGCTCCTCGCCGACCTTCTGCTGCTGGCGGCGGAGGCCGTAACGGCGGACGAGCTCGTAGGAGACGACCACGGCGATCACGATGATGCCCTGCATGATCTCGGTGATCTCCTTCGGGTAACCCGCGACGTCCAGGCTGGAGGACGCCTTGTCGAGGAACGCGAAGAGGAGGGCCGAGAAGAGGATGCCGACCGGGTGGTTGCGGCCGAGCAGCGCGATGGTGATGGCGGTGAAGCCGACGTTGACCGGGAAGGCCAGGCTGTACGTGTGCGACTCGCCGAGCAGGATCGGCATGCCGGCCAGACCGGCGAGGCCGCCCGAGATCAGCATCGCGGTGAGGATCATCTTCTTGGCGTCGACGCCGCTGGCCTGGGCCGCGGACTCGCTCCCACCGGTGGCGCGCAGGTCGAAGCCGAAGCGGGTGCGGTTGAGCATGAACCAGTAGACGACGCCGAGCGCGAGCGCGACGAAGGTGAAGCCGTAGATCTGGCCGCCGTCGCCCATGTCGATGCCGGGGAACCAGCCGGACTCGGGGATCTGACCGGTGGTGAGGTCGTTGGAGCCGGCGGGCTGGACGCCGAAGTTCTTCGGCAGGATCAGCCAGGCCACCAGGGAGGTGGTGATGGCGTTGAGCATGATCGTGGAGACGACCTCGGAGACGCCCCGGGTGGTCTTCAGGATGCCCGCGATACCGGCCCAGAGGGCACCGGTCGCGATGGCGACGAGCACGATGACCAGGATGTGCAGCGGACCGGGCAGGTCGATGGCCGCACCCACCAGCGCCGAGACCATCGCGGCGAGGCGGTACTGGCCCTCGACGCCGATGTTGAAGAGGTTCATCCGGAAGCCGATGGCCACGGCCAGCGCTGCCAGGTAGTAGATCCCGGTCTGGTTGACGATGAGGACCTGGACGTCGGAGTAGCCGGCGTTCTCGATCATCAGCCGGATCGGCTCGATCGGGTCGAGGCCCGTCGCGAGCAGCACCAGGACGGTGAGCACGAAGGACGAGACCAGCGCGAGCACGGGGCCGGCGGCCCCGATGATCAGCTTGTCCTTGTCGATTTTCATCATCGGGCGTCACCGTCTTCGGACTGCTCTTCGGTGCCTTCGAGGCGGCCGGTGGCTGCGCCGGTCATGGCGGAGCCCAGCTGCTCGGGCGTGATGGTGGCGGGGTCGGCGTCGGCGACCAGCTTGCCGCGGTACATGACCCGGAGCGTGTCGGACAGGCCGATCAGCTCGTCGAGGTCGGCGGAGATCAGCAGCACCGCGAGGCCCGCGCGGCGGGCGTCCCGGATCGCGTCCCAGATCTGCGCCTGCGCGCCGACGTCCACGCCGCGGGTGGGGTGGGCGGCGATCAGGAACTTGGGGTTGTGGCTCATCTCGCGGCCGACGATCAGCTTCTGCTGGTTGCCTCCGGAGAGGGAGGCCGCGGTGACGTCGATGCCGGGCGTGCGGACGTCGTACTCGCGCACGATCCGCTCGGTGTCCTTGCGGGCGGCCTTGGGGTCGAGGATGCCGCGCTTGGAGTTGGGGGCCTCGGTGACGTGGCCGAGGATGCGGTTCTCCCAGAGGGGGGCCTCCAGGAGCAGGCCGTGCCGGTGGCGGTCCTCGGGGATGTAGCCGATGCCGCCCTCGCGACGCTTGCGGACGGAGACCGTGGAGATGTCCTCGCCGTCGAGGCGGATGACGCCCGCGTCGGGCGAGTTCATGCCCATGAGGGCCTCGATGAGCTCGGTCTGGCCGTTGCCCTCGACACCGGCGATGCCGAGGATCTCGCCCTTGTGGATGGTGAGCGAGATGTCGTCGAGGAGCTTGCGGCCCGCGCCGATCTCCTGGACGGCGACCGCGCCGGACGGGTCCGGCGGGGCGGCGGTGGTGAGCGGGGCGGCCGCGGCGGCGCCGGCCTCGGTCAGGGTCAGGCCCTCCACCTGGAGCATCGGGACGTCCGTGACCGTCGACTCGCGGGTCTCCGGCGAGGGCAGCTCGCTGCCGACCATCAGCTCGGCGAGCTGCTTGGTGGTGGCGGTCTTCGGGTCGGCGGTGCCGACCGTGGTGCCCCGGCGGATGACGGTGATGTCGTCGGCGACCTTCAGGACCTCGCCCAGCTTGTGCGAGATGAAGATGACCGTGAGGCCCTCGGCCTTGAGCTCGCGCAGGTTGTCGAAGAGCGCGTCGACCTCCTGCGGGACGAGGACGGCGGTCGGCTCGTCGAGGATGAGGATCCTCGCGCCGCGGTAGAGGACCTTGAGGATCTCCACGCGCTGCCGCTCGGCGACGCCGAGGTCCTCGACGAGCGCGTCGGGGCGGACCCCGAGGCCGTACGCGTCGGAGATCTCCTTGATCTTCTTCCGCGCCTGGGCGCCGATGCCGTGGAGCTTCTCGCCGCCGAGGACGACGTTCTCCAGGACCGTGAGGTTGTCGGCGAGCATGAAGTGCTGGTGCACCATGCCGATGCCGCGGGCGATGGCGTCACCGGGGGTGGAGAAGGTGACCTGCTCGCCGTCGACCGCGATGGTGCCCTCGTCCGGCTTCTGCATGCCGTAGAGGATCTTCATGAGGGTCGACTTGCCGGCACCGTTCTCGCCGATGAGGGCGTGCACGGTGCCCTTGCGGACCGTGATGGCGATGTCCTTGTTGGCGACGACGCCGGGGAAACGCTTGGTGATGCCGTGCAGTTCTACGGCAGGGGGGCTGGACGCGTTGATGACGCACTCTCCTTGGCCGGAAGGAGTGGGAGCGGGAGGGCAGGGCGGGGCGAAGTTATCGTGCCAGGGAGACATCTACGCGCGTAGCGCTGCCGAAAAATGAAAACCCGTACGGGAATGGGCCCAGGGCCCGGGATCCGGCGGGGGTGCCATCGGATCCCGGGCCCGGGCTCAGGTCGTGACCTGGTGCCCTTACGGAGCGGTCTTGACCGTGATCTTGCCGTCGACGATCTCCTTCTTCGCCTTGTCCACCGCGGCGATGAGGTCCGTCATCTTCGTGTACGCCGGGTTGGAGTCGGCCAGGCCGACGCCGTTGGTGGCGAGGCCGTAACGGATCTCACCGTTCTGCGGCTTGCCGTCCTTGACCGACTTGATCACGTTGAAGACCGAGCCGGAGACGTCCTTGGTGACCGAGGTCAGGATGTGGTCCTTGTACGCGGCCAGACCCGCCTGCTTGTACTGGTCGGAGTCGACGCCGATGGCCCACTTGCCCGCGGTGGCGGTGGCCTCGATGGCACCGGCGCCGGCCAGACCGGCGGCGGCGTAGATCACGTCGGCGCCCTTGTCGAGCTGGCCCTCCGCGGCGGCCTTGCCCAGGTCGGGCTTCGAGAAGCCGTCGAAGTTCGGCGGCTGGGTCAGGTACTGGGTGAGCACCTTCGCCTTGGGGTTGGTGTCCTTGACGCCCTGCGTGAAGCCCGCCTCGAACTTCTTGATCAGCGGGACCTCGACGCCGCCGATGAAGCCGACCGTGCCGGTCTTGGACGCCTTGGCGGCGGCGACGCCGGCCAGGTAGGAGCCCTGCTCCTCGTTGAAGACGAGGTTGGCGATGTTCGGGCCGGTCTTCGACGTGTCGTCGATGAGGCCGAAGGTGGTCTTCGGGAAGGTCTTGGCGACCTTCTCGATGGCCGGGGCGTAGGAGAAGCCGACGCCGATGACCGGGTTGTTCCCGGCGCGGGCCAGCGAGGTGAGGCGCGCGACCTTGTCGGCGTCGCTCTCGCCCTGCGACGGCTCGGCCTCGGAGCCCTTGACGCCGAGCTCGGCCTCGGCCTTCTTCAGGCCGGCGTAGGCGGCGTCGTTGAACGACTGGTCGCCACGGCCGCCGATGTCGTACGCGATGGCGGCCTTGAGGGCGCCCGAGGCCGAGGACGAGCTGGAGCTCGAACCCGGGTCGTTGGACGACTTGCCGCACGCGGTGGCGGACAGCGCGAGCGCCGCGGAGGCGATGCCCACGGTCGTGATCCTGGTGATCCGGCGCAAGAGGAGGGTCCCTTCAAGACTGACCGAAAGCGCCTCTTCCGGCGCTGGTTTCGCGGCGATCGTAACGCGCGTAGATGTCAGTTAAAGACCCGTTCATGAGTCGTTATCGGATCGTCGCGAACCGGCCAGCCGAGGCGACCGGGGGCGTTCGGCCCGGTACTGCCGGTTATACCGCCGGAGACGGACGGCCGGACAGGGGCCGGGAGGCGACGCGCCGGGCGCTGGGCCGGCCGTGGGACGGCGGTGGGCCGGACGGATGAGGGGGCCGCGGGGCGCCGTTTCCGCCACCCCTCCGGCCCTCCCCGCCCGTCCGGCCGGGGTCAGTTCTGGGGCGCGGCGTCCAGGAGGGCCGCGGCCGTGAAGAGCTCCACGCCGGACTCGATGCACCGCTCGTCCACGTCGAAGTCACCGGCGTGCAGGTCGCGGACCCGGGTGTCGCCCGGGGTGCGGACGCCGAGGCGGGCCATGGCGCCGGGGACGTGCTCCAGGTACCAGGAGAAGTCCTCGCCGCCGAGGCTCTGCTCGGTGTCCTCGATCGCGTACGGTCCGCGGCGGGCCGTCATCGCGTCGCGGAGCAGCTCGGCGACCGCCGGGTCGTTGACGACCGGGGGGACGCCGCGGACGTAGGTGACGGTGGACTTGGCGCGGTGCAGGGTGGCGACCTCGTCGATCGCCGCGTGGACCAGGTCGGGCGCGTCCCGCCAGGCGGGCAGGTCGAGGCAGCGGACGGTGCCGGAGAGCTCGGCGTGCTGCGGGATGACGTTGGGGGCGTGGCCGGCCTCGATGCGGCCCCAGGTGACCGAGAGGCCCGAGCGGGCGTCGACGCGGCGGGCGAGGACGGCGGGGACGTCGGTGGCGACCCGGGCGGCGGCGGTGACGAGGTCGGTGGTGAGGTGCGGGCGGGCGGTGTGGCCGCCGGGGCCGTCGAGGGTGATCTCCAGACGGTCGCAGGCGGAGGTGATGGGGCCCGCCCGGAGCCCGATCTTCCCGGCGTCGACCCGGGGGTCGCAGTGGACGGCGATGATCCGGCCCACGCCGTCCAGGATCCCGGCCTCGACGGCGTCGGCGGCGCCGCCGGGCAGGACCTCCTCGGCGGGCTGGAAGATGAGCCGCACGGCGTTCGGCAGGAGGCCCTGGCGGTCGAGCTCGGCGAGGACGAGTCCGGCACCGAGGACGGTGGTGGTGTGGACGTCGTGTCCGCAGGCGTGGGCGCGGTTGGCCACGGTGGAGCGGTAGGCGACGGTCTTGGCGTCGGGGATGGGCAGGGCGTCGAGATCGGCGCGGATCGCGAGCATGGACCGGCCGACGGCCCGGCTGCCGATGTCACAGTGAAGTCCGGTGCCGCCCGGCAGGACCTTCGGCGCGAGGCCGGCCGCCTCCAGACGGGCCTTGAGCGCGGCGGTCGTACGGAACTCCTGGTTCCCGAGCTCGGGGTGCATGTGCAAGTCCCTGCGGAAGGCCACGAGTTCGGCCCGCAGGGGTTCGGACAGCGTTCCGGGCAGGGTGACGGAGCCTGGCTCACGGGACTTCAACTGGTTCACCCTTTGAAGGGTAGGCCCGCGGAGAGGTCAACTGCCCGTTGATCACGAGAATTTCAGCCCCTTAGGGGAAAGAATCTCGGTTTCCCAGGCATGAACCTCACTCCCAGTGGGTACGCTCAGCCGAATTCGAGCCGCTCCGTGTGATGCGTCACACGGGTGGTGAGCCGGTCGACCTCATGGGCCGCGGTACCCGCCACGCCCGCCAGAAAACCCTGCGCGCGCGGCGAGGCGGTCGCCCGCAGCCACTCGGGCGCTATCTCGACGACGGCGACCTTCACCCCCGTGCCGGCGAGGGCCAGCGGCAGGGTGTGCACCACCGTGGACGGGAAGCTGACGACCGTACGCCCGATGGGGCCGCGCCGGGCGATCAGTTCCAGGGGCAGATCGGGCCGGACCACCTGGAGGCCCGTGTCGACCGCGATCCGGTGCAGCTTCTCGGCGCTCTCCCTGCGGTGGGCGAAGTAGCGGGTGGCACCGTGGGCGCGGGCCAGCTCGTCCACCACGCGCGCGTAGTGGTCGGCGTCGACGACGCCCGTCTCGACCAGCGAGGTGCCGACCAGGTCCGCCCCGCCGGTGAGCAGCGGCGGCCCGAAGGCGTCCCGGGTCCAGGCGTACGCGTTCTCGGTGACCGTGATGCCCGGCGGGGCCTCCACGGGCAGCGAGGTGAAGATCTCGACCGTACGGCTCCCGGCGGGGGCGAGCCGCCGCCGGGCGAGGGTCGTGACCGGGGCGAGGACCAGCTCGCGGGGGCCCAGGCCGCCCTTGCGGTGCCAGCGCACCAGTCGCTCGCCGCGGCCGAGCTGGGCGGCGAACTCCATGGTCGCGGTGCCGTCGTCGACCACCGTCAGGTGCCGGGGGGCGAAGAGGGTCAGGAGCAGCTGGACGTACCGGGAGAAGGGATCCCCGATGATCACCCGCTCCGCCGCGCGCAGCGGCCCGGCGAGCGCGCGCAGGGTGCGGACGAGCGAGCCCCGGCCGCCGCGGGCCTCCTGCCAGCGGACGGTGAGGCCCTGGTCGCGGGCCAGCTGCGCCATCCGGCGCAGCTGGCCCCGCGACATGGGGTCGGTCGGCGAGAGGACGACGACGGTGAGGGGCGGGGCGGCGTCCGCCGGTCCCCCGGTCGAGGGGGCCGTGCGGCCCCCCGGGTTCTGCGTGTGCGCCCACTCCAGGACGTTCAGAAGCTGGACCGGGCTCTCGACGAACGCCAGCTGCCCGGTCATGCGGCGACGGTGCCCTGGACCCGGCGGAGCTTCTTCATCGGGCCGAGCTCCGACTCGTACACCTTCTTCACGCCGTCGCCGAGCGCGGCCTCGATGGTGCGGATGTCGCGGACCAGGCGCTGGAGGCCCTGCGGCTCGACGGAGGCGGCCTGGTCGGAGCCCCACATGGCGCGGTCGAGGGTGATGTGGCGCTCGACGAAGGTGGCGCCGAGGGCGACGGCGGCCAGCGTGGTCTGGAGGCCGGTCTCGTGGCCGGAGTAGCCGATCGGGACGTTCGGGTACTCCTCCTGGAGCGTCTGGATGACGCGGAGGTTGAGCTCCTCGGCCTTGGCCGGGTAGGTCGAGGTGGCGTGGCAGAGCAGGATGTTGTCGCTGCCGAGGACCTCGACGGCGTGCCGGATCTGCTTCGGCGTCGACATGCCGGTGGAGAGGATGACCGTGCGGCCGGTGGCGCGCAGCTCGCGCAGCAGCTCGTCGTCGGTGAGGGAGGCGGAGGCGACCTTGTGGGCGGGGACGTCGAACTTCTCCAGGAAGGCGACGGCCTCGGTGTCCCACGGGGAGGCGAACCAGTCGATCCCCTTCTCCTTGCAGTACTCGTCGATCTTGCGGTACTCGTCCTCGCCGAACTCCACGCGGTGGCGGTAGTCGATGTACGTCATCCGGCCCCAGGGGGTGTCGCGCTCGATGTCCCACTGGTCGCGCGGGGTGCAGATCTCCGGGGTGCGCTTCTGGAACTTGACGGCGTCGCAGCCGGCCTCGGCGGCCACGTCGATCAGCTTGAAGGCGTTGTCGAGGTCGCCGTTGTGGTTGATGCCGATCTCGCCGCAGACGTAGACGGGGTGCCCCGGGCCGGCGGTCTTGGAGCCGAGGGTGCGCAGACGGGAGTTCATGATCGTTCCTTACGGGGTGGGCGAGTTGGGGGTGTCGAGCTCGGGTCCGAGGAGCCAGGCGGCGATCTCGCGGATCGCTCCGGCGCCGCCCGGGGTGACGGTGACCGCGCGGGCGGCGGCCCGCACGGAGTCGTGGGCGCTGCTCACCGCGACGGGCCAGCCGACGAGGTGGAAGCAGGGCAGGTCGTTGACGTCGTTGCCGGCGTAGAGGACGCGCTGCGGGTCGATGCCCTCGGCCTCGCACCACTCCTTGAGGGCGCGGTCCTTGCGGTCGATGCCGTGCAGGACGGGGATCTTGAGCTTGCGGGCGCGGGCGGCGACCACGGCGTTCTGCTCGGTGGAGAGGATGAGGACGGGCAGTCCGGCGCGGCGCAGGGCCGCGATGCCGAGGCCGTCGCCCCGGTGCGCGGAGACGAACTCGCGTCCCTCGGCGTCGAGGTGGACCCGGTCGTCGGTCTGGGTGCCGTCGAAGTCGAGGACGACGGCGTCGACGTCGGCGAAGCCGGGCGTGACGGGCTCGTCGAGGAGCGGCGCGAGGACCTTGGCGCGGGCGAGGTCGTGCGGGTCGTCGATCTCCAGGACCCGGGCGGGGTCGGTGACGACGAGCGCGGTGCGGCCGAAGAAGCGGTGCCCGTGGGTGCGGAAGCCGGCCGCGTCCATCGCGTAGACGGCGCCGGTCTCCAGGTACTCGGGCTCGCGGTCCTGGCGGCGCGGGCGGTGCGCCTTGTCGTGGTTGACGCCGGTGGCCCCTTCGGGGGTGTCGCGCCACAGGAAGCCGTGGGACGGGGCGGCCGTGAAGGCGGTGTCGGCGGCGCCCGAGGTGATGCGCCCGGCGGTCTCGGCGACCTCGGCGGAGGTGAGGAAGGGGCTCGTGCACTGGACGAGGAGGACCACGTCGGCCGGGCGGCCGTGGGAGGCCTCGAAGGCGTCCAGGGCGTGCAGGACCGCGGCCTCGCTGGTGGCCGTGTCGCCGGCGATCTCGGCGGGCCGCCGGACGGCCTCGGCCCCGGCGGTGCGGGCCGCGGCCGCGATGGCCTCGTCGTCGGTGGAGACCACGACGTGCGTGACGGTGCGGGCGCCGAGGCAGGCGTGGACGGCGCGGGCCACCAGGGGGACCCCGGCCACCGGCGCGAGGTTCTTGGCGGGCACGCCCTTGGAGCCGCCCCGGGCGGGGATCACGGCGAGGACGGTCGGCACGGTCGGGGTCATCACAGTTCTCCCAGGCGGCGGATGACGGGGGCGACGCGCTGCACGCCGTGGCGGTACGCGCCCCGCGCGGCCTCCCGGACGACCCGGCGCAGCCCGCTCTCGCGGGGCTCGGGCGCGGTGACGTCCAGGCGGTGGCGGGCGAGGATCCCGGGCAGGTAGCCGGGGGCCGTCTCCGCGGTGTAGTAGGGGCTGATCGGGGGCAGGGCGGGGAGCGCGAGGAGCTCCGCGACCCGCTCCCGGGCGGCGTCGAAGGCCTCCTCGTACGAGCCGTCGGACGCCACGCCCTGCCGGGCGAGCCAGGCCTCGTCGGGTGCCGGCACGTCCCCCTTGTCGAGCCGGTCGAAGGAGGTCAGCAGGCCGGAGCCGACGAAGTGGTGGTTGCCGAGCGCCTCGCGGACCCCGAGGTCGGTGAGGATAGCGGTGGGGATCCGGCGGTGGAGCGCTTCGAGCGCGGCCGTGGAGGAGACGGTGACCAGCAGGTCGGTGCGGTCGAGGACCTCGCCCATGTGTCCGTACACCAGCCGGAAGTTGGCCGGCGGGTCGAGCTCGCGCACCAGCTTCTGGAACGGGAACTCCTCCAGGTGCGTGGTGTGTTCGCCCGGCTTGGAGCGGAGCTTGAGGAGCACCTCCCGCCCCGGGTGGAGGCGGGCGTGGGCGATCAGCCGCCGCAGCACGTAGGACCGCTCGGCCCGGGTGGCGGGCACGGAGGGCTGGGCGGCGAAGACCAGCGTGTCGCGGCCGGCCTCGGGGGCGTGCGGCGCGCCGCCCAGGAAGGGCAGCGCGGCCTCGACGACGGATGCGGCGCCGACGCCCACGCCCTCGTAGACCGCGCGGAAACGCTCGGCGTCGTGGCGGGAGTTGGCGAGGACCACGTCGGCGCCGTGGCGCAGCAGCAGGCCGTCGGTCAGCTTCTCGTAGACGACGCCGACATAGCCGGTGACGACCACCGGACGCCGCTCCGGGGAGAGGTCGGCCAGCCCCTGGAGGACGGCCCGGACGGTGCCTCCGACCAGGGCGAGCACGAGGACGTCGAATCCCTCGCCGCGCGCCTCCGCGTCCCGTATCGCACGCAGGAACTCCGCGCCCGTCACCTCGCGCGGGGCGGTCTCGGACACCCCGGTCTCGGCGAGCTGGCGCGCGGTGGGCGTGGCCCGTCCGCGCAGGACGAATCCGGTGGGTTCGGCGGTCGCCGTGGTGATGCGGCGCGCGGTGAGGGCGCCCCATTTCCACCGGGTGTCGGAGTCGGCGAGTACGGCGACCCGTACCGCTTCTCTGGTACTTGCTGGCACGTCGAGGACGCTAGAAGGGCATTCCGCTTTTCGTCCCAACTGAGTCGCAACAAACGGTGAACAGAGCCTCTCCGCCCGCTGAAGCGGGTCGCCATTCGGCCGCGGTAAGGCCGATTCTCCTTGCGGGGAAAGGCGGTTAATCGGCCCGCCGCTTGGTGTTCACCGAAAGGCCGTCCGGCGGTCGGCGGCAATGCCGGGGCGGCGCCTAGCGTCGGCCGCGTGGTCAAGCTCTCCGTCGTCGTGCCGTTCTTCAACGTGCAGACATACGCCCCCGACACCCTCACGAGCCTGCGGGCCAACGCCCGCGAGGACTTCGAGTTCCTCCTCGTCGACGACTGCTCGACCGACGGGACTCCCGAACTCCTCGAACGGGCCGTGCGCGAGATCCCGGGTGCCGTCCTGATCAGGCACGAGCACAACGAGGGCCTCGCCACGGCCCGGAACACCGGCCTCGACGCCGCCCGCGGCGAGTACGTCGCCTTCCTCGACGGGGACGACTGGCTCGCCCCCGGCTACTACGGCCGGCTCGTCGCCGCCGCCGAGTCGCTGCGCTGCGACTTCCTGCGCACCGACCACGTCACGGTCACCGGCCGCAACCGCGCGGTGCGCCGGGTGCCGGTCCCCCGGCGGGGCGAGGTGCTGCGCCCGCGGGACGCGATCCTGCCGGCGCACCGGACGACCTCGGTCGACTACCCGTACGCCTGGGCCGGGATCTACCACCGGCGGCTCCTGGACCGCGGCCTGCTGCACTTCCCGCACGGGCTGCGGACCGCCGAGGACCGGCCGTGGATCTGGAAACTCCACCGCGAGGCGGAATCGTTCGCCGCGATCGGGGAACTCGGCGTGTTCTACCGGCGCGGGGTGGCGACCTCGCTCACCCAGATCGGCGACGTCCGGCAATTGGATTTCATTCGCGCCTTCGATCAGGTGATCGAAGAGACGGCGAAAGACCCGGACGCGGATCTTCTTCTCCCCAAGGCCGTCCGTACGTATTGCGCGGTGATTTCCCATCACATCGGTTCGATCGAAAGGTTCGAGCCGCAGGTGGCGCGTCAGCTGAAGGCGATGAGCGCGGGCGCGCTGCGGCGGATGCCGCAGGAGGTCCTCGACGAGGCCCTGACCGCGATGGGCGGGGACCGCGCGACGCTGCTGCGCAGGCTGCGCAGGCGCCGGCCCGCACCACCGCCGACGGGCCCGGCCCGCGAGCCGGTCACGGGCCCGGACTCGGGCACGGGCACAGGCACGGACTCCGGCACGGGCTCGGCCACGGCCCCGGACTCCGGCACGGCCTCGGCCTCCGGCACGGGCTCCGGCTCCGGCGCGTCGGCGGAGGTGGCCGCGTGAGCGCCCGCCGGACCACCCAGATCTTCTGCGCCTCCACGCTCTACGGCGCCGTGACGCTCGCCGCGGCGCTCGACAGCGGCTGCTTCGGCCCCGCCGACCGCCGGATCCTCCTCGTCACCAACAACGCGGCCGTGCCGGAGACGACCCCCGCCCTGGACGAGGCCGAGGGCTTCGAGCGGCTGCGCGGCCGCTTCGACTCCGTCCTGTCCTGGAACGAGACGATCTCCCCGCTCCACCCGGCCGGCTGGACCCCGCGCCCCAGCGATCTGCCGCTCCTCCAGCGCCATCTGCGGAAGCTCTGGGACCTCGGCGACGACCGCGTCGAACTCGCCCTCGAATCGCTCCAGGTCACGCCCGCGCTCGCCATCGCCCAGCTGCTCCCCGACGCGCCGATCACGGTGTACGCGGACGGCCTGATGAGCTACGGCCCGACCCGCAACAAGATCGACCCGCTCATCGGCGGCCGCGTGGGCCGGCTGCTGCACCTGGACCTCGTCCCCGGACTCGCGCCGCTGCTGCTCGCCGAGTTCGGCGCGGTGCCGGAGGCGGTGCCGACGGAGGCGTTCACGAAGGTCGTCGAGGAGCTGGCGGGGCCCCCCGCCAGCGGCTCGCAGGACGGCCCCGCGCTGCTCCTCGGCCAGTACCTGGCCGCGCTGAACCTGCTGACCGCCGCCGAGGAGGAGGAGCTGCACCTGCGGATGGTCCGGGGCGCGATCGCCCGCGGCCACCGGAGGCTCGTCTTCAAGCCGCACCCGACCGCCCCGGACTCCTGGTCGCGGGCGCTGGTGGAGGCGGCGACGGAGCTCGGCGCCGAGCTGACCGTCGAGGACCGGCCGGTGCTCGCCGAGGTGCTCTACCGCGAGCTGCGGCCCGCGCTCGTCGTCGGCTGCTTCTCCACGGCGCTGCTCACCGCGGCGACCTTCTACGGGACACCGGCCGCCCGGGTCGGCACGCGCGCCCTCCTGGAGCGGCTCACGCCGTTCCAGAACAGCAACCGGATCCCGCTCACGGTCGTCGACGCGGTCGTCCCGCCCCTGGAGGAGGGGGACGGCGGCGGCACCGGGCTCGGTACGGAGCAGCTGAACGACCTGGTCGCGGCGGTCGGCTTCGCGATGCAGCCGAAGATACGCCCGGAGCTGCGGGAGCCGGCGGTGCGGCACCTCTCGGGCCCGCTCGCCGAGCGCACCCGGCACCACTTCACCCGGCGCCGCCTCACCGTCCTGAACCTGCCGGGCGGCCTGCCGATCCCCCGCCACCCGAAGGTCCGCCGGCTCGCGCGCCGCGCCCTGCGGCTGCGCAAGGCGCTGAAGCGGTAGGGAACCACCACCGGGACGGCGGGGCCCGGGACCCGTGCGGGGGTGCCGGGCCCGCGGGGACGTGCGGTCAGACGCGGACGATCGGCTCCTGGATCTCGGAGACCCAGCCGGCCGGGTCCTCCGGGCACTCCAGGTACAACTCACGGGCGTACCCGGCGGAGGCGTAGCCGTTGGTGTCGATCCAGGCGGCCAGGGTCTGCACGGTCGGCAGGATCTCGTCCATCGAACCCCGGTGGACGACGGTCGCCGCCTCCTCGATGCCGGGCAGGACCACCACCTCGACGCCCTCCACGACCGTGCCCTCGGGCACGGTCATGCCCGCGTGCACGAGGACCGAGCCGTCCCCCCTGCCCGCGTCCTCGTAGTACGCGATGCCCGGTCCGAAGCCGGTGACGCCCGCGCTCTCCAGACGGCCGCACAGCTCCTCGTACAGCGGTCCGACGACCGGGCCGATGTCCTCGGGTGCGAAGCCCGCGGCGACCCCGCTCAGTTCGGCGACGCGGACGGCGGGAACCTTCTTGACGACGACGTCCTGGGTGGACATGCGTCCCTCGCTCTCGATGGCTCGGAGCCTCGCACCGACCTGGGCGAGCCGGGCCCGCGCCGCCTCCAGGGCCGCTTCCAGCTCGGCCTGGCGCAGGCGCAGCATCCCCCGCAGCTCCTCCGCGCCGAGCTCGTCCCGGAGGATCGCCCCCACCTGTTCGAGGGTGAAGCCGAGGTCCTTGAGCGCGATGACGCGGTTGAGCGGGGCGAGCTGGTCCGCCGAGTAGAAGCGGTAGCCGCTGTGCGGGTCGACGTGGGCCGGGCGCAGCAGTCCGATGGCGTCGTAGTGGCGCAGCATCCGGACCGACACCCGCCCGTGCCGGGCGAAGTCTCCGATGGTGAACATGACGCCCCCTACGGAACGGCCTCACACGGTGTGAGGGTCAAGCGGCCCGGTCAGGCGCTGCTGAGCGAGAGCTTCGCGGCGAAGCCGAGGAAGAGGGCTCCGGCGGCGGAGGTGGCCCCGGCCGAGAGGCGCTTGCGGCGGCGGAACGCCTCGGCGAGGCGGGTGCCGCCGAATATCAGGGTCGTCAGGTAGAGGAAGCTGCCGAGCTGGAGCAGGGTGCCGAGGACCAGGAAGGAGAGCGCCGGGTAGGCGTAGGACGGGTCCACGAACTGCACGAAGAAGGAGATCAGGAAGAGGATCGCCTTCGGGTTGAAGAGGCTGATGATCAGCGCGCGGCGGTACGGGTGCTCGGACGGTCCGGCGTCCGGCTCGTCGGCGGACCCGACGGCTGTCTCGTGCCGGGTGCGCCACATGGCCAGGGCGGCCCGCAGCATGCCGATCGCCATCCAGGTCAGATAGCCGGCGCCCGCGTACTTCACGATCATGAAGAGGAGCGGGGTGGTCTGGAGCAGCGAGGCGGCGCCGAGGGCGGCGAGCGTCATCAGGACGGCGTCGCCGGTGAACACCCCGGCGGCGGCCTTGTATCCGGTCCGGGTGCCCTTGCGGGCGGCGACGGACAGCACGTACAGCGAGTTCGGCCCCGGCAGGAGGATGATGAGGACGAGCCCGGCGAGATAGGTCGGCAGATCGGTGACACCCAGCATGAAGCGGAGTGTCGCACACCGGTACGACACCCCGCTTTGAGTTTCGACGGGTGGAATCGGCTAGAACGCGTCGGTCGGGACGTACGTGCCCCAGACCTCGCGCAGGGCGTTGCAGACCTCGCCGACGGTGGCGCGGGCCTTGAGGGCGTCCTTCATCGGGTGGAGGACGTTGTCCGTGCCCTGCGCCGCCTTCTTCAGGGCGGCGAGGGCCGTGTCCACGGCCGCCCGGTCGCGCCCGGCCCGCAGCCCGGCGAGGCGCTCGGCCTGCTGGGCCTCGATGGCCGGGTCGACGCGGAGCGGCTCGTAGGGCTCCTCGACGTCGATCGCGTAGCGGTTGACGCCGACGACGACCCGCTCGCCGCTGTCGGTCTCCTGCGCGATCCGGTAGGCCGAGCGCTCGATCTCGTCCTTCTGGAAGCCGCGCTCGATGGCCGCGACCGCGCCGCCCATCCCCTCGACCCGTTCCATCAGCTCCAGGACGGCGGCCTCGACGTCGTCCGTCATCCTCTCGACGACGTAGGAGCCGGCGAAGGGGTCGACGGTGGCGGTGACGTCCGTCTCGTACGCCAGGACCTGCTGGGTGCGCAGGGCGAGGCGGGCGGACTTGTCGGTCGGCAGGGCGATGGCCTCGTCGAAGGAGTTGGTGTGCAGCGACTGCGTGCCGCCGAGGACGGCCGCGAGGCCCTGGACGGCGACGCGCACCAGGTTGACCTCGGGCTGCTGGGCGGTGAGCTGCACGCCGGCGGTCTGGGTGTGGAAGCGGAGCATCAGCGACTTGGGGTTCTTCGCGCCGAACTCCTCCTTCATCACCCGCGCCCAGATCCGACGGGCGGCGCGGAACTTGGCGACCTCCTCCAGGAGGGTCGTGCGGGCCACGAAGAAGAAGGAGAGGCGGGGCGCGAAGTCGTCGACGTCCATGCCGGCGGCGACGGCGGTGCGGACGTACTCGATGCCGTCGGCGAGGGTGAAGGCGATCTCCTGCGCGGGCGAGGCGCCGGCCTCGGCCATGTGGTAGCCGGAGATCGAGATGGTGTTCCACTTCGGGATCTCGGCCCTGCAGTACCGGAAGGTGTCCGCGATCAGCCGCAGCGAGGGCTTCGGCGGGAAGATGTACGTGCCGCGGGCGATGTACTCCTTGAGCACGTCGTTCTGGATCGTGCCGGTCAGCCGGTCGGCCGGAACGCCCTGCTCCTCGCCGACGAGCTGGTAGAGCAGGAGCAGCAGCGCGGCGGGGGCGTTGATCGTCATCGACGTGGAGACCTCGTCCAGCGGGATGCCGTCGAACAGGACCCGCATGTCGTCGATCGAGTCGATGGCGACGCCGACCTTGCCGACCTCGCCGTGCGCGATCGGGGCGTCGGAGTCGTGGCCCATCTGGGTCGGCAGGTCGAAGGCGACCGACAGGCCCGTGGTGCCGTTGGCGATGAGCTGCTTGTAGCGGGCGTTGGACTCCGCGGCCGTGCCGAAACCGGCGTACTGCCGCATGGTCCAGGGCCGGCCGGTGTACATCGAGGGGTACACACCGCGCGTGAAGGGGTACGAGCCCGGCTCGCCCAGCTTCTCGGCGGGGTCCCACCCGTCCAGGGCGTCCGGTCCGTAGACCGGCTCGATGGGCAGTCCCGACTCCGACTCGCGCGCCATGTCCTGTGCCTCCCGACGGACCCGTGACCCGGGCCTGCCGCCCGGGCCTGTCGCCCCCTCTCCACAGGATGCGCGGTTCACGGCCCGGGTGCGCAACCGTACGCGCGCGGAAAGCATCCCTACGTACACACGACACACCTCGGGGGAAACGATGAAGCGGTCTTCGTCCGTCATACGCAGAGTGGTGCTGGCAGCGGCGGCGGTGGCACTCGCCGCCGGCTGCACACCGGACGCCGTCGGCACGGGTACGGGTACGGGGACGGGGGCGAGCACGGCTCCCGCGCCGAGCTCGGGCGCGCCCGGCACCGCTCCCACCGCCACCCCCGCCACGGACGACAAGCCGCCGTCCCCCTCCGCCACCTCCCCCTCCGCCGCGCCCTCGACCGGGAAGCCCACGGCGAAGCCCCTCATGGACGACGGGGACGAGAACGAGCAGGTGCGCGAGCTCCAGGCGCGGCTGCGGCAGCTCGACTTCTTCGACCGGGCCCCCACCGGCTTCTACGGGACGATGACGGCGGCCTCGGTGAGGAAGTTCCAGGCGCGCCAGGGGCTGCCGGAGACGGGCACGGTCGACGCGACGACCTGGCAGCAGCTGCTCTCCGCCACCCGGAAGCCGACCGCCGACGAGCTGAAGCCGTCGACGACGAACAAGCTGGACACCCCGGACCCGCGGTGCATGACCGGCCGGGTGATGTGCATCAGCAAGGAGAGCCGCACCCTCGCCTGGATGATCGACGGCAAGGTCGTCTCCTCGATGGACGTCCGCTTCGGCTCGGAGAACACGCCGACCCGCGAGGGCCTCTTCAAGGTCGAGTGGAAGGCCAGGGACTGGACGTCGACGATCTACCACACGCCCATGCCGTACGCGATGTTCTTCAGCCGTGGCCAGGCCGTGCACTACTCCGCGGACTTCGCGGCCCGCGGTTACGCCGGTGCCTCGCACGGCTGCGTCAACGTCCGGGACCGGGCCAAGCTCTCCGCCCTCTTCGACCAGGTGAAGGCCGGCGACAAGGTCGTCGTCCACTGGTAGGGGCCGCGGGAGCGGAAGGGGCGCGGGTGGGACCGGGGGAACGTGTCCCACCCGCGCCAGGTGCGCGGAGCCGTAGGTACGGGGGGAACCCCGGCTCTCTGCGCGGCCGATGACCAGTCGGCACTTCTTACTGCGCCGGCGGGTCGAGAAGTGTTACACCCCGAGCGGAAGGCGTGTCCCGGCGGTGATTCCCGCGGGCAGCGCGGCGGTGACTCCGGTGTCGAGGCGGACGCCTCCGTTCTGGTTCCCGGTGCCGCCGCGCCGGTCGCCGCCGTCGCCGGCGCTCGCGGAGCCGCTGCCGGATCCGCCCTTGGTCCCGCCCGTCGAGCCGGTCTTCCGGCCGTCGTCGGAGGCGTCGTCGGAGTCGTCCTTGCCGTCGCCCTTGGAGCCGCCCCCGGCGGAGTCCCGGCCCTCGCCCTCGGAGACGCCGGTGTCGCCGGTGTCGCCGGAGAGGATCCGGTCGCAGTAGACGCGCAGGGTGTCGCCGTTGCGCAGGGTGTTCAGGAGCTGCTGCCGGCCGGCGGGGTCGAGGTTTCCCGTCCGGTACTTCCGGCAGGCCTGGAGGGCCTTCTCGCGGCCGTCCGCCGAGCCGGTGCCGGCCGCGGCGCCGCCTCCGGGGGTCCTGTCCGGCGTCGGGGTGCCGGGGGGCCCGGTGACCGTGCCGCGCCCGTCCGGGGTGCGGGGTGTGGGGGCGGTGGACCCGGAGTCGGCCGAGGGGGACGAGCCGGGCGTGGGGTCGCCGCCGTCGCCCGGTTCCGTCGGGGGCGTCTCGGGGTCCTGGCGTATGCCGGGCTCCTCGGAGACGAGCGGGTCCGTCGTCTCCCCCGCCGAGACGGAGCTGGCGGGCGCGGGGCCGACCAGCGGGAGCACGCCCGTGCCGGCGGCGACGGCGACGCCGCCGACCGTGACGGCGGCGACCGCGGCGGCCAGTCCGTACCGTACGGAGCGTCCCCAGCGGCGCGCCGGGGCGGTCACGGGCGCGAGCCGTATCCGGCCGAGTTCGGCGGCGGTGGTGCGGTCGGCGGGTGCGGAGGCGCCGACGGCCGCGGAAGCCGCGGCCCGCTCGGCGGTGGCCTTGCGGAAGGCGGCGAGCGCCGCCGCCTCGCCCGGCAGTTCGGTGTGCGCGGCCGGGGGGACGGCCGGGACACGGGCCGTGCCGAGGAGCTCGGCGAGGCGCTCGGCCTCGGCGCGCGCACGGTCGTCGACGGCCTCGACCGGCTCACCGCGGAGCAGTCGCTCCGCGGTCTCCTGATCGAGCCACTGGTACCGCTCGTCGGCCATCACATGTCCTTCTGCGTACGCGGACGTGATTGCGTCACACCGCCGGGGGCCACGGGCCCCGGTGCGCGGCCGCGTTGCGGAGGGACGCCGTCCAGGGGGACGACGGTTCCCGGGCCGTCGCCCTGGCCGCCGTCGGCCCCGAGGAGTTCGGCGAGCTTCTTGAGTCCCCGGTGCGCCGCGGTGCGCACGGCACCGGGGCGTTTCCCCAGGGTGTCGGCGGCGCTCTTGGCGTCGAGGCCGACGACGACGCGCAGGACGACGGCCTCGGCCTGGTCCTGCGGGAGCTGGGCGATCAGCTGCATGGTGTCACCGGTGGAGAGGGCCTCCAGGGCCTCTCCGGCCGTGTCGGAGTCGGCGGGCTTGTCGGCGAGTTCGGTCTCGTCGGCGCCCACGGCGGGGCGGCGGCCGCGCATCCGGACGTGGTCGAGGGCGCGGTTGCGGGCGATCCGGGCGGCCCAGCCGCGGAACCGGTCCGCGTCGCCGTCGAAGCGGTCGAGGTCGCGGGCTATCTGGAGCCAGGCCTCGGAGGCGACGTCCTCGGCGTCCGCGTCGCCGACCAGTGTGCGTATGTAGCCGAGCAACCGGGGATGCACGGCGCGGTACACAGTACGGAAGGCGTCCTCGTTCCCGTCCTGCGCAGCGAGCACCGCGGCCGTCAGCTCCGCGTCGTCCCCCAGCACTCCCCTAAACCCTGTTCGTCGGCAGCGTGGTCGCGCCCCCGCGTCATCGCGGCTGGTCATCACCGCCACGCCGGCTCGCGCACCTGCACGCTACGTGGTGTCGCGGTGTCCCGTCCACGCGGTCCGGGGTCTTTGTACAACTTGCAACCTCTGGGCGGCCCGAGGGGGTGTGACAGAAACCGCACGCCTGGCGCTGATAGGAGTACGGAGCCGTGCTGCGGCTCCGTGGACGACGACCGGGGCCTCTCCTGTGGGGGGTGGCGGCCCCGGTCGTCTCCCTTTTCCCCTCCTCTTCTCACTCTTTCTCGCGACCTTTCGCCTCACGGGGCGCGGTACGCCCTTCGAGTGTCAACCAGCCGTTGACAGTGGAGGAGTGTCAACCTAGGGTTGCCTCATGACGAATCCAGTCGGCGTGAACGTCCCTGTCCGTCTCGACGAACTCATCGAAGCCATCAAGAAGGTCCATCCGGACTCCCTGGAGCAGCTCTCCAGCGCGGTCATCGCCGCGGACCACCTCGGCGACGTCGCCGACCACCTCATCGGCCACTTCGTGGACCAGGCCCGGCGCTCCGGCGCCTCCTGGACCGACATCGGCCGCAGCATGGGCGTCACCCGCCAGGCGGCCCAGAAGCGCTTCGTGCCGAAGGAGCCCGACGCCTCCACGATGGACCCGAACGCCGGGTTCAGCCGCTTCACCCCGCGCGCCCGGAACGTGGTCGTGGCCTCGCAGGAGGAGGCCCGTACGGCCGCCAACGACCAGGTCACGACCGGTCACCTCGCCCTCGGCCTGCTCGCCCAGCCCGAGTCGCTCGCCATGCGGTGGCTGGCCGGGCACGACGTGACGGAGGAGGCGGTGCGCGACGCGGTGACCCCGACGCTGCCGCCGCGGGCCGAGAAGATCCCGGCACTGATCCCGTTCGACGCGGACACGAAGAAGGTCCTGGAGCTGACGTTCCGCGAGGCCCTGCGCCTCGGCCACCACTACGTCGGCACCGAGCACATCCTGCTGGCCCTCCTGGAGCACGAGGACGGGCGGGGCGTGCTGAGCGGACTCGGTCTGGACAAGGCCACGGCGGAGCGGGAGATCGCCGAGGCGATCGCCTCGGTCGAGCTCCAGGCACCGGAGGCCTGACAGGGCCTCCCGCGTGAAGCGAGGGGGTGGCCGGCGCCGGCCACCCCCTCGTCGCGTACGGAACCCCGCGGCTCAGGCCGTCCGCGCCCGGCGCGAGACGACCGCGCGCAGCACCCTGCCGCCCTCGACGGACACCTCACGGGCCCGGCGCAGCCCGGTGGGCCCGTGCGCGGCGGCTTCCAGGACGGCCGACTGGCGGCGGAGCTCCCCCGCGAGCAGCGGGCCCGCGCCGTCCGCGTCCCCGGCCCGGCAGCGCTCGACGAGCCCGTCGGACACCTCGGCCGCGTCGTACCGCCCGTGCAGGGCGAGCGCCGTGACGGAGCAGTCGCCGGCCCAGGCACGCAGGGCGTCGGCGGTCCAGGCCGCCGGGGCCTCGGCGAGCATGCGGCGCACGGCCTCGGCGTCCCCCGTGCCGTCGACGTCGAGGTCGACGCGGGCCTTGGCGACGGCCTCGCCCCACGCGCCTCCGTCGCCGCGCGCGACGGCCGCCCACACGGGGCGCAGGGCGTCGGCCCGGTCGGGGGCGAGCAACGGCAGACAGCGGTCGAGGCAGGCGAGCCCGGCCGCGGCCAGCCCTCGCTCGTCGGCCCCGTCGATCAGTTCCAGCAGGCTCCGGCCGTTCCCCGACGTCATGGACGCCTCCTCGCCACCCGATGCGGACGCAGTACTTCCACTACTGCGCCGAGGGGCGCTTTTTCGTCACTGCGCGGCCGGAATCATGCCAGTGGCCTTGGCGTGCTGCATAGAGGTGAGACGCCGGACGAGGAGGATGGCGAGGACGGCGGCGGCGGCGTTGAGGCCGTAGCCCGCCAGGGACCAGGCCGTCGCGGTGTCATAGGCCTCGACGGTCTCCGCGTTCTTGTACAGCCGCCCGGCGATCGAGTCCGTGACGTTGCCGACGACGAAGCACACCCACCAGCCGTTGAGCAGCGTCAGCTCCCCCTTGGTGTCGGGGGCGTACGGCGCCCAGCGACTGGCCCGCCAGATGTCGGCCGCGATCACCCGCGGGATCCAGAGGTTGCCGATCGGCACGAACCAGCCGCCGATCGCCCAGCCGGGCTTCCGGCCCTGCAGATCACCGGCCCAGACCTCGGCGTTGTTCCGCAGCCGGTGGAACCAGACGATGAAGAGGACGACGGTCGCCAGGTGCACCAGGCCCGCCGTGCCGTAGGCCCCGTCGACCGGCCCGACTGCCACGTCGGAGTAGTACGGGTCGTCGGCCACCAGATCGTGGCCTTCGATCCCGGCGAGCAGGACGTCGAAGAAGATGTTGCCCGCGAGCAGGACCACGACGGCCCGTGAGAGGCCGATCGGGTTCTTGAGCGTGCGCATGTGGTGGGTTCCCCCCAAAGGAACACGCGGCGGCCACTCGGCCGCCGCCGGAGGAACGTATGCGATCCGAACCGATCGCGTCCACGACAAAAAGTCACCGCACCTTCGCCGCCAGCGCCCGGAACTCCGCCCAGGTCAGCGCCGGTGGCCTCGGGTCCCAGACCTTCTGGGCCAGGGCCGCCAGCGGCAGGCGGATGCCGTCCGCCACCTGGGCCTGCGTCTGCGCCCGCGACAGGTCGCACCAGACCGCGAGCCGGCCGCCGAGGATCTGGGGGTCGTACCGCGCCGGCACGGGGGTGGAGCCGCGCAGGACGCGGGGGGTCCACTGCTCGTAGATCCGGCGGCCGGTGGGGTACGGGAACTTATTGGGCTCGCCCAGGATGTAGTAGAGGTAGTCGTCGTTGAGGTTGACCACCTTGCGGCCCTCGGCCAGGTACGAGACGGGCAGCCGGGCGCCGATCTCGCGGCCCGTCCAGTACTCGACCTCCAGGTCCTTGTCCGGGCTCACCACCCCGCCCGTGAAGAAGCCGTCGTTCCAGGCCTTGAGGGTCTTGCCGGTGGGCCGGACGACGGCCGCGCGGTCGTTGAGCCAGCCGGTGGCGAGGTCCTGGACGCGGCCGGAGGGCCCGTACTTCGCGACCGCGGCCCGCGCCAGCTTCGGATAGCTCGCCTCGGGGTTCTTGGACATCAGGGCGACGTACTCGTCGCCGCCGAGGTGCCAGTACGCGCCGGGGAAGAGCCCGGTGTACTCGCGCAGCAGCTCGTCGACGATCTTCGCCGCGTCCGGGTTCGAGATGTCGACGGTTCCGCGCGGGGTCCGGCCGCTCGCGCTGACGAGCTGGAGCCCGGGGTGGGCGGCGATGACGGCGCCGAGGTGCCCCGGGGAGTCGATCTCGGGGATCACCGTGACGTGGCGGCTCGCGGCGAGGGCGAGGATCCGGCGCACCTCGGCCTTGGTGAGGTGCTGGGCCGAGACGACCTCGGGGTGGCTGGAGGACTCGATCCGGAAGCCCTGGTCGTCGGAGAAGTGCAGCCCGAGCTGGTTGAGCTTCAGGTCGCCCATCTCCCGGATGCGGTCCTCGATCCAGGCGGCGGTGAAGTACTTGCGGGCGATGTCGAGCATGAGTCCGCGCTGCGGCTTCGCGGGCCGGTCGGTGACGGTCCCCTCGGGCATGGCGCCGGTGGCCTTCACCGACTGCTTGAGGGTGCGGGTGCCGTAGAAGACCCCGGCCTCGTCGGGGCCGGCGATCCGGACGCGGCCGCCCGTGACCGCCAGGGTGTACGACTCGGGGGCGCCCGTGCCGCCGAGGGCCAGTTCGACGTCCCCGGGACCGGCCGCGACGGCGCCGCGGTACGGGATGCCGAGCTCCCCGGCGAGCAGCCGCCCCTCGTCGGCGAGGGCCCCGCTGTTCGCGGCGAGGACGACCCCGCCCGTGGGCGCGGGCTTCCAGCCGGGGCCGCGGGCGGCCTGGTGGGCGCGGACGGCGGGGACGGTGCGGGGCGCGGTGGAGAGGGGGTGGGTCTTCGTGGGCGTGGGCGTCGGCGTGGGCGCGGGCGTCGGCTCGGAGCCGGGCGGCGCGGCGCTCGTGGGCGCGGCGCTCGTGGACGCGCCCGTGGCGGCCGGGCCGGAGGGCGGGCCGGACGGGGAACCGTTCGAGCAGGCCGCCACGGTGACCAGCGCCACCGCGGTCGCCAGGAGGGCGGGGGCCCGACGAGGCCCTCGGGGGGAGTACCGCATCACTCGGAATCCTCCCGCAAGGACGAGGGTCCGACCACTCGGCGGGGCGGAAGCCGATCGTCCATCATCTGTTCCGAAACTCTCCCTTCCGGGTGAAAATCGCGCATCCGTCGGACACTTCCCTCTTCCCGTCGATAACGTTGAGTCACGCCCACCCCACCCGTCCCGGAGCACCGGAGTCCACGCTGACCAGCGACACCCACGCCCCCTGCCGGAAGCCGGGCGCCGCGGACACCCCTGCCATACCTGCCCAGCAGACCCGCTCCCGGCACGCCGGCGGTCTCGTCGGATTCAACGCCGCCTCGCCCGCCGAGGCGGTGGCGCTGCTGCTCACCTGCTGCCACAGCACCCGCTGGGCCGAACGGGTGGCGGCGCACCGCCCGTACCCGACCGTGGACGCCCTGCTCGCCGCCGCCGACGAGGCCGGGTACGACCTCTCCCGCGCCGATCTCGACGAGGCCTTGGCCGCCGAGTCCTCCGCGCCGCCCCATCCGGACGCCCCGCCGGCCGCCCGGACCGCGCTGCGGGCCGCCCACGCCGCGTACGAGAGCAGTTTCGGACACGCGTTCGTGATCAGCCTCGACGGAGTGCGCCCCGGGGAGCGGCTCGACCAGTTACTGGCCGGTATCCGGTCACGTCTCGGCAACGAAGCGGAGGAGGAGCGGGTGGTCGCCGCCGACGAGCTCCGCCGCCTCGCCCGCGCCCGGCTGGCCTCCCGGGTGACCCGGGGGCTCACACCGCGACACTCCGGGCCGTGATTCCGTCCGCAATGCGGTGATTTCGGCCTGTGTGATAGCCCGTCCGTGCCTGTTTGATCACACCGATGGACCCCGGGCGAGCGAACCGACAAGTCGTCGCTACGATGACCGGGGCCGGTGGACCGTACCCGGCCGGGTCAGACCGACAGAGAAGCCGGCCGACCCCGATCCCCGCTCCCGGAGGGTTTTTCCGTGCCGGCTGGAACGCTGTACCGCGGCCGGGAAGGAATGTGGTCCTGGGTGGCTCATCGAGTCACCGGCGTCCTCATCTTCTTCTTCCTGTTCGTACACGTGCTGGACACCGCTCTCGTCCGCGTCTCCCCCGAGGCGTACGACGAGGTCGTCGCGACCTACAAGACGCCGATCGTCGCTCTTCTGGAGTACGGCCTGGTCGCCGCCATCCTCTTCCACGCGCTGAACGGCCTCCGGGTCATCGCCGTGGACTTCTGGTCCAAGGGCCCGCGCTACCAGAAGCAGATGCTCTGGACCGTCGTGGGCATCTGGGTCGTGCTGATGGCGGGCTCCCTGTACCCCGTCCTCGGCCACGCCGCACGTGAACTGTTCGGGAGCTGACGCCAGACATGTCGACTGACACCACCTCCGCGATCGGACCCGTCGAGGGCGGCCCGCGCTACGACGCGGACAACCCCGCGCCGTACATCGAAGCCCCCCGCAAGCGCACGGGCAAGACCCCTCGCGCGACCCGCGGCAACTTCGAGATGGCCGCATGGCTCTTCATGCGCCTCTCCGGCGTGGTCCTCGTCGTCCTGGTCCTCGGCCACCTGCTGATCCAGCTCTTCCTGGACGGCGGCGTCACCAAGGTCGGCTTCGCCTTCGTGGCCGGCCGCTGGGCGTCCCCGTTCTGGCAGGTCTGGGACCTGCTGATGCTCTGGCTCGCCATGCTGCACGGCGCCAACGGTCTCCGCACGGTCATCAACGACTACGCGGAGCGGGCGAACACGCGCCTGTGGCTCAAGGGCCTGCTGTACACCGCCACGGTGTTCACCATCCTTCTGGGCACGCTGGTGATCTTCACCTTCGACCCGAACATCCGCTAGGCACGGGGCTGAGGTAATCCACGTCATGAAGATCCACAAGTACGACACCGTCATCGTCGGCGCCGGCGGCGCCGGCATGCGCGCCGCCATCGAGGCGACGAAGCGCAGCCGCACCGCCGTGCTGACGAAGCTCTACCCCACCCGCTCCCACACGGGCGCCGCGCAGGGCGGCATGGCCGCCGCGCTGGCGAACGTGGAGGAGGACAACTGGGAGTGGCACACCTTCGACACGGTCAAGGGCGGTGACTACCTGGTCGACCAGGACGCCGCCGAGATCCTGGCGAAGGAGGCCATCGACGCCGTCCTCGACCTGGAGAAGATGGGCCTGCCGTTCAACCGGACGCCCAACGGGACGATCGACCAGCGCCGCTTCGGCGGTCACTCCCGCAACCACGGCGAGGCCCCGGTCCGCCGGTCCTGCTACGCCGCGGACCGCACCGGCCACATGATCCTCCAGACGCTGTACCAGAACTGCGTCAAGGAGGGCGTGGAGTTCTTCAACGAGTTCTACGTCCTGGACCAGCTGATCACCGAGGTCGACGGCGTCAAGAAGTCCGCCGGCGTCGTCGCGTACGAGCTGGCCACCGGCGAGATCCACATCTTCCAGGCCAAGGCGGTCATCTACGCCTCCGGCGGCACCGGCAAGTTCTTCAAGGTGACGTCGAACGCCCACACCCTGACCGGTGACGGCCAGGCCGCCTGCTACCGCCGCGGCCTGCCCCTGGAGGACATGGAGTTCTTCCAGTTCCACCCGACGGGCATCTGGCGCATGGGCATCCTGCTGACGGAGGGCGCCCGCGGTGAGGGCGGCATCCTCCGCAACAAGGACGGCGAGCGCTTCATGGAGAAGTACGCGCCGGTCATGAAGGACCTCGCGTCCCGTGACGTCGTCTCCCGCTCCATCTACACGGAGATCCGCGAGGGCCGCGGCTGCGGTCCCGAGGGCGACCACGTCTACCTGGACCTGACGCACCTCCCGCCGGAGCAGCTCGACGCCAAGCTCCCGGACATCACCGAGTTCGCCCGTACGTACCTCGGCATCGAGCCGTACACGGACCCGATCCCGATCCAGCCCACCGCGCACTACGCCATGGGCGGCATCCCGACCAACGTCGAGGGTGAGGTCCTGGCGGACAACACCACCGTCGTCCCGGGCCTGTACGCGGCCGGCGAGGTCGCCTGTGTCTCCGTGCACGGCGCCAACCGCCTCGGCACCAACTCGCTGCTCGACATCAACGTCTTCGGCAAGCGCTCCGGCATCGCCGCCGCCGAGTACTCCGCCAAAAACGACTACGTCGAGCTGCCGGAGGCCCCCGAGGCCTTCGTGGTCGCCCAGATCGAGAAGCTCCGCAACTCCACGGGCAACGAGCGGGTCGCCGACCTGCGCCGTGAGCTCCAGGAGACGATGGACGCCAACGTGATGGTGTTCCGCACGGAGCAGACCATCAAGACGGCCGTCGAGAAGATCGCCGAACTGCGCGAGCGCTACGAGAACGTGTCCATCCAGGACAAGGGCAAGCGCTTCAACACCGACCTCCTGGAGGCCATCGAGCTGGGCAACCTGCTCGAACTGGCCGAGGTCATGGCCGTCTCGGCCCTGGCGCGCAAGGAGTCCCGCGGCGGTCACTACCGCGAGGACTACCCGAACCGCGACGACGTCAACTTCATGCGCCACACCATGGCGTACCGCGAGGTCGGCGAGGACGGCTCCGAGACCGTCCGTCTCGACTACAAGCCGGTCGTCCAGACCCGCTACCAGCCGATGGAGCGTAAGTACTGATGGCTACCCCCGTACTGGACAAGGTCGAGGCGGAGTCCGCCGCCTCCCCGTACATCACGGTCACGATGCGGATCCGCCGCTTCAACCCCGAGGTGTCGGACGCCGCGGTCTGGGAGGACTTCCAGATCCAGATCGACCCGAAGGAGCGTGTCCTCGACGCCCTTCACAAGATCAAGTGGGACGTCGACGGCACGCTGACCTTCCGTCGCTCCTGCGCGCACGGCATCTGCGGCTCCGACGCGATGCGGATCAACGGCAAGAACAGGCTCGCCTGCAAGACGCTGATCAAGGACATCAACCCGGAGAAGCCGATCACGGTCGAGGCCATCAAGGGCCTGACGGTCCTGAAGGACCTGGTCGTGGACATGGAGCCCTTCTTCCAGGCGTACCGGGACGTCATGCCGTTCCTGGTCACCAAGGGGAACGAGCCCACCCGCGAGCGCCTGCAGTCCGCCGAGGACCGCGAGCGCTTCGACGACACCACCAAGTGCATCCTGTGCGCCGCGTGCACGTCGTCCTGCCCGGTCTTCTGGAACGACGGCCAGTACTTCGGTCCGGCCGCGATCGTCAACGCGCACCGCTTCATCTTCGACTCGCGTGACGAGGCGGGCGAGCAGCGCCTGGAGATCCTGAACGACAAGGACGGCGTGTGGCGCTGCCGCACGACGTTCAACTGCACGGACGCGTGCCCGCGCGGCATCGAGGTCACGAAGGCCATCCAGGAGGTGAAGCGCGCGCTGATCACGCGTCGCTTCTGACATCCTGTTCGGCCGGAGAGCCCGCTTCTGTACGCTGCGGCGTGCAGGAGCGGGCTTTTCCATTGCACAGAGAATCGGGGACTGATGAGCGAGCCGAACCCTTACGCGGACGGTGAGTACAAGTGGGGGCCGGGGCAGCAGGGCGGGGCGCCCGGGAGCCCGGCGTACGGATACCCGCAGGACGCGACGCCGGGGTACGGGTACCCGCAGACGCCGCCGCCCTACCAGCCGACCCTGCCGGGCGGCGTGCCGGTGCCGCCGCAGCACGGGCCCGTGGGCGGGGGCGCGCCGGTGCTGAGCCTCGGTGACATCACCGTGGTCGGCGACCAGATCATCACGCCGGCCGGCAACATGCCCCTCAAGGGCGCCGTGTGGAACGCGATGGACATGTCGCGGACCGAGGAGAAGATGCCCACCGTGGCGATCGTCCTCGCCGTGATCTTCTTCATCTTCTGCCTGCTCGGCCTGCTGTTCCTGCTGATGAAGGAGAAGACCACGACGGGCTTCATCCAGGTCACGGTGACCAGCGGTGGCCGCCACCACTCGACGATGATCCCGGCGACGGGCCCGGACACCATCCACTGGGTCATGGGACAGCTGAACTACGCGCGCTCGCTGAGCATGTGACGGTCGGGCAGCCGGGGGGGGTCAGCCGCCCACGAGGGGGACGAGTCTGAGGAAGACGACCTCGGTCTCCGGGCCCACCGTCACCGTCTCGTCGAGCTCCTCGACCTGACGGTCGCCCACCAGGACCAGGAAGCCGTTGCGTCCGAAGGCCTCGACGGCCCGGGCGAAGGCGGGCGCGCCGTCCTCGGGGGCCGTCTCGTGCTCGACCCTGCGGCGGATCAGCTCCCGCAGGGCGAGCCGTTCTTCCGTGACGGGCAGGCGGGGGCCGGCCGTGCGGCCCCCCGTGGTCGTCTCGTCGACGAAGGTCACCGTTCCCATGCCGAGCAGCGTAGGGACGGCCACCGACAACGCCCCCGTCAGGCGTGCCAGGACTGGGTGGGGCCGCCCGCCTCCGCCTCGACCATGATCCGGCGCAGCATGCCGTTGAGCAGGTCGCGTTCCTCGGGGGTGAGGACGCCGAGGAGCCGCTCCTCCTCGTGGCCGAGGACGTCCATCGCGCCGAGCCAGGTCTCGCGCCCGGAGGCGGTGAGCTCGACGACGACCCTGCGGCGGTCGGTCGTGGACTGGGTGCGGCGGACGAAGCCGCGTTTCTCCAGGGCGTCGAGGCGCCCGGAGACGGAGGCCGGGGCCAGGTCGAGGTCCTGGGCGAGTTCGGAGGGGGCGGCGCTGCCGCCGCGCCCCGCGAGCTTGTGGAGGGTGTCGAACTCGTGGCGCTCCAGGTCGAAGTCGACGAGGGACTGCTCCCTGACCCGGCGCAGATGCACCGAGAGCTTCTTCATCCGGGTGACCGCGCCTTCGACGACGGGGTCGAGGCCGGGCAGGACGGGCTGCCAGCGGTCGACGTGCCCGTCGGTCCAGTCACGTGGTGCGTGTGCTTCGCGGGGTTCGCGGGGGGCACGCGGTTCCTCGGGGTGTGCCATGGGGTGATCGTACGTCGGCGGGGCGCCGTTCTCCCGAGAAGTATTTCGTTGACGAATTATTCGGTGCCGAAATAACCTGCGCTCCATGTCCACTGCCCCCGTGCGCCCCCTCACGTCCCCGCCCGTCCCCCACCCCCTGCGCACCCGCCCCTTCCGCCTCCTCTTCACCGGCCGCGCCCTCTCCCTGCTCGGCGACGCCGCCATCCCCGCCGCCCTCGCCCTCGCCGTCCTGGAGGCCACCGGCTCCACCTCGGCGCTCGCCCTCGTCCTCGGCTGCGCGATGGTCCCCAAACTGCTCCTGCTGCCGCTGGGAGGCGTCGCCGGAGACCGCTTCGACGCCCGTACGGTCGCGCTCACCACGGACCTCGTACGCTGCGCCACCCAGCTCGTCGTCGGCGTCCAGCTGCTCGGCGGCGCCCCCAGCCTCGCCGTCCTCGCCGTCGCCGAGGCCCTCGGCGGCGCCGCCGGAGCCTTCGCCATGCCGACCGGCTCGCCGCTGGTGAAGGGCACCGTGCCGGAGGAGGCCCTGCACCGGGCCAACGCCGCGATGGGCGTCGCCCAGAGCGCCACCCGCCTCGCCGGACCCGCGCTCGCCGGCACCCTGGTCCTGACCGTCGGCCCCGGCTGGGCGTTCGTCCTGGACGCGGCCACCTTCGCCGTCAGCGCCCTGCTCCTGACCGCCGTACGGGTGAAACGGGTCCCGGTCCCCCGCCGCTCGCTCCGCGCCGACCTCGCCGAGGGCTGGCAGGAGGTCCGCTCCCGGGACTGGTACTGGACCAGCCTCGTCGGCCACAGCGCCTGGAACGGCGCCGCCGCCGTCCTGATGACCCTCGGTCCCGCCATCGCCGTGGACCGGCTCGGCGGAGGCACCACCTGGGTCGTCCTCCTCCAGGTCGGCGCCGTCGGCTTCCTCCTCGGGACGCTGCTCGCCGACCGGGCCCGCCCCCGGCGCCCGGTCCTGACCGCGAACCTCGGCCTCGCCACGTACGCGCTGCCGCTGGTGCTGCTCGCCCTCGCCGCGCCCGCGCCGGTGACGATCGCGGCGTACGGGCTCGCGCAGGCGGGGCTCGGCTTCCTCTCCCCCGTCTGGGAGACCGCCGTCCAGCGCGCGGTGCCCACCCACGCGCTCGCCCGGGTCACCTCGTACGACTGGCTGCTCTCGCTCGCCGCGATGCCCCTGGGGTACGCCCTCGCCCCGCTCGCCGCCTCGGCCTGGGGCCCCCAGGTCCCGCTCCTCGCGGCCGCGGTGGCGGTGGGCGGCTGCTGCGCGGGGACGGCGCTGGTGCCGGGCGTGAGGCGGTTCAGGTAGGGCTGTCAGTGGGGTCCTCTACCTTCGGGAGCATGGTGGGGATCACGGGCCTGGAGAGCAGGCTGGACGAGGCGCTGGCGCGCGAGCTCGCGGAAGGGCCGGGGCCGGTGGGCGAGTTGCTCGCGTCCCTGGACGCGCGGGGACGCAGGGAGTGCGCGATCGCGCTCCAGGAGCGGGCCGCCCGCGGCCCGGACACCCGGGCGGCACCGGCCCTCGCGGCCCTGGCCGAGCAGGAGTTGGGGTGGGGCGCGGCGGAGGCCGACCTGCTGCTCGCGCGGCTCCTGGGGAAGGGCGCGCTGGTCTCCCCGTACGAACTCCGGGGCGCCTTCCTGACGCTGGTGCCGATCGCCCTCGCAGCGGCCGCGCAGGCCGGGGACTTCGACCGGCCCCGGGTGCGGGCGCTGCGCCGGATGGCCGAGTCGCTGCGCATCTACCGGAGCGACGAGTTCGCCGGGATACGGGACCGGATGGACCGGCTGCTGCGCCGGGAGGAACCCGTGGTGACCGGCCGGCTGCCCCGTCATGTCCTCGACGGTCTCGACCAGTTCGGTCCGGCGATGCGCGCGGCGCACGGGGAGCTGCTCGCGGGAGCGGGCGTGGCGGCCTTCCTCGGCCACTGCGCCCTCCTGGACAGGCCCCGGGCGACGCGCGTCTGGCGCCGGACGGCGGCGGCCCTGCTCGGGGAGGCCGAGCAGGGTGCGGAGGTGGTGCGGCGGCTGTTGGAGGGGATCGCCGCACAGCCCGAGCACCGGGTGACCGACGTCAACCCGTGGCGCGCGGTCGAGCGGGGTCTCGCCGGCGACACCAACACCTGCCTCGTCCGCGGCCTGCTGTGGGCCGCGCTCGACGTCGACGCCGAGTGGGTCGTGCCGCTCGTCGGGGCCGTCGCGCTGAACGCGGGGACGGGGCTCGGCGGTTCCGGCGGGTTCTGCCGCAGTCAGCCGCTGGCCACGACGGCGGTCGCGGTGCTCGGGGAGTGCGGGGGCGTCCGGGGCGAGGAGGCCGTGCAGTGGCTCGGGCGGCTGCCGAAGAAGGTGCGGAACCGGACGGTGGCGAAGGGGATCGCCAAGGCCTTGGAGGCCGTCGCCGCGCGCTCGGGCCTCACCCCCTCGATGCTCCGCGAGCGCGGGGTGGCGACGCTCGGGCTGGACGGGCGCGGGGTCCGGGAGGTGCCGATGGGGGCGTACACGGCGGAGCTCTCGGTACGGGAGCCGGGCACGGTCGCGCTCTCCTTCAGGAGCCCGGAGGGGAGGCTCCCGAAGACCGCGCCGAAGGAGGTCCGGGAGGCGCACGCGGAGGAGTTGAAGGAGGTCAGGGCGGCCCTGAAGGAGCTCAAGGGCCTGGTGGCGGCCGAGCGGTCCCGGCTGGAGGAGCACCTCGCGGCGGGGACGGTCCGGCCCGCGGAGGACTGGCAGCGGTACTACGTCGACCATCCGGTGACCGGGGCCCTGGCCCGTGCGCTGCTCTGGGAGGTCACGGAGGACGCGGCGGACGGCGGGTGGACGGCCGGCCTCCCGGAGCGGGCGGGCGGCGGCTGGGCCCTCGCCGGGCACGACGGGACGGCGCGTCCGGTCGGTCCGGGCGCCCGGCTGCGGCTGTGGCACCCGCTGCGGGCCGGCGGCGAGGAGGTCGCCGAGTGGCGGGCCGCGCTGGCGGAGCGGGAGGAGCGCCAGCCGTTCAAGCAGGTCTTCCGCGAGGTGTACCCGCTGACCCCGGCGGAGCTCGCGACCGGCTCGTACTCCAACCGCTTCGCGGGACACGTCCTGCGGTACGGGCAGGCGCGGGCGCTGATGGCCGAGCGCGGCTGGACGGGGAACCACCTGGGGTACTTCTCGGACGGCTGGTCCTCGGAGCTGGTGAAGGAGCTGCCCGCGCCGGGCGAGCTGCCGGTCGGGGAGGGGACGCGCTGGCGGGCCCGGTTCTTCGTGGAGCTGGTCGACGAGGGCGCGCGCGGGGACGGGGTGGCCCGGCTCTGCTCCACGGACCAGGTGCGGTTCGAGAGGAGGGCGGGCGCGCGGGGCGCCTGGGCGGCGGCCGCGCTGACCGACGTGCCGGCGCTCGTGCTCTCCGAGGCGCTGCGGGACGTCGACCTGTTCGTGGGGGTGGCGTCGATCGGGGCGGACCCGCGGTGGCGGGACCGCGGGGAGCACCGGGCCCACGACGGGTACTGGGAGAGCTGGTCGTTCGGTCCGCTGACGGAGTCGGCGCTGATCCGGCGCGAGACGCTGGCCCGGCTGCTGCCCCGGACGCGGATCGCGGACCGGGTGGAGCTGACCGACCGCTTCCTGCGGGTCCGGGGCGAGCTGCGCGCGTACCGGATCCACCTGGGCTCGGGGAACGTGCTGATGGAGCCGGACGACGCCTATCTGTGCGTGGTGCAGGACCGCGTGCGGGACCGGGGGAAGGTGTTCCTGCCCTTCGAGGAGGACGGCGGCCTGCTCTCGGTGATCCTGTCGAAGGCACTGCTGCTCGCCGCCGACGACCGGATCACCGACCCGACGATCACCTCGCAGATACGCCGGGGCTGAAGTCGGCGGCCGTCTCCGCGAGGAAGTCGACGAGCAGCCGGGCGGTCTCCTCCGGGCGCTCCAGGGCCGGGAAGTGGCCGGCCCAGTCGAGGTCGACGCGGCGGGCGGCGGGCAGGAGCCGTCCGAGGTCGTCGGCGACCGCCCGGAAGTCGGGCAGGTCGTGGGCGCCGACGGCCACGAGGGCGGGCACCCGGATCCGGGCGAGGTCGTCGCGGGTGACCTCGGGGGCGACGGGGTGGTGCTCCTCGGGGGCGGCGAGCTGGAGGTCGAAGGCGCGCCGCTGCGCGTCCCGGACAAGGGCGCGGGCGGCCTCCCCGGCCTCGGGGCCGAGCCAGGTGTCGACGTTGAGCTCGACGGCCGCGTCGAGGTCGCCCGCGTCGAGGAGCGCCTCCTCACGGGCTTCCCAGGCGCGCAGTTCCTCGCTGGGTGCCATGTCGGGGGCGGCGGGGGCGAGCAGGGCGAGCGCGACGACGCGTCCGGGGTGGCGGGCGGCGAGTTCGAGGGCGACCCGGCCGCCGAAGGAGGAGCCGACGACGGCGGCGCGCTCGGCGCCGAGGTGGTCGAGGAGCTCGCGCACGTCCTCGGCGTGGGTGTGCGGGGCGTCCATGGGACTGTCGCCGAAGCCGCGGAGGTCGCAGCGGACGACCCGGTGTCCCGCTCCGGCCAGCGCGCGGAACTGGCCGTCCCACATCCGGCGGTCGCAGACCCCGGAGTGCAGCAGGACGACGGTCGAGGGGCCGGTGCCGGCCAGGTCATGGGAGAGCGTCACCCGCCCGACCCTAGGGGGTGTCCTGCCGGTCATGCCGGGCTCCCGGCGCATGACGGGGCCACCCCGCCCCCCCAAAGACTTGAACGCGTTCAAGAAGAGGTCTACAGTCATGACCGCCAGCTTTTGAACGCGTTCAAGGGAGGGTGGGGCATGGACCTCACTGTCGTCGCGTACATCGTCTACCTGCTGATCAGCGTGGCCCTCACCATCTGGGTCGCCCGCACGCTCAGCCGCAACGGAAGGATCTTCCTCTCCGACGTCCTGCACGGGAACGAGAAGCTCGCGGACGCCGTCAACCACCTCCTGGTGGTCGGCTTCTACCTCGTCAACTTCGGCTTCGTCGCCCTCTACCTGAGCCAGGACGCCGCCGTCGTCGACGCCCGGGCCCTCTTCGAGGCCCTCTCCGTCAAGCTCGGAGTGGTCCTGCTCGTCCTCGGCGTGATGCACCTCGGAAACGTCTACGTGCTCAACAAGATCCGCCGCCGCGGGGTCATGGAACGCGAGCAGGTGCCGCCGGTCGGCCCCCAGGGCTGGACCACCACGCCCAAGGGCGGCCCCTGGGCCCCGCCCGCACCCCAGGGCTGACCGCGATGTCGGCCCCCACGACCCCCGTGGGACGCCTGACCGTGCTGTACGACGCCGACTGCCCGCTCTGCGTGCACCTCAGGCACTGGCTGCTGCGCCAGAGGCAGCTCGTCCCGCTCGACTTCGTACCGGCCGGCTCGCAGCAGGCGCGACGCCTCTTCCCGGCCCTCGACCACACCGCCACCCTGCGGGAGATCACCGTGATCGGGGACCGGGGCCAGGTCTACCGCGAGACCTCCGCCTGGATCGTCTGCCTCTGGGCCCTGGCCGACCACCGGCCCAAGGCCCACTGGCTGGCCACTCCCGCAGGACAGCCCTTCGCCCGGATGACCGTCCTGGCGGCCGCGAAGTGGCGCGAGGCCCTCAAGGGGCCGGGGCCGGACGACGGGCCCTGCCGGGACGGGCACTGCGAGGTGCCCGGTCCGCCCGGTTAGGCTCGGCCCCGTGAAGGACGTGAAGGAAGAGAAGAAGGCCGACGAGAAGAAGGCCCCCAAGAGCGAGCAGACCCGCACGCTCATCCTCGAAACCGCGCTCCGGCTGTTCAAGGAGCGCGGTTACGACAAGACGACGATGCGGGCCATCGCCCAGGAGGCCGGGGTCTCCGTCGGCAACGCGTACTACTACTTCTCCTCCAAGGAGCACCTCGTCCAGGGCTTCTACGACCGGATCGCCGAGGAGCACCAGGCGGCCGTCGAGCCCATCCTGACCGGTCCCGAGAAGGACCTGACCGCCCGGATCCGCGGGGTCTACCTCGGCTGGCTCGACATCGCGGAGCCGTACCACGAGTTCGCCGCCCAGTTCTTCAAGAACGCCGCCGACCCGGACAGCCCGCTCAGCCCCTTCTCCCCCGAGTCGGAGGGCCCCCGCGAGGCGGCGATCGAGGTCCACCGACGGGTCATCGCCGGCGCCTCGGTCAAGGTCGACCCGGAACTGAAGGAAGCGCTCCCGCAGTTGCTCTGGCTCCAGCAGATGGGCCTGGTGCTGTTCTGGGTGTACGACCGCTCGGAGGGCGCGGCCAACAGCCGGCGCCTGGTGGAGCGCCTCGCGCCGGTCACCGCCCGCGCGATCTCGCTCTCCCGCTTCCGGATCCTGCGCCCGCTGGTCAAGGAGACGCACGAACTGCTCTCCGACTTCATGCCGACGGCGGCCGGGATGGCGGCCTCGGGCAAGCCCCAGAAGCGGACGAGCCCGAAGCCGCAGGAGAAGGCCTAGCCCTCTGGATCCTGGAGCCTGGATCCAGAAACCTGGATCCAGGATCCCTAGATCCAGTTGAGCTCCCACAGGCGCCAGATGCCCGTGCCGTCCGACAGGTACTGGGAGCCGGTGACCGCCTCCGTGGAGAGGACGTAGTCCTTCTTCTGCCACAGCGGCACGAGCGGGACGTCGACGGCGACCTCGTTCTGGATCTCCTTGAAGTCGTTCGTCGCCCGGCCCCGGTCGCTGTACTGCTGCGTCGAGGCGATCAGGCTGTCGATCCGCTTGCTGGAGAAGCCGTTGTGCAGAGTGTTCGCGGTGCCGACGAGCGGGGCGGTGAAGCTGTCGGAGTCGGGGAAGTCGGGGAGCCAGCCGACGGGGTAGGCGTCGTAGCTGCCCTTCGCGTACCCCTTCTGGAAGCTCTTCCAGTCGACCTCCAGGATCTTCACCTTGAAGAGGCCCGTCTCGTCCAGCTGCCGCTTGATCTCGGCGGCCTCGGCGACGTAGGTGGCGTCCTTGCGGACGCCGAGGGTGAACTTCACCGGCGTCTTGATCCCGGCGTCCTTCAGGAGCTCCTGGGCCTTCTTCCGGTTCGGCTCCGGGTAGACGTCGAAGAAGGCGGTGCTGTGGCCGACGAAGCCCTGCGGGATGAGGGAGTAGAGCGGTTCGACCGTGCCCTTGTAGGCGCCCTCGGTGATCTCCGGGCGGTCGACGACGGCGGCGACGGCCTGCCGTACGGCCTTGTCCGCCATGGGCGAGCCGGGCCGGACGTTGAAGTTGAGGTTGCGGATCTCGGCGCTCTCCGCCTCGGTGATCCGGGTGCCGTCCTTGGTGTCCAGGGACGCGATGAAGTTCGGCGGGAGCTGCCGGTGCGTCACCTGGACCTCCTTCGCCTTCCAGGCGGCGGCGAGGTCCTCGGACTGGCCGAAGTACTTCACCAGGACCGTGTGACCGGTCTTGGTGACGGCGCCCCTGTACCGCGGGTTGGGCTCCAGGCGCGCGGACTCGCCCTCCTTGTACTCCTTGAGGACGTACGGCCCCGAGCCGTCGACCGCGGAGTCCGTCCGCAGCCGGTTGGCCGGGTAGTGGTCCTTGTCCACGATCGAGCCGGCGCCCGTGGCCACCTTCAGCGGGAACGTGGCGTCACGGCCGCTCAGGTGGAAGGTGACGGTTCGGCCCTCGGCCGAGACGCTCTTCAGCGTCGGGAAGAGCGGCTGCGGGCCCACGTCGGTCTTGATGCGCAGCATCCGCTCGAAGGAGTACTCGACGTCCTCGGCGGTGATCTTGCGCCCACTGGCGAAGGTGAGGTCGTCGCGGAGCGTGCACCGGTACGTGGTGAGCTTGGTGCCCACGAACTTGCAGCTCTCGGCGGCGTCCGGGACCGGCTGGGTGAGACCCGGCTTGAAGGTCAGCAGCGACTGGAAGACGTTGCTGTACATGGCCCAGGAGCCGGCGTCGTAGGCGCCCGCCGGGTCGAGCGAGGTGACCTCGTCGGTCGTGCCGACGGTGATCGGATCGGTCCGGACGCCGTCGGAGGGCAGGAGTTGCCAGCCCCCCACCCCGGCGGCCACCAGTACTCCACAAGTGATGAGGATCCGCAGACGGACCGTCGACCGCATTGCCGTGCTTCCTTTTTTTGGTACCACCCCAGAGATGCGACGGCCCCCGGAAAACGTCGCGCTGGCTGCATCCCATCACACGGTTTTCACAGGGGGAAGGAAAAACTTTCACATGACAGGTATATGTCCGGGATATGAGAATTTAAGTCGATGAGCGGCTCGTACCGGTCCCGGTGCGGGGAGTCACGACGGCCCGTCAGGCCTGCTTCGAGGCGAGTTCGACGATCGTGATGTCGGAAGGCGCCCCGACCCGGACCGGAGGCCCCCAGGCGCCCGCGCCCCGCGAGACGTACAGCTGCGTGTCCCCGTACCGCTCCAGGCCGGCGACGGTCGGGTTGGCGAGCTCGGCGAGGTAGTTGCCGGGCCAGAGCTGGCCGCCGTGGGTGTGGCCGGAGAGCTGCAGGTCCACGCCGTGGCGCACGGCGTCGTGGACGACGATCGGCTGGTGCGCGAGGAGCACCGCGGCGCGGGCCCGGTCGCGGTCGCCGAGGGCCCGCGCGAAGTCGGGGCCCTGCCCCTCGCTCTCGCCCGCGACGTCGTCGACGCCGGCGAGGTCGAAGCCGGCCGGGATCTCCACGCGCGCGTTGCGCAGCGGGCGCAGGCCGAGCTCGCGGACGTGGTCGACCCAGGCGTCGGCGCCCGAGAAGTACTCGTGGTTGCCGGTCACGAAGAAGGAGCCGTGGCGGGCCCGGAGCCGGGCGAGCGGCTCGGCGGCCGGGCCGAGGTTCTCGACGGTCCCGTCGACGAGGTCGCCGACGACCGCGATCAGGTCGGGCTGGGCGGCGTTGATCGCGTCCACGATGCGCTGGGTGTGCGCGCGGCCCAGGATCGGCCCGAGGTGGATGTCGGACACGACGGCGATCCGGTAACCGTGCGCGGCGCGCGGGATCTTGGCCAGCGGCACGGTGACCCGCTTGACCCGGGGCCCGCGCAGCACGCCGTACGTCCCGTACCCGACGGTCCCGACGGCGACGGCGGCCGCGGAGCCCCCGACGACCCGGGAGACGAACAGCCTGCGGGAGAGGTCGGACTCCGGCGACCCGGTCACGGACGCGGGCACGGGCTCCGCCGACTCGGCCGCGGGCGCCGCGGGGGCGGCGGCGGGCACGGGCTCCACCGGGACGGCGGCACGACGGCCCGTCCGGGCGCGCAGGAGCGGCCGGACGGCCTCGCCGACGAGCAGGGCCAGGACCAGGTACAGCAGGACGGCGAGCCAGAGGAAGCCCGGCCAGGCGACCGCCTGCTGGAGCGGGAAGGGCGCGCCCGCCCGCGAGGAGACCAGGGCCGCGAGCGAGAACAGCGGCAGGGCCACGACGACGGCCGTGCCGAGCCGGCGCGCGAGGCTCCCGGCCACGGTGACGTCCCGCACGAGACGCCGCCACACGTACCAGTGGACCGCCCCGAGCAGCGCGAGCACCACGACCAGGACCAGCAGAAAGACGACCACGCCCCCGAAACCCCTCTTCCAGGCCTAGGCGCCCGCGCGGCGCGCGGCGCGCACCCCACGCAACCCGAGCACCCCGATCACCGTCCCCAGGACAAAGGACGTGACGGCGAGCAGCAGATGAACCCAGAAGTAGGCCGTCGGGTCGCCCGCGTCGTCGAAGGCGAGGCCGCTCCCGTCCTTCCACAGGTTCTTGACGAAAGTGGTCCACAAGCAGCTAACCACTAGCGTACAGAGACCCAGCCGCAAGATCGCGGCAGGCCCGTTCGATACTGGCAGGGCACGGCCACCCCACTCCGAAGGACACCCCATGAAGCTCAGCCGCCGCGTCTCCTGGTTCCTGCTCGCGTTCGGCGTCTGGTCTTGGGTGATCTGGGTGACCTTCGCGAAGAACCTCTGGAAGGACGGGAGCGGCCTCGCCTTCGACGACGCGGGAAACCCGACGGCGTACTTCTGGGTCCACCTCGCCCTCGCTGTCACATCGTTCATCCTAGGGACGGCCGTCGGCGTGATCGGACTGAGGGGCGTCCGAGCGAACGCAGGCAAGTAAAAAGCCCCGCCCATGCGCTGCGAGGGAAGCGCACAGACGGGGTTTCTGGGGAGTCGTCCCGCTCAGCGCTCGCGCCGCCGGACCGGCTGACGAGTGGCAGCGTTGCGCGACCACCACAGCCCCCGGCAGGCGGGCAGCGAGAGAGCGAAGTGCGCACCGCAGCGCGCGCACCACGGCAACCCGCACTCGGGGTCCGTGGGGCACTCGGCGTCACAGCGAGGGCAATTCGGCACGGGACCTACTCTCAGGCGATCACGTCATACTCGCCGGCCTTTACGGCGTCGGTGAGCGCAACCCAGTCGGCGGCCGTCATCGTGACGATGGTGTCCGGCCGCTCGCTGGCACGCAACGCGACCACGCCGGGGACGTTGGTCGCCACCTCGGGACAGTTGTTCACCCGCGCGTCACGGCAGGCGGCCGTCCTGACGAACTGGAACTCGGGCAGCTTGGCGGACATGGGCACTCCTCTCGGAGGACGTGTCGGGGAAGCGGTCCCCGCGCCGTCGTGCACCCGCCCCCGCCGTGCGCGTCGGTGTCCGCGCGGAGGGGCGGGATTCTCAGACCGGCCGAACGGTGTCCGGCGGGACCAGCCACTCACGGCCCCCGCCCTCAGGTCGCAGAAAGGCTGTAGGGCGCTTCCTACGCTTGCCTGGCAGCTCGGCCGGATCTTCGTAGTCCTGGATCACGTCGCACAGAATGCCGACCCTGCCCAAGCCGTCCTCTGCCAGGCTGCCTACGTCCGCCTCGGTAGCCATCAGGGGCACTTCCCGATGTGCCGGTACACGACGACCGGGGAACCGGACTGCCTTTCGAGCGTCCCTCGGTAGACGCGCTCAAGCGACGCGATCGGCTGCATACACGCGGGGCACGTCTCGCCCTTCGGCGCGTATGTCGCGTACTCCCACTGACTCGCGTCTGTGCCCTGTTTCAGCGTCTTACTGGTCATCCTGCGTCGTCCCCTCAGGTCGCCTGGCACTGATCGTCACGCCGCTAGCGGGGACGTAGGAACTACGTACGTTTCCCACTTTGGGACGTCCCGCGTGGGGTAGAACGTCCCTAACGCACGGAGCGCAGGAAGGGCAGCGAGCATGCCGAACGAGCGGTTACGAGCCGTCATGCAATCCGGCGGATGGACATACGCAACCCTTGCCGACGCAGCGGACGTTGATCCGAAGAGTGTCGAGCGATGGGCGAACCTGGGACGCACGCCGAGGCGAGTGACGGCCTCAAGGCTGCCGAAGCGCTGGGGGAAGACGTCCACGCACTCTGGCCGGCGCTAAGGCAGGCGCGTGCGGCGCGGGCAGTCAGCCCGGAACTGGTCACGCTGTACGACCAGCGTGCAGACCTTCCCGTTTCTACATTCGTCGACCTGTTCAGCCACGCCACCGAGCGAATCGACGTGCTTGTATACGCCGCCGTCTTCCTGCATGAGGCGTATCCCCGCCTCAATGACCTACTGCAGGAGCGGACCGCCGAAGGATGCCGGATCAGAATCGCTCTGGGCGACGCCGACAGCGAGAACGTTCAACAGCGTGGCAGGGAAGAGAGGTTCGGGCACGGCATCGAGTCACGCTGCCGACTCGCCCTGATGCATTACCGACCGCTGCTTGACGTTCCGGGGGTGGAACTTCGGACGCACGGGACCACTCTCTACAACAGCCTCTATCGCGCTGACGATCAGATGTTGGTCAACGCTCGTGTCTGGGGCGTGAGCGCTTACGGCGCGCCAGTCTGGCACCTTCGGCGGCACGGCAACGGGGGATGTTCGACACCTATGCAGAGAGCTTCACGGCCGTGTGGGAGACCGCCCGACCCGTGGAAGGCTGAGCCTATGGCGCGAACCGAGTGCTACGACGATCCGAACGCCCCCAAGCCCAACAGCATGGTCGTAGCGGCATCAGCCGTGGTGACCGACGACCGAGGCCGCATCCTGCTACAGCGCCGCAGGGACAACGACCTTTGGGCACTGCCTGGTGGCGGAATGGACATGACCGATTCACTCCCGGGAACGGCGGTGCGGGAAGTCAAGGAAGAGACAGGTCTGGACGTGGAAGTCACGGGCCTTGTCGGTACTTACACGGACCCACGCCACATCATCGAGTACAGCGACGGGGAAGTGCGGCGACAGTTCAACGTATGCTTTCGGGCCCGGATCGTCGGGGGAGAACTCCGCATCTCTGATGAGTCGACGGAACTCCGCTTCGTGGATTCAGTCGAACTGGACATCCTGCCCATGCATCACACCCAGCACCTAAGGCTGTCGCATTATCTGGAGAATCGCAGTCAGCCATACCTCGGATGAGGCGACTTCCTCACGGCCTGGACGGCGGACAAAACACGAAGAGCCCCGACCGGAAGTCAATGAAGACTAAGGGTGCGGGGCTTGGTGCTGGATTTGCAACTGGTGCAATCCAAAGGGAGCGGCGGGCGCTTCCACCGAAACGCTCAAATAAGCCATGCGAGTTTTTTGCCTCCCTGCCGTGCTTTCAGGGCTCTGGGAGGGGGGCACCCCCTGGTCGGAGGCTCGGGCAAGCGCGGACGGACACGCTCGGCAGCCCACCCGCCGGGCTGGTGCTTCGCGGTCTCGCGGTTGTGGCACGACGTGCACAGCGGACGCAGCCGCGACCACGCATCCGGATCGGACACGTCACGAGACAGCAGCGAGCGAAGCGACTCCGGGAAGTGGTCAGCCACCGTCGCCGGCTTCGTGCACAGCACGCACCACGGATGGGCGTAGAGGTGGCGGCGCCGGATGTTCGGCCACCGTCGCCCGTACGCGCTCGTCCCTGGTGTCTCCCGAAGTGCGTTCGCCTCACGCTGGTGAGTGGCACAGCGGCCACCACTGGCAGTCAGTTCGGGGCACCCGGGTGCCGAGCACAGGGGGCGGGGTCGTCTAGGCGTAATCATCACCTCGTGCTCGCCACTTGTCTTGGAGCACAGTTGAAAGGAGAACGTGAATCCATCTACCGACATGCGCAGGCAACACGGCAGGGGGACACTAAAGACGTGATCCGCCTCTAGGAGGCATCCATGGGTGCTGAGCCTGCGGCAGAATCAAGAGGAAGTAGGCTGCGAGCCCACATCGGCTGGTGGGTGGGAATCTGCTCGGCGGCCATCGGCATCTTGGCCTTCTTTTTGACACAGTGCCAGAGCAAGGCCCCGAGCCTGAGCGAGTGGCGAGCCAAGGCAGATGCGATGTGCGAACAGGAGTTTCCGGGCATTCTTCAGAAGATGCGGGCTTCGGACGCTGCATTCCTTGAGCTGATACGGAAACCCAACCCCACACAAACCGATCGAAATAATACGGCGGACACATACCAGGAAGTCTCTGTTTCCATTCGGCATCTGGTTGGGAGTTGGCGCGAACTTGAGCAGCCAGGCGAGCAGCGAAGCGAGATCGACAAACTTCATGCCGCTGGCTCCGCTTACAGTGAATCGTATGCAAGCTTTGCGTCAGCCATTTACGCCGACGAATACCAAAATGAGGCGTATGCGGAGCAGCAAAACGCCGCACTAACCGCGCTGGACAAGCAGGTGCAGATTCTAAATTTGAAGGAATGCAAGGCTCAGATAGGTAGCCCGGAAGACGAGGGCGTGATCATCGTTCCGTGACGGCACGGCAGTGCTACGCACCGCGGGCGCCAGTGACCATCGCTCGAGCCATCAGCCCAGGGCACCGGGTACCGAGCAGGGGGGCGGGGTCTGCGGGGCGGAGGGGCATTCCCTACGAGGAGCGGGATTTCCACTGCAGGGCCCACCATTCGACGTAAGGTCTTGGCCTCTCCCTACCGGCTTGTGGTGGCACGTGTTGTCCTAGCGTCATGAGCCAAACGGATGGAACTCTCGAACGTCCCGCATTGGAACTCCGTCTAGGTGGGCTGCACTTGACTGTGCGGCGCGTCCCCGGATGGCTCGTCACCCTGATCACCACCGCCGGCGGGGCAGCGATCACGTGGTGGACTCAGCGCTAGGCCGCACGCCCGATCTCCGTCGCCGTCTTGAGCTGGTGACACCCCCGGCACAGCACTTGAACGTTGCCGTCCGTGTCGGTCCCTCCCATCGAGAGGGGCCGCACGTGGTCCACGTCCACGTCCGCCGCGGGGAAGTCGCCTAGGCACCAGTCACACCACGCGCGCCCCTTCCGCTCGATGATCCGGCGGAGTCGTGCAGCAGCGTCGTTCCGGGCCGCTCGTCGTCGGTCCCGTGCTCGCCGGGTGCGGACGGTCGGTCGTCGCTCGTACGCGGCGTGGTGGGTCTTGCAGCGGCCCCGATGGGTCGCCGGCTCCGTGCAGTCGATACAGCGCATGGCGCCCCCTCGATGTCGTCGGCCTGGTCGTCGTTCTCTGCGTGCCCGCCCCCGGACTCGAACCGGGAACCTTCGCGGTCTAAGCGCGACGCCTCTTGCCATTGGGCTAGGCGGGCTGGTGGTGCCGTGTGCCCACCCCGGGACTCGAACCCGGAACTCTGCGGCCGATATCCCGGACGAGCCGGGCCGGTACCGCGCACCTCTGCCGATTGAGCCGTTTTCATCCTGAATAGCCGCAGGTCATCAGCGTGTGGACGGCCTGAACGATGGTGCTGATGCGGCGGGTGGAGCATCTGGCTCGCCGG